>JAUIBX010000002.1 GCA_030427595.1 Bacteriovoracia bacterium | reverse complement strand
GCCCATATTGTCATCGACAACAGCAACCCCAACAGTCCAGAAATTCTACCCTCAATTTAAAATGGTCGTAGCCTGGCCGTGTGGTAGCGGGCTTTGATGCACAGGAGCCTTGATGAATGACGTAAGCGATAACTTACGATCATGCAACAAGGGAATCCAGTCGTGAAAGACCATAAAAAAAGGGAACCGAAAGGTTCCCTTTTTAAAATGGTCGGAGCTTGGCCGCGCGGTAAAGGCCGCGAGGCGGGCTTTGACGCTCAGGCGCCTTGGTGGATGGCGTAAGCGACAGCTTACGGTCATGCAACAAGGGAATCCAGTCGTGAAAGACCATAAAAAAAGGGAACCGAAAGGTTCCCTTTTTAAAATGGTCGGAGCGACTGGATTCGAACCAGCGACCCCTTGCTCCCAAAGCAAGTGCGCTACCAGGCTGCGCTACGCTCCGTCAATGGCACTCCGAATGTGAATTTATAATGAAGAGCATCAGTTTTGTCCATTCCTTTCTTTAAAGAAATTTAAGGCAGATTGACACGCCAAGGCACGATGACTATTTCTTTGCTTCCAATCAGGAACTTGAGCTAGTGACTTGCCGTCTTCAACCTTGCTTGGCAAAAAAACTGGGTCATAACCAAAGCCCTCTTCACCAAGTTGCTCAAAGCCAATCGTCCCCTTTAGCCTCCCCTCAAAAAAGAAAATCTCCTCCGGAGACAAATAAAAACAGAGTACACAGACAAACCCAGCAGAGCGGTGCTCTACCCCCTCCATTCTTTCAAGAAGGAGCTGATTACGTTGGGATGCACTTAAACCAACGCCACCAAATCTTGCCGTATGAATTCCTAGATCATCTGGTATAGCTTCTACATTTAAGCCAGAGTCATCAGAAACAACAGGCTCTTTAAAAGCATCATAGTAGGCCTGTGCCTTTTTCAGTGCATTTTCTCGATAAGAGCTGCCATCTTCCACAACATCAACCTTATGAGGTGACGCTTTAACCGAAAGAACTTGAGAGTCAAAGAGCTCTGCAAATTCTTCGGCCTTATGTTGGTTCCCTGAAGCGAGTAAGAAATTTAAACTCATGAAAGAACCTTATCCTGCTCCTCAAAAACAACCTGTAAAGAGGCTTCTGCTGCCTCTAAAAGGCCATTTAGCTGTTCTCTATTAAAAGGCTTCTCTTCTGCCGTTCCTTGAATCTCTACGAACTCACCGGCCTTTGTCATGACAATATTCATATCAGTTTCACAACTTGAGTCTTCTTCATAATTAAGATCAGCAATGACCTTTCCTTGAGTATTGACCCCAACACTTATAGCCCCAATTTGACCTGTGAAAGGACTTTCTTTTAAGAGACCTTCTTCTTGTAACTTTTTAAATGCAAGCGCTAGAGCAACGTAGGCTCCAGAGATGGAGGTGGTTCTTGTTCCACCATCGGCAACGAGAACATCACAATCAACCTGAACGGATCTTTCACCAAGCTTTTCTAAATCAACAACGGCCCTAAGACTACGACCAATCAGCCTTTGGATTTCATAGGTTCTACCACCAACTTTACTACGTTCACGCCGGCTACGGGTGTGAGTTGACCCCGGTAACATGGAATATTCTGCTGTAACCCAGCCCTTGCCTTGGCCTTTCATCCATGGAGGAGCTGATTCCTCAACAGTCGCTGTAATGTGAACTTTTGTATTACCAAATTCAGCAATGACAGAACCTGCCGCGTAGGGGTTTATTCCTGGCGTAAACTGCACTTTTCTTGGGTGTGACCTTTCGACAATAGACATGTAAACCTCATTTGCTCGTGATAAATATATGAAGTAAGTTCTAGCAAACAACTGGAGATTATTAAAGGAACACCATGCATCACGTCCATCTCAAGGAATGTCCATCCACCCAAGACGAGGTAAAAAGGGCGATTGCAAAGAATCCTGGAGAATATCTCATTTCAACAGACTTTCAAAACCAAGGTGTTGGACGCCAAGGCTCAAAGTGGATTCATTTTTCGGATGCGCTGGCCTTTAGTTTCACCCTTAAACCGAATCAAGAAATCACCCTCACCCCTCTTGAAATTGGAATTTTATTAGCAAAGTTTTTTAGCCCCAGAGTTCTCATTAAATGGCCTAATGACCTTTTAAATGAAAAGGATGAGAAAATTGGCGGCATTCTGTGCCAACTCGTCAACAAACAAATCATTGTTGGTATTGGTTTGAATCTAAAACTTAAAGAAGAGGATGAGTGCAATTTTCCCTATCCAGTTAATGCTATTTTTAATGATGAAAACCTAGAGTCAGATATTAAAAAAAACCTCCCTCCTAAAATAGTCGAGTTTATTCTAGCCAACCGCCTTACTCCTGACCAGGTTCACAAAGAGTTTAATCAATACTGTAGCCACTTAAATAAAGAAGTTACCATCTCCAATAACTCAGACTCCAAAAACGGCAAATTTATTGGGATCTCCCCTATTGGTGAAGCACTTCTTGATAATGACACGGAAGTTTGCAAAGTCCTCTCAGGAACCCTGCGTTTTAAGAGTTAATTAAGAGAGTGTTTATCCTGAACCTTTTGAGATAACTTCTCCACTTCGGCCCTGATAAGATTTTCGGCCAGGTCTGGAATAATCTCCCAAGCTATCTTCTCTGAAGTTTCTTTTCCCATCTCCTCAATGACTTCTTTAACCATTTCTTTTAGGAGGGGACGAAACTCATCCTTTAACGCCGCAATGATTTCGTTCTTATCGAGAGAAGCAACTGAAGATTCAGTACTTTTAGAGTCTCCTACGTTGAACTCCTCTTCTCGATCATGGAGATCGTTCAGCGCTTCAACAATAGGACTGTGACTTTCATCTTCAAGCTTAGGACCAATTTCAATGGGAGAATGTTGCTCAATTTCACTCTCTTCTCCCTCTTCAGGTCCAATTTTGATTCCATCACTTTCTTGCTCTTGATCTACGTCGTAGCTCTCATCAGCGGCCCAAAAATCTTCCGCTTCAACTTCACCAGCAAGCTCATGAGCGAGATCAGGACTATCTTCTTGTTGTTCAATCACAATCTGTGGGTCTGTTTGTTGGAGCTCTTCCTCTTCACCTTCATCCCCACCACTTAATTCATCAAGTGACACAAGGGAAGAACTTGGCCCACCACTAGAAGAAGTATCTGGGTAATCAAGATCTTCATCACCAGGTAGAGCTGTTGACTCCTCACTGACGATCTCAGAAGCATCCCATTCTCCCGTAGCATCCTCATTTGTGAGTTCATCCATACTTATGGCATCTGCTTGGGACTGTCCCTCACTAGCAGAAATTGCATCTGGCATGGGAGCATCGCCTTTATCATCAGCACCAATAACTTCAGGAACACTCATTCCCCAGCCTTGAACTTCACTTGCTAGCTCATTAGAAGATGAGTCCGTTGAGCCACTCTCCAAAAAGTTACCTTCAGGCATGGGCTCATCATCCTCTTCAACTTGAGGTCCCGAGATGGCCCAATCATCTTCAAGCTCACCATCGGAGCTTTCTTCAGAGGAGAATGAATCCCCCTCACTAGATTCTGAAGGTGAAGATTCAAAGGGATTTACCTCTTCAAAGTCAGAAAAGGAATCACTTGAGAGACTTTCACTTGAACCCTCTGAATCAAGAGCGTCTTTAATTTTTTTTATGAATTTACTGCTTTCAAAAGGTTTGATTACTCTCTCGACGACCCCAAGCTCCTCAAGACGGTGATCCTCAACAGTATCAAAGGTACCAAGCATGATCATAATTTTTTGATTGGCAGAAGCTTCCCGAACTTTTTGACAAAGTTCATAGCCATCGCTGCTTTCTGAGAGATTAAAATCAAGAAGAACAAGATCGAAACTGTCAGAATTGAGTTTCTCTATCAATTCTTCTTCAGACTGCGCCTGAACGGTCTCATAGTCTGTATTAGCAAGTGTAATACCTACGACTTTTTGAATAGTTGGGCTGTCATCAGCGACAAGTAGTTTCTCACTCATAAGATAACCTTTTGAATATTCTCACCTAAATGACCTATCTAATCAATAGACGAATAATTCAAAGTGTTTGAGTAAAGAACACGGTTTTAGAAATTAAGAAGAACGCCGGTCTGATTATCAAGATTGCCGCGACTATTGGCCAACTCAAAGAGGTCGTCTATTTTATCCTGATTTTTTGCTCCATCCTTTTGAAGGATATCGTAAATTTCAGCATTTTTTAGTCGAGCGTACACCCCATCAGTAAGGAGAATAATTCGATCACCTCTATTAACTCGGACTTCTCTAACATTCAGGTGAAGGTCATCAAAAAGCCCAATGGCTGCAGCAGGTGCTGTCGTAAATTGTTTTTCAAAGTGATCACCAGAAATCATTTCAAAGTTATCTGGCTCTAAGATTGTTTTAAGCTCCCCCCTTGTATAAAGGAGGGCCATACAATTCCCAGAGGAAGCAAAAGTAAGGAGATTCTCCGATTGGGCGACGGCCAACCCTGCAACACCGCCACGATTATTCATATCTTTGTCACGATTTTCTTGTTTAAGAAGATGATGAGCATACTCCATGGCATTCACCAGAGCATTTCCCTCAATGAGGTATTTTGTACTGTAAAAGAAAGGTAGCGTAGAGTCTGGGTCCCCGCCAATTCGGGTATAGAACTTTTTGATAGTATCTGAGACTAGTTTTACGGCCTTATCCCCAATGGAGTTTCCCCCAAAGCCATCAAAAACCATATAAAGGCCGTTAACTAAATCAACATCCAATGCATCTTCATTTAATTGAAGGTAAGGACCTTGGTCAGTTCTTGCTGCATAACTTTGTAGCTTAATCATCGCACCATCCTAGTCGAGATAATCTTTTAATTTCTCTGTCGCCTTCTCATAGTAATCAGAGTCTGTCGGCGAGATTTGTTGAACTTCTTGAAACTTTTCTTTCGCATCATTATAGAGACTCAGAGATTCTGCAATAATGGCCTCACGATAGACCTTCTTACTTCTTAACTCTAACTTATTTCGAATAGCATCCATTTCATTTAGAGCTTCTTCATGAGAGGGGTGATATTGGAGAATCTCAAGGTAGAGTTCGTAAGCTCCCTTTAAATCCTGACCCTCTTTCAATGACCTGGCCTTTCCAATAAGTGGATTGACAACAGCGTTCAAATTCTCTTTAGATTTATCAAGCATGTCAGAAGCTTCTCGGATTAAATCTTCATCAAGTCCCTCCCCTCTAAGGAAGTCTTGAAGCTTTAATATTGCTTTGTACCACTCTTTAGAAAGATAATATGTTTTACCTGGGCTTAACTCCTGAAGCTGTCGCTTCCTTTCTGCCTCTTTTTGTGCTTTTTCAAGAGCAATTCTCTCCTGTTCTTTCTTGTAGGCATCCACTTGAAGCTTGAGCTGAGTCACTTCAAAGTTCTCTGGGTCTAATTTTAAAATTTCTTTAAAAAGGTTCTCTGCCCGATCAGTTTGGTTTTTGGCAACAGCATCTTTAGCATCTTTAAGCAAAGACTGGACCTTTGCCTCACGCTCCCTTCTTTCTTTTTCCTTTCTTTCCTCTTCAAGCAGACGAGCAATTCGATCAAGCCCCTCTTTTGCAAGGGCTTTAATTTGGCGCGCCTTCTTATAGTCTGGAGTAATCGCAAAGATTTTATCTAACTCCATGATGGTTTCACTGTACTTACTTTCGTTAAAGTATTGTTTTGCTAAGAGATACTGACTCTCTACATATTCTTTCTCTTCTGGGGTCAGAACTTTCTGTTTGGGGTTTGTAGGTTTAGTCTCTTTAGGCTTTGCCTTAGTTGCTTTTGGTTTGGGAGCATGCTTTTTTCCAGACTCTCCATCATCCAATAAGACCCAAAGAGCTAAAAGAACAACTAAACCATAGAGTAACTTCTTTCTCTGTTGTGGATCTTTTAAGGCCTCTTTACTAAAAAGTGACTTAGGCTTTGTATCGAGGGTTCCACCACCAAGAGTATCTCCCTCGATAACATTTCCATCTTCATCCTCAAAGTTCTCATCAACCTCAACGACTTCTTCAACCTCAACGACCTGATTCTCCTCAACAGGCATGATGCGGTCTTTTTCTTGTTCAATGAAGTCTGATTGAATTTTTACAGTAAAGGACGTTGAACCGATGAGAAATTCATCGTCTGAGGTCAACTCGTGGGCATTTATTCTTTCGCCATTGAGGATAGTACCATTTGCTGACTTTAAGTCTTCTAAAGTACAAGTGATAGCATTCTTTTTAATAACAGCATGGACTCCCGAAACTTCAGGGTCATTGAGAACAATGTCACACTTTTCAGGGTCACGACCGATGAAGGTCTCAGGCTTTTCAATATTAAACTTATCATAAGGGGCATACTCACCGAATATCTCCAGCATAAAGTTGGCAAAGCTCTTAACGACTTGTGTTTTTTCATCGTCAAAATTATCGACGTCATAGCCGCCTTCATCGCCATATTCTTGATCGTCAAAGCCCTCTTCAAAACCACCTTCAAAGTCAGCATCACCCGATTCAAACCCCTCTGCGCCACCACCTTCCTCAGCAAAATCGCCTGCAGCCTCATCTCCTGCGAAATCATCTGCGAACTCATCATTTCCACCTGAAAGGTCAGCATCTTCAGCAAGGGTTTGATCTAATTCATCAAGGTCCCCTAACTCGTCATCGAGCCCACCTTCACCTAGATCGTCCTCTAGACCACCTTCTAAATCATCACCAAGCCCGCCATCTCCGAGGTCTCCGTCAAGTCCATCATCTAGACCTCCATCTAGGTTATCATCTAAATCACCACCAAGGTCACCCTCAAGCTCCGAGGCTACATCTTGATCAGTAAGAAGTTCTGTTGCTTCATCATCTCCTAAACCAACATCAACACTTGAAGCATCATCGCCAGTGATTTCCATATCGTGACCAGTAGGTGCGGCAGCGGGCGCCACTTCTTGAACAACCTCAGAGAGGGAGACATTAATCGTAAAGGGACCGATATTAATTAGGTCACCATTTTTTAATTGAGCATTTTCGCAAAAAGTACCGTTGAGACTAAGGGTGTTAAAGTCTGATGCCTTTTCAATAGACCAAGAACCTTGAGCGTAGGTGATTTTTGCATGTTCTCGAGAAACTTGCTGATCATCAAGGACAACTTGGCACGAATCACTCCGCCCTACAAAGAATGTAAGGGGCGCACCATCTGTGCCTTCAACCTCTTTAGCCAGATCTATCTGGAAAAGAGCTTGATTATCTTTAATAACATTTAAATTCACCTTTCTCGAGCCCTATTTTTTCTTCTAATAATTCTATCTGCTTCTCTGCTTCTTTATATCTCTCGTCTTCAGGATAATCCTGAAGGAAAGAGATAATCGCACAGTACTGATTTAATGCTGATGTATACTTAAGTGCATCTTGATCCTGCTGGGCCTTATCCTTAATCGACTTGAGGTACTCCTTTAGAGACTCTCTTGTCTTTCTCAAATAAAAGGAGGCATCAACATGATTTGGAACCAAAATCAGAGCTAGCTCAAATTGCTCAATGGCCCTAAAGTAATTACCTTCTCGATACTCCCTTTGACCTCTATGAATAAAAGCCCGGAGTTTATCACGAACATCTTTGTCCTGAATTTCATTATTACGAGGGTCAGACAAAGCAATCTTCTCTCTTTGAACTGTCCCAAGAGTTGTACCCTTGCGTTTGCGATTAGCCCCAGAGTCTTTATCCTCAGGCAAGAGAAAAACAACGGCTAAAACGGCGACAAGAATCATCACCATATTATTCTTTTTCTTTTTGGGCTTCTTTTTACCTTTCTTGGTCTTTTCTTCTTCCTCTTCTTCAAATTCTTCAAGCTCATCTTCATCGTCAACTACAGTAGGAAGCTCTGCTTTCTTGACTTCTATTTGGTTATACTTGTAGACAGTTTGACCAATAATGATCTTGTCATTATCGGCCAAACGGTGCTGACTCACCTTAAGGTCATTAACGATAACACCATTTTGACTACCAAGATCAGTGAGGACATATTGATCACCGACAAGGGCCAGTTCGGCATGTTCTCGCGAGGACTTTCCATCCAACACCTGAACATCAGCTTTATCGGACCTCCCCATCACAATACGTTTGGAATTAATAAAATAAGAAAGTCCTTTATTTTTCCCCGTCATACAAAGAAGACGATAGTGCTTCCCAGGCTCTTTTGGAGCCTTTAAGGTCTTCACTATTTTTACTGGCGTCTTCTCGCTCATAACCATTAGTCAGCTCTCACAAAAGTAATGTAATATGCTTTTGCAAAACCATCCCTCCCCAATAAACAACTCACATGAATTGTTTGAGGTATACCCTGCAAATCATATTCACCCTGTTGGTTTGTTCCCATATTATTGGCGCTGTTATCACATAATTCGATTACTGTTGCAGCGAAACCTTGCTCTCTTGAAACATCCAAAAGACTCATCCCTTGACTGGCACTTTCTCGCATACCAGTTAAGTCTTCGGCCTCCAAATTAATATGGGCGAGGTTCTTTTGAGAATCTAGGACAAAAGCCGGCCCATTTGCTCCTTGGAGAAACTCATAAAGCTGACGAACATAGGTCTCGTCACTCTCCTCTTCATCAAAGTCTCCATCATCTTCATTATTGAGTTCTCTAATACGAGCGAGGAGGGCGTTGATACTATTTCTTAGAGGATTGAGTTCTTTAAAGAGAAAGCGACTCTCAAGATTCTTTCTTCGACCTCTTAAAGCTTCCTCAATTTGAAAATTTAATTCCTCGAGAGGTCTTACTGTTAAGTAGTAAACAAAGCCAAAGAAGAATATCGCAACCAGAGAAGTTGTTACGAGGGACTCTAGATAAGCTTTTCGAGACTTGGCAGCTTCAACTTTTAGAGATGTGGGCTCAAATTTGATGGCGATCACCCCAACGGCTTCTTCCGTCGCCGTTCTCGGGTTAAAAGCAACAATCTTTTTGGCGATACCAATCTCCCCATCATCGAGAAGTCTTTTGAGGACCACCCCTTTCTTATCTAAAGTTTTAATTGCCCAGTTTAGGGCCTGAGCAAAGAAAGGATCCCGCCCAATATTATTATTAAGTTCTTCGATAGGACGAACAATACGACCCTCCATATCAAAGAGACGAAACTCTTTTACACCTTCCTCATTCTTGATGAAGTTGGTATCGATCTTTTCAAGCTCCTTTCTTTCAAGAGCACGGTTATTCATTCTTGCAACCATGTCCGCGTAGGAACTTCCTCGCGTCGCAGTTTCACGGATAAGAATCATTTTTGAGTCTTGAAGTGCTGGGAAGATAGTTAAAGATATTGCTGCCACAGAAAAAATTGCACAAAGAATCCCCATGAGGTGATGCCACTCATATTCTTCATTAATTCCATGAAGGACAGGCATGACCTTAAACTTAAAGGCCCAGAAAATTTTGGCAACCAAAGAGTCTGGTGGAGTCCCTGGGTCCATAAAATCAGCTTCATCATCATCGTCCGCAACTCTCTTTTTAATGATGACTTTCTTTTCTTCAACGTAGACAACTTGAATAATGGTATCGGGCAAGGCAATCTTATCGCCATTTTGAACAGTTGCTCTTTTGATTGCTTTACCATTGAGAAAGGTACCATTGGAGCTGCCCTGATCAGAAATGAAGCATGTATCTCCCGTCACTGTAATAGAAAAGTGTTTCTTTGAAACACCTGGAACAGGAAAGTGAATAGAGCATGATTCATCTCTCCCTAGAGAATTCTCCCCCTCTTCCAGAGGATACTCTTGACCTCTCAATTTACCAGCTACAACGACTAACTTATACATTCAATTTCCAATTGATCCCCAGGGTTGAGCTCTGTTGCCAAGCTTCCCCCCATCATTTCTAATACCTTTGCTGCACTAAAATACATTCGAGTCATTCTCCAAGGCTTTAGGTTCTTAAAAACCTTAACAACTTTGTTATCTCGACTGAGAAAAATGACATCAATCTTGTAATTCATAAAAAATGTATGAATAGAATTGCAGGGCTCAATTAATAGGCCCCCTCTTCCACCAAGATCTTTACTAAACATAAGGCCGAGTAGCCTCAGGCGAAAAGAGTCAGCGAGACCGACCTTTTCGGCCACAACCTCATCACCTTTTTTAACTTTTAAGATTTGATTGCTCATCGTCCCCCCGTCATCGCCTCAAGGGCAAGTGGTGCACCAACAACGATGAATACTGCAGGAACAATAAGAAAGAGCATAGGAAAGAGAATCTTTGTGGCAGCAGTAGCACCTGCCTTTTCCACGTCAGAAGATCTCTTTTGACGAATCTCCACACTGAGCGCTTTTAAGATAGGCCCAATACTGGCACCAACTGAGTCGGCCGCAATGAGTGTGGCACAAAATGATGAGATCTGTATGAGATCAACCCGCCAGGCCATATTTCTAAGGGCCTCAGCTCTTGAGGCACCAATCTTGATCTCTTTCATGAGAATTTCAAATTCTTTGGTTAATGCTGAAGGTTTAGCTTTTTCATTCACCTTTGACATTGCCGCGATAAAGTCGAGACCGGCCTCAACACTCAAAGCGAGCATATCGACAGCAAAAGGCATGTTACGAATGATTTCTTGCTGACGTTCCTGAATCTTTCCCTTAATCCAAATGTCAGGATAGAAAAATCCAAAGATCGAAATAGGGAAAATATAATTCAAAGGCCATGTTTCCTCTAAGAATGTTCTCAGACCAAGAAAGACAATAGGAAATCCGACAATCAAGAAGAGCTTAAAACTAAAGAAGTCTTCTGGGGAAAGAATTTCAGTTAGGCCAGCAGAGGCCAGGTTTCTCTTATATTTCTCTCTAATCTTCTTCTTATTTTTAAAACTGGAAACGATAGGCGTGACATAACGACGAAAGAAGGGACGGGAATAACGCAAGACGATTCCATGCTGGGCCAGAGACTCTTTGTCTGAACCAGCGCCAGACTCAAGTTTTTCCTGTGCCTTATATTCGTCCTCCTCCTGGAACATCAGGCTCGTTACCAAAAAGATGGATAACCCCGTTAGAAATAGGGACGCATACATTAACATCAAAGCACTCCTGTGCAGTTATAACTATAGAATATCAGAAGGTTAACTCGGTGAGACAAAGAGGCAAGAATGTCCTCTAAAGAGGTGGTAATTTCAATAGGTTAGTTAAAAATGCTTAATTTAAACTACTGATTTTTCTGACCCAAAACTTGGTCGATTTTTTCCCGAATCTCGGCCATAAGAGATTGAGATGCTCCGGTATTAAGCTTTTTTGCAATATCAGGGATATAGACTGGTTTGTATTCACTCAGATAAGTCTTTTTAGCTTCAGTTATTCTAGCGATGGACTGATTAAACTGATCATTTTTGATCTTTTTGGTTTTCTTGGCCTCTTTTAATCCTTCAAGGGCCTTTCTTGCAGCATCCATTGAGCGGTATTCGATCATATCTGCGCCGGCCGAAATGGCCATTACTGCAGCTTCTTCAACGGAATAATGATCTGTAATCGCCTGCATTTCCATGTCATCGGTGATGATCAACTTATTAAACTTCAAATCCTCCCTAAGGATTTGATAAGCCTTTGGGCTAAGAGAACTTGGCAACTCATTATCGATAGAATCAACAATAAGATGGGCCATCATGACAAACTCAGTTCGAGACTTAATTGCTTTGATAAAGGGCTTAAACTCTAAGTCCTCAAGCTCTTCACGCGTTCTTTTTAAAATGGGTAAATCATAATGGGAGTCTTTTGTTGTATGGCCATGCCCAGGAAAGTGCTTGGCACAGGAGAGAACCCCATTAGTTTGCAGACCGCGAATAATAGATGACACAAACTTACTGACAGTCTCTTCATCTTTTCCAAAAGCACGATCACCAATGACCTTATTATTGGGATTAGTCCAAACATCACACACTGGTGCGAAGTTTACGTTTATCCCACAGGCCAACAGCTCATCGGCCATAATTTTTGCAATATGAAAGCAAAGCTTAGGACTATCTGTAAGCCCTACATGATACATGGGAGGAAATTGGGTGAAGTTTTTCTTAAAACGAAAAACTCTGCCGCCTTCATTATCTACGGCGATAAAAAGTGGATATTCTTGGCGAGCCTGTTGAATACTATTCACCAGTTCGGCGAGTTGTGCAGGATTGTCGTAATTATGTGAAAAGAGCAGCACGCCACCAATATTCTCTTCTTCTAAGAACTTGGATTCCTCTGCTGTTAAACTGGTACCCGAAACACCAGTCATAATCATTTGGCCTAATTCATTCATCTTGTACCGCCATCTTGTGCCACTTTAAACCATTTTAAGAGTCCTAAGCGTGGGGTCATTCCGCAAAAGGTCATATGTCTAGAGCTTTACTCACTTGTGGTAGAGGGAATACCCTTGTGCAGGCCAGAAGATTTTTGCATATTCGTAGCTGTCATTAAAGAGGTAAAAAATAGCATTTCCGGAAGTACTTAACGAGAAACGGTGGTCTTTAGACTCTGTTTGACCATCATATTCAATAACAGCTGCGGCAAATGGTTCATTGATTATGTTTAGGTATTGCTCTTGAATGTATGGATAGCCGTCCCAGATAATATGAAAATTCATGCGGCCATTTTTGTCTTTAATCGCCTTTTCAATAAATCCTGTGTACTGAATACACTCAACAAGTTGAGAGAAATAGCAGAAGATTCCGGTGCCCCCAGGAAAAACAAACTTCTTAGTGCCACTCCATTGTTTTTCAGGGCTCTTCATGGAAACGACAAGACTCTTAGTTTTCTTATCAAGCCTTGTTTCTGTTTGATAAAGCTGACCGTCAAACCAAACTTTGTACTGACTTTTTTCTGGTCTCAAAAGTCTAATCTTATTCTTTAAAACGCCTGGTGTTGAGAAGGTTATAGACTGCTCTAAAACCTTTTGACCAACACCCTCAATAGAATATACCCGATATTTGGAAACGACATGTTTGGTATCTTTTGAAAGTCCCCCCTCTCTCACAACCAGGAACTTGCCCGACTTGTCCTCAAGGTTCATCTTCACTTTATAACTATTGACCCCAGTCTTAATACTTGAGGAGCTACATGACATGAATAAGAAGAGAGGTAAAAAGAAAAAGATCTTCATAAATTGATCAGAATTACTCATCAACAAATTCTTCAAATTCTTTTTGTATTGAGCCGACACCAGAGCTTTCACGTAATAATTCTTGAATATGACGACTCAGATTTTCAACAGGGTTAAAGTTCAGTCCTACTTTAAAGCGCTTCTTCCCTTCCGGACCACCTACATAGTCAACTTTGTATACAAGGTTGGCACCCTTAACCACAAAAATATCGCCATCAAAGAGGATATAAAAAGAGTACTTAATACCATCTTTAAAATATTTCGACTCATCATTATTGATTATGAAAGCAATCCCTGAACGTGAAATATCTAGGGCCCTAAAGCCAATAAGATCTTCAACATCACTTATTTTCTTTTTGAGACGCTCTTTAAGCTCTTTCTTTTGTCTCATCTTATAATCAATATAGAGCTTATCTTCTTCTCTCTTAAGCTCAATGACATTGCTCTCATCTTTTTCATTGAGTACTTTAAAATAAGCATATACCTGATGATGAGGAAAAGTGAGAAGCCTTTCGTTGTCACGCTTCTCTGTACGATAAAAATTCTCAGTTAGCCTAATCACAAGGGTGTTATGAATATCATCGTGACTAACATTTCCTTCAGAAAAGTAATCCGAATCATTCAAACTAAAATTGAAAAGAACTTTTTTTCCAATGAAGAGTTGATCGCTTTCTTCGCCCTCACTAAAAAGTGTAAGGAGATAATCAGAAGAATCTGGACTCTTAAGCACAGTATAGTCTGTAACCCGGTAAAGACTTGAAGCCTCTCCCTTGATCCAGACTTTAATTATTTCCTTTTGCTTTGCAAGTACATTAAGCTTAGGCCCCATTTCTTCAACGGAAAGCTTAATAAAACTTGCGTGAGCTCCAGACATAGCTGTTCCTTATGACAGGGTTGTGACCTGCTTGAGAAGATCGATAGATTCGAGAGCCTTACCACAGCCTCGAACAACACAAGTAAGTGGGTCTTCAGCAAGACTTACTGGTAAACCAGTCTTTTCTTTAATAAGAATATCGAGGTTAGCAAGTAAGGAACCGCCACCAGCAAGGATAATTCCGTTATCAACAATATCAGCAGCAAGCTCTGGAGGAGTTTTTTCTAGAGAGATCTTAATGGCCTCAACAACTTCAGAAATAGGGTCACTGAGAGCATCGCGAATCTCATCACTGGTAACTTCAATAATTTTAGGTGCACCAGCAATCAAGTCACGACCTTTAACTTCAAAAGACTTAACCTCTTCATCAAAGGGGTAAGCATTACCTATACTTATTTTAATTGCTTCAGCAGTTCTCTCACCAATAAGAAGAGAGTATTTCTTTTTAATATATTGAGTAATCGCTTCGTCAAACTTGTCACCGGCCACTCGAACGGATTTAGAAAAGACAATCCCACCGAGAGAAATAACGGCAACTTCAGTGGTACCACCACCGATATCGACAATCATATTTCCACTTGGCTCTGTAATAGGGAGACCTGCTCCAATAGCTGCGGCCATTGGCTCCTCAATTAAGTAAACTTCTCTGGCACCGGCTTGCTCTGCTGATTCCTTAACCGCACGCTTTTCAACTTGGGTAATACCAAAAGGAATACAAATAATGATTCTTGGTTTTACAAGCTTAGAACCTGCCAATGATTTTTGAATAAAGTATCTCAACATGGCCTGAGTCACTTCAAAATCAGCAATGACCCCGTCCTTCATAGGACGAATTGCTTTGATTGAACCAGGTGTACGCCCAAGCATCTCTTTAGCTTCCTTACCAACAGCAAGAACCTTAGAAACCCCCTTAACACCTTGATGAACCGCTACAACTGAGGGTTCATTGACAATAATTCCACGATCTTTTGCGTAAACGAGGCAGTTGGCTGTTCCCAAATCGATGGCCAGGTCATTAGAAAACCAATCCAAAAACTTTTTAAACATAATTCAATTCCTTAAAAGATTATTACCAGTGGTAATGCCTAATATTTTCACCTCGTTCAGCAATATCGGCCATCGCCTCTATGCCAAGCTCAATGTGTACATCTGTAAACTTCTTAAAAACACTCTTTGCTGACTTCTTTGTTTTGATTCCACCCGGCTTAAGGGGACAGTCTGAAACTAAAAGAAGGGCACCAATATTCACTTTACTCACAAAGCAAGTGGTAAAGAGAGCGGCTGTTTCCATCTCAACAGCTAAAACTCTCTCTTCGATAAGGTTGAGCTTGAATTTTTCATCAAATTCCCAAAAACGAAAATCTGTTGAATGGATTGTTCCCGTTCTATATTCATGGCCATGTTCAACTAAAATCTGACTGACAAACTTCTGAACTTTGAAAGTCGGAAGTGCAGGAACCTGCTCTGGCAAGAAGTGACGAGAAACCCCCTCTGCCCTAATTGAAGCAATGGGGAGAATGAAGTCGCCAACTTTTAATGAGGGATGAACTGCCCCACATAGACCCAAGAAAAGGACGGCCTTTGGCTGAACAACAGCGAGGAGCTCACCAATGAGTGCGGCCATGGCCGAGCCAACTCCGAACTCGATAATAGTAACTTCTGCTTTTTTAGAACTAGCGGCTTTGAAGGCACTCCCCTGTGTATAGTAGGAGTCATCTAAGATTGAGTTAAATCTTTCAACGTAGTAATGGAAGTTAGTCAGGATCACCTGTTTTTGAAAATCTTTGAAGTCATGACCTGTGTATCGCTCGAGCATATCGATGGCGATCTGTCTTTTCTCGTCGTTACCATGAATTCTCATGGCCTTGAGCAGAGACTTCTTAACGGCGAAAGGACTATTTAAAAAATCCTGATCATCTACTTTTTTTCGGGTGGAAGTTGTTTTGGCAGACTTTTTCTTAGTAGCTTTTCTGCGTCCAGCGGCCTTTTTGGTCACCTTCTTCTTTGTCGCTTTAGTCGTTTTGGCCGACGTACTCTTCCGTGTACCTGTCTTCTTTTTGACGCTCATTGTCAATTCCTAAATAGAAAAAACCCTATCCATATGGTTTAGATGTAAAATTTAACACTTAGAGAAGTTCACTGACAACAATTTGCAGGGCCCAAAAGGTCATTTTATACAAGTTTATGGCCTCTCTCTTGCCAATCGCCCATGTTCGCATTAGGATGAGCGCCTATCTTCAATTATTTAACACCAAGCAGTAGAGGTTGAGCACCATGGGTAGAGGTAGAAAGAAACAAGTTTTTAAAATGAAGAGAAGAAAAGGCCAAGCTAAGAAAAAGGCCAGAATCCTTAAAGCAATTGAAGCCGGTAAAAAGAAAGCTTAATTTCGTACCGCTTTAACTAGCTTCTGAATCAAATTTTTATTCTCATTGAAGTCACTTGTAAGAGTGACTTCATATTTATTTGCCTTAAACCAAAACTTCATAAAAGTTAAAACTCTAGCAATCACAATTTGCACCTTCCTAAAAAAATCTCGATGGCCATACTCCCAAAAATACTCATAGAGAATGGGCAGGCCAAATCCAATCACTCCTTCATTAAAAACGTGAGAAAGCTGACTAAGCCCCAGGTTCTTATTGAAAGAAGCAGAACTTCCTCTAAGGCCACTAAGTAAAACGACTTCTTTATACTTGCCACCAACAGACCAATCCAAATCACGAAGGGAAAAAAGAGCTTTTTCTCCGTAGCGAAAGCGCTTTAAGAGATAATAGGGATGGTTGATAAGACTCTCTGGCACAGACCCCCTTTCAAAGCCAATACGAATGGCAAAGGGATGAACCTTACCCTCGCTATCAATAAGGGGGCTATCATCCGAATAGAGTTTAAAGCTCTTATCTTCCATAAGAGAGCTTATAAGAGTCGACTTCCCTCCTCCAGATGGAAAAAGCGCTAAAAAGAGAACCTCATCTTTTATGAAAGCCGCTGCGTGAAGGCGGTGCATTCCTAAAGTATCTAAAGCTTTCCCCACCCGGGAAAGAATCAAAAGGTAACTCACTTCGTGAACACTATTTAAATCTAAACCTCTGACTTTTGCCTCACCTGTATGAAAGCATATTTCACTTTCAACTTTATCAAGGTAACGGCAGTGGCGTTTCCCTTGATCTTCGTAAAAGGAAACCTTTGAACTTCTATACTGATATTTTGCATTTTCGGTGGAAGAAATAGCTGTTTGATCTATCTGCACAGATAAAGCTGGACCTTTAGCACCCTCGCAAGAGTAAAGAGAGAAGTCTTTATCGAGGCGATCTGCAATTTCTTGCCACAAAGTCTCAACAACGACCTCGACCCCATAAAAATTAAAGAAGAGCTTTTTAGTCATAAGCCTCTAATGATAAAATTAAAGAAATGAAAGAAATCTCAATTATCATTGTAACCCATAATAGGGTTGAGAAACTCAAAAGACTGCTTCAAAGTCTTCAGGATCAATTTCCTCATGCAGAGAAAATTGTCATTATCAATCAGGATAATTCAGAGAAATATCAAGCTCTTAGAGAAGTCTTTTCTATTCAATGGATTGAAGGCTCTTTTAAAACACCCGGTTGTGCGAGAAATAGTGGAATTGAAAGGGCCAGTGGAAAATGGTTACTCTTTCTTGATGATGATGTGGATATCCCCAAAGGTTTTGCGGAAACCTCAGAAAGCTATTTAAAGACTATTGATCAAACAACAGTCCTCTTCGGAGGACCAGACCAACCCTACCCTAATCAAAGTATTTTTAGCCAAGCCTTGAGCCTTACCCTCACCTCACCTTTAGCAACGGCACATACAAGATTACGTCACACTCAGCAAACACAGGAAATACGCCCAGGAGATGAAAGCAACCTCATTCTTTGTAATTTATGGGTAAGGAAGTCTTTGGTAGATACTCACCAAATCCGCTTCAATGAGGAACTCTTTAGAAATGAGGAAAATCTTTTTATAACAGAATCCCTATCTCATCATAACGATGCCAAGGCCCTCTATATTCCAGAGCTTTATGTTTACCATGAACGAAAAACCAATCCCCTTAGTTTAGGTCGAGCTGTCTTTTCCAGTGGAAAGAATAGAGTTAAATCGTGGATATTTTCAAAGAGTCTTTTTAATTTTCTCTTTTTAGGGCCTGCGCTTTTTCTCATTTATCTGATGGTGATACCCTTCCTAAATGGGGTCCCCAATACTTTAGTGCCTTTAAAGATTTATCTGACACTCTCACTTTTTATGAGCTTGAAAGTTTCCCTTCTTCACAAAAGAGTTTGGCCTCTTGTCTTTCTATACCAAGTTTTTCTTAATTTCTTCTATGGATTAGGGGTTTTGTGGGGTCTTCTCAACTTCCCCCTGTGGTTCATTCGCTTGAGGGGTTAGCTCATTAATTTTTCCATTACGAATATGAAGACTTGCTAGCTTTTTAATCCATACACCATCAACAAGGTTCCAACTTCCCGTCTGGCCTTCAATAGAGCCCAACCCTCTGATGGCCATATCAAGCTCATCACGGGAGTTGTATTGACCTCCACCAAGAATATTCATAGCGATTCTCATAGAATCATAGGAACGCAGTTCGATAAGTCTAAGCTTGCGTCCATATTTCTGATAAAAGGACTGGGAAAGGTTACTAGAAACTTGCTTAACGTCATCACCGACAAAGTAGATATTTTTGAACTTATAACTCTCCCTACTAAGCCTACGACTTCTCCAACTTGGTCCACCAACAATGGGAACATTGAAAGCATCATAGTAGGTAAAAGATGGGATAATTTGAATAGCTTCCAAAGGAAAGGCCGGGATAAAAACCCAATCAAAATCAAGCTGTGGCTTAAGAATTTGAATTCTTCTGGTAGATCGAGACTCCTCTAGTGAATAAATTTCATCAAGAACCTCATACTCTTCCTTTCTCGCTCTAGGGTACTTAAGACCTAAGAGGTTTTTGACCGGTTCTCTAAAATCATTCGCCTTATTGTCATAGCTCAAGACCCCCATTACTGGAATATTTAGGAGGTTCGCTTTTCGCCAAAACTCATTAACGTAGGCCTTACCGCGTTTAGATTCTGGAAAAACGATCGCAGAACGTTTACCGAATTGATTGATTATCTCAGATTGAAAAAGTTGATTAACTTGAGACTCAATCGAACCAGGAACCTCTAAGAGAAGATGGTCTTTATCTTCTTTATCCATGTAAATTTGAGAAAGACTTACAAAGAAAACCCCTCTTCTCTTTGCGACAGAAAACTCTTTTGTGGCCTCAAGTGAGAAAAGTCCGCCAATTATAATAGAAGCAAAGTCCTTTTCAACCAGTTCTTTAACCTGATGGGCACCAACAACACCACTTCCCTCCGAGTCCTTAACGATTACCTTATAATTAGGGAGGTCAGGATTCCTCTCCTTGAGATCTCTTAGAGCTGCATCAATACCAAATAGTGCCCTTTGACCAAAGTTCTTCTTGTCTCCAGAAAGAGGAAGGACAATGCCAATTGTGAGAGGGTCTAGGCGAGCATAGTTTTCAACTTTAAAAGTAAAGTTCTTAACTAGGGTAGAAATCTCTGGATACTTAGAGAAGTTTGTCTCAACCCAACGGATCAAATCTTTGGCATCATCTTTTCTACCACTGTAATAGACTTTTTCGGCTTCAAGATAAGCAAGGTAACCCACTACAAAGGGAGCAATTTTTTCAAAACTTTCTAAGGTACGATATTTTGTTGTCTGTTCTAGCTTTCTAAACTTGGCAACTAAGGCCTCATAGAGAGGCTCAATTCTCAACTCACTAATTTTAGACTTAGTCGAAAGTGTCCAAATTAAGGAGTCGATGGCGACATCGTCCTTACCGAGCTCATTAGCTAGTCGGTAACGAAGCTTATGAAACTTCACAAGATCCTGTGGAGCCAGTTTTTCAAAATCCGCCCCTTGTATAACCTCAAAGGCCTTCTCAACCATACTGAGCTTATAGTAGGAGCCGCCAAGATTAAGCCTTATTTGACCAGCAAGCGCAGGGTCATCCTCAGAAGTTGCTAAGGCTTGATTGAAGTTAAAAATTGCTTGTTCATAGTTTTGTTTACCGAAGTAAATAACACCAATGAGGTTTCTTCGTAGTGCCTTTTCCGTTGGCTTTAATGTCGCCTCATTCATTTGCTGAAGAGATTGAAGGACCTGAGCGACCTCACCTCTTCTATACTGAGTTTTAATTTTTTCAATTTTGGTGAGAAACTCGGACGAATAGAGATCTTTCTGAGATGGACCAGAGAGCATCTTTATCCCAGAGCAGCCCGAAAGAAATAGCAGCAAAAGAATAGTTACGCCGACAGAGCACTTTAATAGGTTCTTCATGAATATCCTCAAATTCCTTTTTGAGAGGATATTTTATACCTTCGTGAACCGAGATTCCACCGGACGATACTTTAAATTTTAATGATTTAGTGGAAGAGGTCCTTAACTTTGTCGAAGAAGCCACGGCTCATAGGATGACTCTTTTCGTTACTTTCAAGCTCAGAAAGGCGTTTGAAAATTTCCTTTTGCTCGCTTGAAAGCTTGGTCGGCGTTTCGACATGAATAGTCAAAATGAGGTCACCTACACCGTAGGCGCCAAGGCGCTGTATGCCCTTACCCTTAAGACGCATTTTTTTACCCGACTGAGTTCCTTCAGGAACAGTGACTTCCACTTTTCCATCAAGCGTAGGCACTTCAATGCTGGCACCTAGAGCTGCCTGAGAAAAGCTGATCGGGACAGTACAGTGAATATCAAAACCATCACGCTCAAAGATCGAGTGGTTAAGGACATTAATAACAACATAAAGGTCTCCGTTGGGAGCACCCTGTGTACCTGAGTCACCCTCGCCAGAAAGCTTGAGGCGCTGATTGGTATCAATACCAACAGGTACTTTGACTGCGAGATCAACTTTCTTCTTCTTACGTCCTTGTCCAGAACAGGTTCCACAAGGGTCAGTCACCATTTGACCTGAGCCCTGACATTTGGGACAAGTCGTTGCAACGGTAAAGAAACCTTGCTGCCTACGAACCTCACCCATCCCCTGACACATGTCACATGTAGAAGGTTGAGTTCCACTCTTGGCCCCAGAGCCATGACAAGTTTCACACTCAACGAAACGAGTAAGTGAGATATTCTTTTCAGCGCCAAAGGCAGCTTCTTCAAAAGACACATCAAGAGTCATTTGGAGGTCATTTCCAGGGGTACCACGATGTCTTCTGCGTCCACCTCTTCTTCCGCCACCAAGAATATCTCCGAAAATGTCTCCAAAGATATCCCCTAAGTCACCGAAGTCCCCTCCTGCTCCAAATCCACCCTGACCAAAGCCAGACTGACCATCAACTCCTGCATGACCAAATTGATCATAACGAGACTTCTTATTGTCATCTAAAAGAATTTCAGCCGCTTCAGAAGCTTCTTTGAATTTGGCTTCAGCCTCTTTGTCGTCTGGATTACGGTCTGGGTGATACTTAAGTGCTAACTTTCGATAAGCCTTTTTAATCTCATCTTTTGAAGCACCTCTTTGAACCCCTAAAACTTCGTAATAGTCTCGCTTACTCATTAATTAATCCTAGATCGTTAAATGAAGAAGGCCCTAGGAAGGGCCTTCTCTTTCAAAGTATTCTATAACTTATACTTCTTTGAAGTCAGCATCAACGACATCATCGTCGTCTTTTTTCTGCTCGCCACCGGCTCCTGCCTGACCTTGGTCACCAGTGCCTGCTCCAGCAGCACCTGCCATATCTTCTGGGTTTCCACCACCTTGCTGATACATTTCAGTAGCTACTTTATGAGTGACATTCTGAAGCGCTTCAGAAGCTGCTTTAAGTTCATCAACACTTTCAGACTCTAGTTTAGTCTTAGCTTCTGCGACAGCTGATTCAACTTCAGACTTAGAGGCATCAGAGATTTTCCCTTCACCATCTTTGATCATTTTTTCTGCAGCAAGAATCATAGCGTCGAGGCTGTTGCGAGTATCGACAACTTCTCTTCTCTTCTGATCTTCTTCTTTATTTTCTTCAGCTTCACGAACCATTCTGTCGATTTCTTCTTCAGAAAGACCAGACCCAGCAGTAATCTTAATTTCTTGAGACTTGCCAGTGGCCTTATCAACAGCAGACACGTTCACGATACCGTTAGCATCAATATCAAAGGTTACTTCAATTTGAGGCACGCCACGTGGAGCTGGGTTAATTCCCGTAAGATCAAATTTTCCAAGAGTCTTATTATCTTTTGAGAACTCTCTCTCACCTTGAAGTACGTGGATGCTCACAGCAGGCTGGTTGTCAGCAGCTGTAGAGAAAACCTGTGATTTCTTAGTAGGAATAGTAGTGTTTTTCTCGATGATCTTAGTCATTACACCACCAAGAGTCTCAATACCAAGAGAAAGAGGTGTTACATCGAGGAGAAGAACATCTTTAACGTCACCAGCAAGAACACCACCTTGGATAGCAGCACCAGCTGCTACAACCTCATCAGGGTTAACACCTTTTGAAGCTTCCTTACCAAAGATTTCTTTAACTTTTTCTTGAACAGCTGGGATACGAGTTGAGCCACCGACAAGAATCACTTCATGAATTTCTGACTTAGAGAGACCAGAGTCAGCAATGGCCGTTTCACATGGCTTCGCAAGCGCATTGAGGTGATCAGAAATCAAAGATTCAAACTTAGCACGACTCATATTTACGTTAAGGTGCTTGGGTCCAGACTGGTCAGCTGTAATAAATGGCAAGTTCACGTCAGTTGAAGTTGTTGTTGAAAGCTCATGCTTTGCTTTTTCTGCAGCTTCTTTAAGACGTTGAAGGGCCATTTGATCTTTTCTAAGGTCAATACCTTCTTGCTTTTGAAACTCTTCAGCAAGAAAGTTAATGATGGCTTCATCAAAGTTTTCACCGCCAAGGAATGTATCACCATTAGTTGCCTTAACTTCGAAAACACCATCACCAGTAATCTCAAGGATAGAGATATCGAAAGTACCACCACCAAGGTCAAATACTGCAATATTCTTATCTTGCTTAGACTCTAGGCCATAAGCCAGAGCTGCTGCTGTAGGCTCGTTCACAATTCGCTTAACTTCTAGCCCAGCAATACGACCAGCATCTTTTGTTGCTTGTCTTTGAGCATCGTTGAAGTAGGCAGGAACAGTAATAACAGCTTCTGTAACCTCTTCACCAAGATAGTCTTCAGCTGATTTCTTCATTTTTTGAAGAACCTTAGCTGAGATTTCTTGAGCAGACATTTCTTTACCGTCTACTTTTACCCAAGCGTCGCCATTTTTATTGGCGAAAATTTCAAAAGGTGCAACGTCAGCAAACTTCTTTGCTTCAGGCGATTCAAACTTACGACCAATGAGTCGTTTAATCCCGTAGAGGGTCTTATTTGGATTGGTTACAGCTTGGCGCTTAGCAACCTGACCAACAAGAACTTCGTCATTTTTACCAAAACCAATTACTGAGGGAGTTGTGTTGTGACCTTCAGCATTGGGGACAATTTTATACTTTCCATTTTCTAGAACTGCGACACAAGAGTTCGTAGTACCTAAGTCAATTCCGATAATTTTACCCATGATATTCTCCTTATATTTAAACTTATTCGTTACTAGCAATGACTACTTTGGCTGCACGAAGGAGGCGGCCATTTAATGTATATCCATGTTGGAAAACCTGAATAATCTCTTGATCTTTCTTTCCTTCAGCAGGCTGTTGGGCCATGGCTTCATGGACATTAGGATCAAAAATTTCTCCAAGTGCTTCTACCTTCTCTAGGCCATTGGCCTTTAAGACATCAAGGAATTGCTTCCTTACCATCTCAATTCCAGAGTAAATGTTCTTAACCTTTTCATCTTCGTCTCCCGCGATTGCGTCGACTGTTCTATCTAGGTTATCTACAACTTCCAGAAGACCGCTTAAAACTTTTTCATTTCCATACTTGATAAGGTTGTCTTTTTCCCTATCAAAGCGCTTCTTCATGTTGTCCATTTCTGCAGCCAGATAATAGAACTTTTGTTTGAAGTCATGCTCTTCATTTTTTGACTCTTCTTCGGCCGTAACGCCTTCATCAGAGTCTTCGACAACTTCAGGCTCTTTTTCTACGTCATTTTCCTGAGTTTCAGCTTCCGCTTGAGCATCGATTACCGTCTCTTCATCCTTCTCTTGATTTTCACTTTGTTCTGCCATGTCTTCATCAACCTCTGGTTCACGTTTCTCGCCAAACAAGATGGGATGAAAGGCGCCCATGTCAATGTTGAGCCTAAAAAAGTCTTTCAGGGACCGCCTAAGAGCCTGTAATCACATGCTAAATTCGAGAAAAAATCTGATTTATGAGACCATCTAGGACCAGATAGCCGCGTGACGTTAAAGAAAGGTGATGACCCTCTTCTTCATATTGAGCAAGTTCTTTTGCGGCCCAATCGCTGAATAGTGGTCGAAGAGCTTTGAGCTCAGAAGAATCAAAGTGATCACTAAGGACAATACCATCGGAAATTCTTAATCCTAAATAGAGTTTTTCCAGAGCAACCTCTTCTTTATTAAGGTTTTCGAGCACAGGAGATGCCTCAGAAGTTTTCCATTTATAACGAAGAGATTCCTTTGAAAGAAAGCCGACACCCGATGGACCTACGGCAGCGACAGACCCTCCTCGCCAGTATTGAAGATTATGAAGAGACTCCTTTCCCTTTTGGGCAAAGTTTGAAACCTCATAATGACCAAAACCTTTTTGCTTCAAAAGGTTTGCCACCTTTAAATATTCTGTTTCAAGAAAGTCATCCTCGGGAAGCTCTTCTTTATAAGGGTAGCCACCTTTTGCCGTAAGAATATAGAGGCTTAGGTGTTCTGGTTTAAAGCTTAAAATTTCATTAAGCTCATTTTCAATTTGACGATCTTTGGACTCAGACCAAGGCAGACCAAGCATGAAGTCGACAGAGAAGGCAGCATCTATTGAATTGAAATACTTTAAAGTTTCAAAAACATCATCGACAGAGTGAACTCGGTCTAGAATCTTTAAATAGTCTGCGCGGAGAGACTGGATCCCTAAAGAAAAACGACTAACACCTAGGTCCTTCCACGCTTTAATAGAGTCCTCTGTCCATGTTCCAGGGTTAACTTCCAAAGTGAACTCACAACCCTCTGCCAACTCAACACCTTCCCTGATCAAGAGGTCTTGAAGGAATTGAGCTCCTCTAGCCCCCCATAGCGAAGGCGTACCGCCTCCAATATAAAGTGTTTGAAGACGATTCATTTCACAACCATTTTCCAGAAGAAGGGCCTTATTCCTTGCCCACATCTTCTCAAAAAGAAGCTCAAAGCTCTCAAGGTCATTTCCCTGAGGAACCTTCTTATAAAAGTCGCAGTAGTTACAAAGATGGCGACAAAAAGGAAAGTGAATGTAGAGCGATTCAATTGATCTAATAAAGGAACCTCAAACTGTATGACTATAAGCTAACATCTGTTTATAATAGAGAAGCTTGGCCAACAACTCATTTTATCTACTAATTTTACTCAGGAAGCCCAAATATGCAGCATGAGCTCACCAAACTTGGAAACAACCTACAAACTCTCTTTATTGATGCGCCCGGTAGTACATCAGCCTCTGTTCAAATTTGGTTTAGAGCAGGCTCAGCGTTAGAAAAGAAAGAAAATGAAGGTATCGCTCACTTTCTTGAGCATATGTTCTTTAAAGGGACTGATAAGAGACCGGGGGCGGCCATCGCTCACGAAGTAGAAAGTTTTGGTGGAGAAATCAATGCCTTCACAAGCTTCGATTACACTTGCTACTACATCAACACCCCTGCAACTGAACTTAATCATACAACCGAGATTCTTTTAGATATGGTTTCTAACCCTCGCTTTCTAGAAGAGGACCTCGTGCCTGAAAGAGGAGTTGTTTTTGAGGAGTATCGCCGCTCCATCGACAATCCCAACCAATACGGATTTCAAAAAATTCAAAAGTCCTGTTTTACTGGTGGTTACGCCCATCCGATTCTTGGAACAGAAAAAACAATCCTCAACTTCTCTCAAGATCAACTTAAAGATTTTAGAAAAGGTTTTTATAACCTCAACAATGCCCTGTTGGTTGTTGCGGGAGATATGAAAGAGAAAAACCAAATCAAAAAAACGATTGAGGAATTCAAGCTCCCCAATGGTCCACGTTCTGAGTTTCCCAAGTTTAAACTTAAGTCTCAATCAACAATAGAAATTCACGAAAAAGATACTCACATGGTCCAAATGAGTATCTGCCTCCAAGCTCCGACATTTGAATCAAGCTCAGCCCCTCAAGAAGACCTTGCTATAAATTGCCTTGGTCATGGTGAATCGAGTCGGCTCTATCAAGAACTTGTAGGTCAAACGGCCATTGCAACCAGTTGTGGCTCTTCAACTATGTTCATGAATGATGGAGGACTTCATTTTATTAAACTCATCTTCCCCATTGAGAAGATGAGAGAGGTACTTAGCTCATTTGAAAAGCTTATTATATCAACTCTAAATGAAGGTCTTTCAGATAAAGAAATTCAAAAGATAAAGAATCAATATGTCGCCTCAAAAGTTTATGACATGGAATCCATTGAAAGTTATGCCTTCTCTCTAGGTCATAGCTTCGCTTCTACTGGTGATATTACTTCAGAAGAAGAATTCATCAATCGCATTAAGAAAACAACTGTAAGTGAAGTCAATGACAGCTTAAAGAGAATCTTTAAGAGGCCAATTCATTTTAGTGTTCAAATGCCACTTGGGCAGAAGAATGCCAAAAACGAAAAGCTACTTGAAAGCTTTCAAACACGCTTTATAAAAAAATTAAAGTCAGTAAAAGAGGCTCACCCTAAACTCTCAAAGCCTCTCAAAAGTAAGTTTGATCCCCAAGTACAATGCTACACAGTCAAGCCTGGGGTTAAGCTTATTTATCGCCAAAACTTAATGAACCCAACATTTGTTCTTCATGCCTATATAAAGGGTGGAATCACAGAGGAAAGTAAGGCCACAAATGGCCTTTACCAACTGATAAGTTCAACCATTACCAAAGGTTATGGAAAGGTAGATTATCTTGACCTTAAAAAAGAACTCGACTACCTAACCGCTTCTTTAAGTTCATTTTCGGGAAAGAATGCTTATGGTCTTACTATGCATGGCCAAAGTGAACATTTTGAAACCTTACTGGATCATTTTAATGGCACTCTCATTGGCCCTAGTTTTAAATCAACCTTTGTAAAACAAGAAAAAGAGATGGCCTTAAGGATGTTAAAAAATCATCTCAAAGACCCCGTTAAGATTTGCTTTAATAATGCCTCCCAGACATTCTTCAACGGTCACCCTTACGCCATGTCTGTCATGGGAACAGAATCTAGTGTTAAAAAAGTCTCCGCAAAACTTATAAAAGAAACCCATCAGAAGAATTTAAGAAATAAAGAAATTCTTATCACTTACTGTGGGGATAAAAGTTTTGATGAAGTCTATGACAAACTTGAGCCTCTCTTTGAAAGTCTCAAATCTCGAAAAGAAAAACCTGCAAAACAAGGAAAAGTTAAACCAAAGCTTGGAGAAAAGATCTTTGTAGAATTTGACAGAGAGCAAACTCAAATTTTCACAGGGATTCCTACGGCTCCTTTAAAGCATAAAGATCATTTGGCACTCAAGATGCTCACCACTCATCTGTCAGGTCAAAGTTCAGAACTCTTTGTTGAAGTGAGAGACCGCCAAGGACTATGCTATACAGCTCAGCCTGTTCATTTTTCTGCCCTAGAGGCGGGCTACTGGGGAATCTATATGGCCAGTGGATATGACAAGGTAGAGGCTGCTCTTAAGGCCATTCACGAAATTATTGATAAAATTCGTGTTCATGGTCTTAGCCGTGACGAGTTTAAAAGAATAAAGAAAATGATTGCGGGTCAAAGTCTGCTTAATATTCAAACGAATGATGACTATGCCAATATCTATTCCGTCACAACGCTCCAGGGATTTCCTTTAGACCATTATCATCTCTCTAATAATGAAATTGAGAAGCTCACCTATGACTCTTTTAGTAAGGACTTAAAGCGTATCCTCTCCAAAAAGTGGAGCACGATCCTCGTGGGACGAGAAAAACCAGAAGGATTTTAACCAGCAATTTTTTTGGTGATAATTAAATAAGGTGATTCGAAATCAGCGGCCTGACCAATGGTCTTCTCAGACACTAAGCTCATAACTGTCGCGAGCTGATCGAAGCGTAGAGACAAAAGATGGAAAAATTCCGGTACATCATAAGCTGATGGCACTTCTGCATTAAGGTGACTGTATGCTCGTTGCCCAAGCTCTTGATAGTACTTAGTATCCAAAATTTTCTTATTAAGTGAATCGGAAAAAAAGCCACAGATCAAAAGCGCCATATCTCCGATATCCTTTAAAACTCTCTTCTTTTCTTCTCTTGGCATGTGACTCGTTTGAAGAAGTTTTACACCAAGAACCTTGTCCTTCACTTTTCCCTCTGAAACTTCGAAGTAGTTTTCAGATTCACCAAAGCGGTCCATCACCATGCTTGAGTAGTAAATCGCCTCGTTAGGAAGAGGTTCTTGAGACTTCTCATTGAACTCTTGTAGTTGGGAATAAAAGAAGTACTGTAGGGATGACTCTAGAACAAAATCTTTAGAATCGCGGTCTCCGCCTGACACCAAATGACCTCCAGGTTTCAACAGTTTCACTCTTCTATTTTACCAGACCACGAGCGCTGCACAAAAAGTGGTAAATCCTGCCTAATTTCAAGCCTTTCCAACACTTATTTTTGAGCTTTTAACCCACTTTTGATAAGAATTGAGCCAAATATTCACCAATTAGAAATGGAATCCGGATTATGACGATTTTTCGAAAAGATCAGTGGGAAAAGCTTGTAGAAAAAGAAACGAAGGGTAAATCTTCCGACTCGCTGGCAAAGCTTAGTCCAGAGGGTATTAAAATTAAACCCCTCTACACAAAAGCGGATACTTCCAATAACGACTTGGTGGATACAACCCCTGGAATGGCCCCCTTTATTCGTGGCCCAAGAGCAACCATGTACACTGGCCGGCCTTGGACCATTCGCCAATATGCAGGCTTTTCAACTGCTGAAGAGTCAAATGCCTTCTATCGCAAAGCTCTTGCGGCCGGAGGTCAAGGCGTATCCGTCGCTTTTGATCTGGCCACCCACCGTGGCTACGACTCAGATCATCCTCGTGTCGTAGGCGATGTTGGTAAGGCCGGTGTGGCCATCGATAGCGTAGAAGATATGAAGGTACTCTTTGATGGTATCCCTTTAGACAAAGTTTCTGTTTCGATGACAATGAACGGTGCCGTTCTCCCTATCCTTGCCAACTATATTGTCGCGGCCGAGGAACAAGGGGTAGGCCCAGAAAAGCTATCAGGTACAATTCAAAACGATATTCTTAAAGAGTTCATGGTGAGAAATACTTATATTTATCCACCGGCTCCTTCTATGAAAATCATCTCAGATATTTTTGCCTATACATCAGAAAATATGCCCAAGTTTAATAGTATCTCTATCTCCGGCTACCACATGCAAGAGGCAGGAGCTGATGCTGCACTTGAGCTCGCTTATACATTGGCCGATGGTAAGGAGTATATTAAGACGGCGATTGAATCTGGTCTTAAGATTGACTCATTTGCCCCAAGACTCTCTTTCTTCTTTGGCATTGGTATGAACTTCTACATGGAAGTCGCCAAACTAAGAGCAGCAAGACTGCTTTGGCATGAAATAGTGAGTGAGTTTAATCCAGAAAAACCCAAGTCTTCTATGCTTAGAACCCACTGCCAAACTTCAGGTTGGAGTCTCACAGAACAAGACCCCTATAATAATATTGTCAGAACAACCATAGAGGCCATGGCCGCTGTATTTGGTGGCACCCAATCACTTCACACTAATAGTTTTGATGAGGCCATCGCCCTACCGACAGAGTTTTCTGCAAGAATTGCTCGAAATACTCAAATTATTCTTCAAGAAGAAACAGGTATCACAGGAGTTGTAGACCCATGGGGTGGAAGCTACATGATGGAAAGCCTTACTAAAGATATCGCTGACAAGGCCCGCGAGATCATCAAGGAAGTCGACTCTCTTGGCGGAATGGCAAAGGCCATTGAAAAGGGCGTACCCAAGCTCAATATTGAAAAGTCTGCAGCAGCTAAACAGGCTCGAATTGACCGTGGCGAGGATGTCATCGTTGGCGTCAACAAATACCCCAACACCAATGATGACCCTGTTGAGGTTCTTGAAATTGACAACGTCAAAGTTAGGGAAGGTCAAATAAAGGCCCTAGATCATATTCGAAGTTCAAGAGATAATGATAAAGTAAAAGAGGCCCTTGATGCCCTAGAAGCCTATGCAGTTAATGGAGAAGGCAACGCTCTTGACCTTGCGGTTAAAGCAGCTCGTGCCAGAGCAACTGTAGGTGAAATTACTTATATGCTCGAAAAGCACTGGGGTCGTTTCAAAGATAATACGAGAACAGTTAGTGGTGTATACGGTAGTGCATTTGAAAAGGATGAGGGTTGGATGAACATCAAATCTGATATTGAAAGTTTTGAAAAACAACATGGCCGTCGTCCTCGCATGCTCGTTGCTAAAATGGGACAAGATGGACATGACAGAGGCGCTAAAGTTATTGCCACTGCCTTTGCGGACGTTGGTTTTGATATTGACCTTGCTCCACTTTTCTCCACACCAGAGGAAGTGGCAAGACAAGCTGTTGATAATGATGTCCACGTTGTCGGCGTAAGCTCTCAGGCTGCTGGCCATAAAACATTAGTTCCAGCCCTTATTGAGGAGTTAAAAAAATTAAATGCTCAAGACATTATTGTGGTTGTTGGTGGAGTCATCCCTAAGAAAGACTATGAATTCCTTGAGAAGGCCGGCGTAAAAGGTATCTTTGGCCCAGGAACCCCCATCCCCGTTTCGGCCAAGGCAGTATTGAAGGCCATCAATGAAGGCCAAGGCAATTCGTGAAAGACTGGAAAGAAATAAAAAGCAACCTTCTAAAAGGTGACCGCAGAGCACTTGCTAAGGCCATCACTCTGGTGGAGTCTCATCGACCAACAGACAGAGAAATGGCCGAAAAGCTCCTTAAAGACATTATCCCAAAAAGCGGAAATAGCCTGAGGATCGGTATTTCTGGTATTCCCGGCGTAGGCAAATCTAGTTTTATTGAAGTACTAGGCCTCCAACTTATAAAGGCCGGTCATAAAGTTGCTGTCCTCGCTGTAGATCCCAGCTCGCCTATTTCCGGAGGTAGTATTCTTGGGGACAAAACCCGCATGGAAGAACTCTCCCAAAATAAAGATGCCTTTATTAGGCCATCACCAACAACAGGCAGCCTTGGTGGTGTTACCGCCAAAACAAGAGAGTCTATTTTCCTTTGTGAAGCAGCTGGTTACGATATTGTTTTAATTGAAACAGTCGGCGTAGGTCAGTCGGAATACCAAGTATCATCGATGGTTGACCTCTTTATGGTGCTTATGGTCCCCAACACAGGTGATGAACTTCAAGGTATTAAGAAGGGTATTATTGAACTCGCTGATCTTCTCATTATCAATAAGGCCGATGGTGATACTAAAATCCTCGCCGAAAATGCCAAGACGACGTATCAAAACGCTCTTCATATTATTAAGAAGGAAAGGTTCTGGAGCCCAATGGTCTTAAATTGTAGCTCTTTAGAAAAAACAGGCTTTGAAGAAATTAAAGAGGCTCTAAGCTCATTTGATGAGGATTCAAAAAAGAGCGGTCATTTTGAATCTAATAGGAAAGAGCAGTCTCAATCTTGGCTTGATAGCCTATTTCAAGAGAGGCTATTTCAAGAAATAAAAGAAAATAGTTCTCTCAATTCTCAGTTTGAGAAAATTCGTAAAAATGTTCAAGATGGTAAGGCGACTGTAAGAGAAGCCTCTAGTGAGATGATTAAACTTATTAAAGAAAAGCTCTAAGCCTTAAAGAGAAATCTTTATGGTCTTATCCTTTTCATAAGTGATCATCTCGGCCACAAGCATTTTCTTAAGAAAGAACATAAAAATATTTTCTGATTTTATGCCCAAAGGCAGCCGTGAGTTTTCCACTTTTATCGTCAAAACCTCTTTTTCTATATCCCATGAAATCGGTCCTGAAAAAGTAACTTCCGACTTCATACCAAGAAAGCGTATCATCACCTTTCCATATATCTTCCCATCTTGAGTGATCAGGTTGACATCAAAGATCTTAGCTTTTTTCTTTTCTACCTGAACATTATCAATATTTGTTTGAGGGTTTGTTAAAGTAGAAACGGAAAGGTTTGAGTCATCTGTAAAGATCTTATCTATATTAATTTGACCTCTTTTTACGCAGGCTCCGATAATTTCATTTGGGATGAAAACATCTTCGTTATTTTCGGTTTTACAAAGAATCTTCACATTCTCCATGAGCGTTAAGTCTTCTTGATCAACCAACTTCAACTCTGGAAGCTCAATGTGAAGAAGCTCATCACGGTTTTTAACAACTGAAGGATGAGTCTTTACAAGTACAGGATTTCTTGGATCAATAAAATCTTTAAGTGAAAAGGTATCAAGACCAATCACCATATCCTTCTTACAGTGAGTAAGCATGGCCTTGGCATCAAACTGGCTCAAACCTTCTTCTTTCTGACAATCTAGATTGATCTGATTGAAATCGATAAAAATACTCTTATCTATTTCCAACTTCAATTTATCAGAAGTCATATTTAACCTTTCAGAATTTACCTGAAAGGACTGAACATCTCCCCCAACGATTAGCTCAAAGGGTTTAGGTTCTGTCTCTGTGACTTTGAATTCAAACGAAACATCTTCTTCTTTTTTAAAGAGTTCAGAGTCATTTAAGCAACCACTTAAAAAAGTCTCAACCTCAATCACATTACCTTTTTCAGGTGTCTTACATCTTAGGATTGAATTACTTAGCTTAAACTCAGACTCTTTCGCCTTATACCTAATATCACTATGATCAATCGTTAGAGTTTTGTCTTCATGTGTTATTCTAGGATTGAGAATGGTTAATTCGTCATTATCCTCTAAAAACTCCGCCCCCAAGAAGTTGCCTTCTATACTAATATTGTCTAAACAAGGAACAACCAGTTTTTCTGGGGTGACTGAAACAACATCACGTGGTTTCTCACACGCTAGCTTTATATCTGTAGCATTAAGAAGAACTTCATCACTAAAGTTAGAAGTCAAACTTGTAATGTCAGCATCAATCGCTTCTTGCTGAAAATCTATTCTTTTAAAATATCCTTTTAAATCAATAAGCTTCTTTCCACTTTCATCAAAAAATCTAAAATCTGAAGAGATTCCTTGATTATCCAGTGCACTAGCAAAGCCATAATTAAAACAGCCAGCAATAAAGCCATCCCCGTCATTTAAAAGATAATCGGGGTGTCTATCACAATTCAGTTTAAAATCATTTGTAAGGAGCATTGTCTGAGGTTCTCTCATGGCAAAGTTCTTACCCTGAAGGATAATTTCGTTTCGATCCATAAAGTAATAGACATTATTCATGGTCATCCATTGAAAGGAATCAACATATTTAAAGTCCTGATCCCTTAACTGGTAGACAAACGAAGCTGCTGGACCATGAAATCCAATCATCTTTCCTCGCCGATAAATATCAGCATCGTAGAATTGAGACTCGTTATGGAGCTTTAAATTTGTTTTTTCAGAAAGGATTTGAAACTTATCGAATGAAAAATGACCCTGGGACTGATCCCGGTCCTCCTTTCTCTCATAATTGAGGGTCTTGATATTGACCTCAATTTTAGGGGCCATCTCTTCATTGAAGAAATCAAAGAAATTATTCTCCTGCGCAAAAAGAGGCAAAGAGAGCAGTGTTATGGCCAATGAAAGATGTGTCTTTTTCAACACCCACCCCTTTTGCAGCGCATTATTACTTAAAAAAGGGTCGTATTCCAGCTATTTATGGGTTTTTTGAAAAACTTACCTTCTGAAACTATTTCAGGGCCTACCGAATGCTACTTTATAGTGGTTTGCGAAAACTCTAAAAAAGGGTAAATAGTTGAAAATATTCTTTATATGCCAAGCAGGAAAAAAGCCATGGATTTGCATGACGATGCCATAAAGCCAGATTGTGGCCCTTACGATTTTTTTCACTTTTCACCAAAAATCACAGGTCCCGGGACCTATCTTGTGGGTTTTGGTTTTGATGGTACGGCCTGTTTTAGAAAGGGCACAAAACTGGGACCAGATGCCATTAGAAAAGACAGCACTGGTATCGAATCTTATAGCCCCTACCTTGATTGTGACCTAGAAGATCTTAAAAACCTCTACGATTTAGGAAATCTTCCTGTTGGAGATAGTGAGAATCAAGAGGCGAATTGGCAAAAAGCAACAGATACTTTTCTTAACTGGACTGCGAATGTAGACCTCAAAAGAGATAATATTAAAATTGTGACCTTGGGTGGTGAACACTCCATTTCCTATGCTCCCATAAGAAGATACCTTGAAAACTTTGAGGACCTAGTTCTTTTACACCTCGATGCCCATGCTGATTTAAGGGATGGTTATGAGGGTTACCACTATTCTCATGCCTCAATTATCAGAAGGGCCCTAGACCATATGACTGATAAACATGACCTCATTCAATATGGTATTCGCTCAGGTACAAAAGATGAGTATGTATGGATGCGAGAAAATAAAACAATACGCACCAGCCTTAATGACTTTATTGAGTCTGTGGAAAATATACCAAAAGATCGTCCCATCTACCTGACTTTAGACTTGGACTATTTTGACCCGGCCTATATGCCTGGAACAGGAACACCTGAAGCAGGTGGTGAAACCTTTCATTCCTTTATCAAGCTAATGAAAATCCTTCGCCACAAAAATTTTGTAGGAGCGGATATTGTTGAATTATCCCCGCCATTGGATGCCTCAGGAAATAGTAATGTTTTTGCCACCAAAGTGACACGAGAAACCATCCTTGCTCTCAACACCTAAGGACCCATCATGAACGAATGGACAAGAGAAGAAGCTGAAAAAACATATAATATTAGTACTTGGGGTGAAGGTTACTTTGATATTTCACCAGAGGGCGACTTAGTTGTTAAACCATCTCCTGAAGCCAAAAGTATTAATATAAGAGAAGTCGTAGAAGAGATGCGCTCTCAAGGTGTTAGTCTTCCCGCAGTTATACGCTTCCACGATATTCTTAGATCTCAAGTCAGAAAAATTAATCAAAGCTTTAGTGAGGTTATTAAAGAGGCCAACTACAACGGTAAATACTGTGGCGTCTACCCCGTTAAAGTTAACCAAATGAGAGAAGTTGTTGAAGAAATTGTGGATGCAGGCGAAGAGTTCAACTTCGGTCTCGAAGCAGGCTCAAAGCCGGAGCTTCTCTCTGTTTTAGCCTACAACACCAACCCTGAGGCGATTACTGTTTTAAATGGCTATAAAGATGAAGATTACCTCTCTCTTGCGCTTTTAGGCAGACAGCTTGGGCGAAAAATCATCATCGTCATAGAAAAGTTTTCCGAACTTCCAAAACTCCTTAAACTTTCTCAAGAGTACCAAGTTAAACCACTCATCGGTCTTAGAGGAAAAATGTCCCTTAAGAGTAGAGGGAGATGGGCCAAGTCTACCGGAGATCGTGCTAAGTTTGGCCTTTCAACTTCTGAAATGATTAGAGCTGTGGAACTAATGGAAGAATATGGTCTCAAAGACTGTATTAAACTTTTCCATTTTCACATAGGATCTCAAATTTCAGATATTAGAACTTTTAAAGAGGCCATCACAGAAGGTGCACGGGTCTTTACTCAGCTTCACAAGCTAGGCTGTCAACTTGAATACTTTGACGCCGGTGGCGGACTGGGAATTGACTACGATGGAAGCCGGTCGTCTTCCGATTCATCCGTAAACTATACTTTAAATGAATATGTTGCTGATATTGTCTATGGCCTTAAGCAAATCTGTGATATTGAAAATGTCCCCCATCCCAATATCGTCACAGAAAGTGGTAGAGCAATTACGGCACACCATTCTCTAGTCATCACGAATGTCGTTGACAAGATCAGCGTTACCCAGCCCAACTTCGACACCAAAGTTAATGATAATGAGCATATGCTTATCAAGAATATGCGCGAAATGCACAGCTGGGTGATTGGTGAAGATAACTTTCAAGAAATTTATAATGAGGCGATACAGATTAAAGAGCAGACCTTGAGTGCCTTTAACCTAGGAGTTATTAGCCTCAAAGACAGGGCCGTTATTGAAACTCTTTACTGGCAAATCATGGAAGGTATTATGAACTTCTCTGAAATGCTGGAGTTTGTACCCGAATCCCTCTCTGAGCTTGATAATAAACTTGCCCCTCAGTACCTTTGTAACTTTTCAGTGTTCCAATCAGCTGCTGACCATTGGGCCATTGATCAACTTCTTCCAGTTGTGCCTATAAGTCGACTTAATGAAAAGCCTGATGCCAATTGTTCCATTGCTGATATCACTTGTGATAGTGACGGAATCATAGGCAAGTTCATCAATAGAGATGGGATCACTCCGACAATGGCCATTCACCATCTCAAAGAGGACGAGGAATACTTGGTTGGCCTCTTTCTCACAGGCGCTTACCAAGACGTTATGGGGGATATGCATAACCTCTTTGGGAGACTCCATGAAGTGCATGTCTACGGAGATAATGATGACCCTCAAGGCTTCTATATAGAGGAAATCATCAAAGGCAATACCGCATCAGGTGTTCTTTCAACAATGCAGTATAACCCTGAGTATATGGCCCAAAAGATGAAGAAGAATGTTTCTAAGATTGTGTCTGAGGGAAAAATTCCCCCCAGACTTGGAGTAAAGTGGGTCGACTTCTATGAAGACTGCCTCACGAGTTATACCTATTTGAAAAACTAGTCTGCCTTCTTAAAGAACTTGAAGAGCTCACCATCTGAACTCATAAGAAACTTTGTACGCTCTTGAATGGAGTCTTTATAGACTTCCATTGTCTTGAGGAAAGAGTAAAACTTAGGGTCTTTAGAAAGTGACTGAGCATAAATCTTAAGGGCTTTGGCCTCGCCACTCCCTCGAATGATCTGAGCTTGCTTGTAGGCCTGTGACTTAATTTCCCTCAAATCTCTCTGAAGACGCCCCTCAATCTTGGCCTTTTCTCCCTGACCTATTGAGCGAATTTTCTGGGCAATTCTTTGTCTTTCAGAGGTCATCCTTTCATAAACCTTGGCCTCAACTGATCGCTCATAACTAATTCGTCTTAACTGAACATCAATAAGGGCAATACCGAAAGCTTTAAGCTCCTTTTCAGCAGACTTCACAATCATTTCACTTAGGTTTTCTCGTCCAACTTTAATTTTTTCAATTTCACCGGTAACACCTTCTTCAATGACTGGCTTACCTTCTTTTTTGAGCTTCTCAATTAATGCCTTTTTCTCCTCAATCTTCTCAATAATGCTGTTGGAGTTTCTTACGGCTTCAACAAGGTTATGATTAGAAATGACATCGCGAGTTGCTGAATCGAGAATCGCATCCAACCGGGCCCTTGCCCCAGTCTCATTTCTTACTGTTTGGATAAATTTAAGCGCATCAACAACTCTCCATCGAGCAGTTGTATCGACCTTAATGTACTTCTTATCCTTTGTAGGGATTTGATTGGGAAAGCCATCCCAACTGAGAATTCGTTTGTCGACAAAGCGTACTTCTTGAATAAAGGGAGTTTTAATATGAAGGCCAGCTTCAGTAATGGGATCACCAATAGGCTTACCAAATTGAGTGATGATGGCCTGGCGTCCTTCATTTAACTCAAAGAAAGTTCCTTTCAAAACTATGAGAATGGCCACAAAAAATATGAGGGTTATTGCTGATTTACTGCCCACTGACAACTCCTTTACCATTGAATACGGGTAAAACCCCTTTTACTGAAGGGTCGACAACGGTGATGTCTTCTACTCTTTTTAAAATACTCTCCATAGTTTCGAGATAGATTCTCTTACGAGTAATACTTGGAGCTCTTTTGTACTCTTTAAGGATTGCTTCAAACTTCTTGGCGTCACCTTCCGCTTGATTCACTTTTGCTTTAGCAAAACCTTCAGCTTCACTAATGAGCTTTTCGGCTTTACCACGGGCTTCAGGAATAACTCGGTTATAAGCTTCCTCGGCCTGATTAATAACCTTTTCTTGTTCTTGTTTAGCAGCGTTCACTTCATTGAAGGATTTTTTAACTACATTTGGAGGGTTCACATCTTGAAGCTTTACAGTGACGACCTTTACACCCATATCATACTTATCAAGAACCTCTTGCATGAGAACTTTTGCATCACCTGCAATCTCCACCCTACCCGTAGTTAAAACTTCGGTAACATCGCGATCCCCCACAACTCTTCTCATGATAGATTCTGAGACATCGCGAATATTTCTTTCAGGTGCAGAGGTTTGAAAAAGGTACTTAAAAGGATCTGAGATTTGATATTGAACAACCCACTCAACATCCGCGACATTAAGATCCCCAGTAAGCATAAGGGACTCAGTATCGAAATTCTTTTGATCGTAACTTGTTCGTCTTCCTGAGGTATTGCGTGTCCTAAAGCCAAACTCTTGCTGTAAAACACGCTTTGTTTTAACCAAAGTGACACTGTCGATTCCAAGAGGAAGCTTAAAGTGAAGTCCTGGTTGAGAGGTTCCCACGTACTTACCGAACCTTATGATAACGGCTTCTTCGTCAGGGTCCACGGTATAAAAACTAGATCTCACCGCCCCAATAATAAAAAGAATGGCAATAATCGGTCCTACAAAGCGGGCTCCCTTGCGTATGTCATCCTTAGCTCTATCCCAATCGTTCACATGAACTCCTTAGATTATTCGATTTCCACCATTAAGACGCCAGACTCAAGCGCATCGCCCTCTTTCACATGAATGGCCTTAACAGTGCCGGCAACACTTGTCTTAATCTCATTTTCCATTTTCATGGCCTCTAGAATTAAAACGCAGTCCCCTGCTTCAACAGTGTCACCTTCTTTGATATTTAGCTTAACTACCTTTCCAGGCATTTGAGTTAAAAGATCGCCAGTGGCTCCGGCAGAAAGCCCCGAAGGCTTATAGCCTCTATAGAGGTCATAAACTTTGTCGACATTGAGAATCTTTCTCGGAACGTGTTGCCTCGCAAGCTTTCTCCATGCCTTATTATCAAACGAGCAATAGTAGTTTCCGGCAAGTTTCCTTATATAGACATTACGCTTGTTTAACATTTCATTATCTTTAATAGAGGAAAACTCAAATTCTACCAATTCACTTGAATGCTTGATCGTTTTGGTGAGGTCAATAATAAATTCATTATTGTCTGAATCAATTAAATAACTTCTCATTTACATTCCCATGTTTCTGGCTTCTGCAGCGGCCAATTTACGGTAAATAGAATCAAAGTCCATATCAGTCTCTATACGCTCCTGTGGAGAGACCTCTTTGATGTAATCTGTTGTATATTGCCCTTCACTAAATACAGGATCATCCATAACAACTTTGTGAAGAGGAATATTATTCTTTAACCCTTCAATGTAGAGGCCATCTAGAGCTGAGCGCATTTTTCTAATAGCGACGTCTCTAACAAGTCCCTTTGCCACAAGCTTTCCAACCATAGGATCAAAGTCAGGAGTGACGTTTAATCCACGATAAAGACAATGATCAAAGCGAACACCTTGAGGAAAATTTGTTTCAAACCCTGTGACGACTCCTGGAGCAGGTAGCATAGTAATAGGGTCCTCAGCACAGATTCTACACTCAATGGCGTGTCCTGTTTTCTTAATCCATTCTTGATTAGGGATCTGGAGATCTTCACCAAACGCAGACTGGATCATACAGATGATTAAATCAACCCCTGTTATTTCTTCAGTAATAGGATGCTCAACTTGAATTCGTGTATTCATCTCAAGGAAGTAGAAGTTCTTATCTTCTCCCATAATGAATTCAACAGTGCCGGCACTGTCATAATTTACGGCCTTCGCCAGTTGAACTGCCGTTTCACAAACTCTTTGCCTTAATTCTTCATCACTTCCAATAAAGGGAGATGGAGCCTCTTCGATAATTTTTTGGTGGCGCCTTTGAATAGAACACTCTCTTTCAAAGAAATGAAACACATTACCGTTCTTATCCGCCATAATCTGAACTTCGATATGGTGAGGATTAACGATAAGCTTTTCGACAAGAAGGTCACCGTTGCCAAAAGCCGCTTTTGACTCCCTACCAACGGCCTCAAATTGTTTCTTCACTTCTTCGTCATTGGCACATGCTCTCATCCCTCGGCCACCACCACCAGCAACGGCCTTTAGAAGAACAGGGTAACCAATATCATTAGCAACCTTTAAGGCTTCTTCCACACTTGGCACAGCCTCTGCTGTACCGGGAACAACGGGAACACCCGCATCACGAGCGAGGGCCTTTGAAGTCGCCTTATCCCCCATGACTCTAATGGCTTCTTTATGAGGACCGATGAAAGTAATGCCAGCATCATGAAGAGCATCAGCAAACTTTCCATTTTCAGAGAGAAAACCATAGCCAGGGTGAATACCATCAATATTGTGCTCTTTAGCTAAAGAAACGATTTTTTCAATATTGAGGTAGGTTTCAGCATTTGATGAGCCTTCCAAATGAACCCACTCATCACAGAACTCAAGGTGAGCTGCACTCGGTTCATTATCTGTCCAAAGACCAACGGCAGTATGGCCAAGCTCACGACAGGCCTTAGCGACTCGAGAGGCAATCTCCCCTCTATTCACAATCATTATTCTTTTTGGTTGAGATTTTTTAATGCGAATATTCATAGCTGAATGTTCCCGTGTTTTCTTTGTGGAAGTTCAACTTTCTTATCTTTAAGAACTGTAAAGTACTCAAAGAGACGGGCACGTGTCTCTTCTGGAAAGATTACAGCGTCAAGATACCCTAACTCTGCTGCACGGTAAGGGTTATTAAATTGCTTTTCGTAGTTAGCAATGAGTTCTGCCTTCTTTTTATCAAAAGCTTCACCCTCCAATCCTTTGAGCTCATTTCTAAAGATAATATTTACAGCACCTTCAGCACCCATAACCGCAATCTCAGCCGTTGGGTAAGCAAGGTTTACGTCAGCCTTAATATGCTTAGAGGCCATCACATCGTAAGCTCCTCCATAGGCCTTGCGTGTAATTAAAGTTATCATAGGCACAGTGGCTTCAGCATAAGCGAAAAGAAGCTTCGAGCCATGTGTGATAATCCCTCCATATTCTTGAGTTGTACCAGGGAGAAACCCAGGGACATCAACAAGAGTAAGAAGTGGAATATCAAAGGCATCGCAGAATCTAATAAAACGCGCGGCTTTTCTTGAAGAATCAATATCTAGGACACCTGCAAGAACCTGGGGCTGGGTGGCCACAATACCAATCTTAATACCACCGATACTGGCAAAGCCTACGATGATATTTTTAGCAAAGTCCTTATGAGATTCTAAAAAAGATCCATCATCGACGATATCAATAATGACTTCCTTCATATCATAGGGCTTTTTGGGGTTTGCAGGGATGAGTTCCTTAAGCTTCACATTATCTCTAAAGACAGAGTCTGCTGTTTCCTTACAGGTTTGCTTTCTATAATTAGAGGCGGGAATGTAAGTCATTAGCTCGCGAACTCGTTCAAAACATTCGTTCTCATCAATGCACTTGAATTGAGCAACTCCTGACTTTTCATTGTGAGAAGTGGCACCACCAAGGTCTTCTTTGGTTACTTCTTCGTGAGTTACAGTCTTAATAACATCAGGTCCAGTGACAAACATGTAAGAAGTTTGATCGACCATAAAAATAAAGTCTGTAATGGCCGGAGAATAAACCGCACCACCAGCACAAGGCCCCATGATTAAAGAAATTTGCGGGATCACTCCAGAGCATTTTACGTTGCGATAGAAAATATCTGCATAACCGGCCAAGGACTCAACCCCTTCTTGGATACGCGCTCCACCACTATCATTGATTCCGATGATAGGAATTCTATTTTCAAGAGCAAAGTCCATGATCTTACATATCTTCTTGGCATGAGCGGCACCTAGAGCACCACCCCAACAAGTAAAGTCTTGCGAATAAAGGGCTACCTTTTGGCCATTGATCTCACCAATTCCGGTGATGACGCCGTCGCCAAGGTACTTATTCTTTTCCATACCAAAAGAAATACAGCGATGAACGACAAAGCGATCAAACTCAATAAATGATCCTGGATCAAGGAGCCTTTCGATCCTCTCTCTTGCTGTAAATTTCCCTTGGGAATGTTGTTTCTCTATTCTTTTTTCACCGCCACCAAGGGCAGCTTGTTTTCTTAGTTCAGACAGCTGATTACGCTTCTCTTCCAAAACGTTTGTGGTCATAAAAAAACCTCCTAAAAGCCTAGGTATATTACCTTTTGGACCTTTAGGAGGCTATTTCTCTGCGTTATTTAAAGTGAATTTTCGCTACTCGTTGGCTGCCTTTTTACGCTTGTCTAGGTCATACTTATCAACCTTCATAATAAGACTCGCACGACTGATACCGAGCTCTTTTGACAGCTTAGATTTATTAAAGTTGCACCGCTTCAATCCCTCACGAATCATAAGTGACTCAAGCTCCTCTAGAGCGGCCTTAAGTGAACCATTGGTGTTGATGCCTTTAACAACTCCAGCGCCACCGCGAGGTCCGCCAACAGCATCCATGATACGCGCACTAAGAAGGTCTGGAGCAATAATCTTATCTTCACCAGCGAGAACAACTAGCCTTTCCACTTCATTTTCTAGCTCACGAACATTTCCTGGCCAGTGATAATCAAGCATCTTCTCAAGACACTTCTTTGAAAATGTCTTCATAGGAAGACCAGCTTCATCACATCTCTTCTTAAGGAAGTGATCCATAAGAATAGGAATATCTTCACGACGATCACGAAGTGGAGGCAAATTGATATTAATGACGTTAATTCTGTAATAGAGGTCTTCTCTGAATTCCCCATCTTCCATCATTTTTTTAATATTTCTATTTGTTGCAGCGATAATTCTTACGTCTGTTTTCTTCGGTGCATTTGCCCCTACAGGAAGATAAGTTCCTTCCTGAAGAACACGAAGAAGCTTAACCTGCATCGATAGTGATGTATCACCAACTTCATCCAAGAAGAGTGTTCCACCATTGGCCTGCTCAAAGAGACCTTTCTTATCTTTGACGGCACCAGTAAAGGCTCCCTTAACATGTCCAAAAAGTTCCGAGTCTAGAAGGTTATCGTTAAAGGCCGAACAGTTGAGAGCAAGGAACATATGATCCTTTCTAGGTGAGTAGTAATGAACAGCTTTAGCGACAAGTTCTTTACCAGTACCATTTTCACCTTGGATAAAAACAGAAGCCTCACTATTAGAAACCTTCTCAAGAAGGTTATAGATTTGCTGCATCTTCTTCGATTTACCAATCATCATGTGATAGCGGTACTTATCTCCAAGCTCAGAGTTAAGCTCTTGAATTCTTTCTTCACGCTTACTAATTTCTTCGTGGAATTCAATAATTTCCTCAGAAACAAGCTCAACAAGCTCTGGAAGATACTCCACATCGGTCTGGTTCATGAAACGAAGATGGGCGACAGCAGACTTTGCATCCGCTTCCGAAACTCCCGCATCAACCATTTGGGCAACCAATTCACCTTTTTCTTTCTCGGTCACTGAATCCATAATGAAAGGGTAAGCAATAACTGTACCCATATATTCACCATCAACGACCACTTTTGAAGCAACACCTTTTATGTGCTTAAAAGTTCCATCAAAAATCAATGTTTGATCATGACCATCTTTGAGCTCTTCAGTAACAGCTTCAATGTCCTGATGAATAAAATCATGACCGTGCGGCATATTCATTTGCAGCTTAAAAAATAAATTCTTGTGTTCGCGTCCCTTATCAAGGTGACCACTTTGAATTTTTGCATGAGAATCAGTCCAAATAAGTTCCGTTCCGTACCACTTATTCAGAATCTCAGACAGCTTTGAGATCACGTGTAAGTTTTTTGTTTCTTTCCAGTTGATCATGACAATCTCCTCATTTAGGACAATCCCTAAACGTTTTAGCGGGGTCATTTTGATTAAAAAAAGAACATCACCCCTTAAATCTGTATAACTTTTCGGCAATGACCCTCAGGAACTTAAGATTAAAAATCAGACAATTTGACGAAAAAATAAGCAGGCAAGATCAAGCAAGCCAGTAATTTCAGCAACTTAAAACAGGAAAGAAGGGGTGTCAGTTTTCTTAATGAGATTCGATTTTGTATGAAGTCTGACTATTCGTTAGAGAACTCAGGTAGAAATTCATCCTATCTTTATAGGATTTATGTTTCCAGTCTTGTGGACCAATGTATTTGTTTAAATTTTTTCCGTTTTTAGCGAATAAATAGGTTTCAGGCACTTTAACTGTACCAAAAGTTAACATGCTATCGCCTTTCTGATCATGAACAACAGCAACATTCTCAGGAAGTTCACCAAAACGTTTAAGGAACTTATTTATTTTCTTATCATCATCCTGAACGGCCAAGAGAACGGCCTTTACTTTTTGATCCCTGAAAGATTCAACAAACTCGAGAAACTCAGGCAATTCGGCTTCACAAGGAGCACACCAAGTTCCCCAGAAGTGAATCAAGACTGCTTCGTAATTACCGGAAAATACATTTTCATTATTTAGCTCAATACTTCCTTCATATCCTCGAACAGGGGGAAAGGAGAACTCAGGCAAGGTCTTTAGGATGAGATTGTTTTCAGCACTTGTGAGCTTATCAATCTTTCTTTTTTGAATAATTGAATAAGCAAGAGTCGACGCCATAATTAAAGCGATGATAGCAAGCTTAGTAATAAAGTTTGGGCCCTTTTGGGCATTTGGCATTGTGCTCATAATAAAAAAGACCTTCCCTAAGGAAGGCCTTCTTAAATTAATCCAATTTTAATCGTTAGGCTAGTTTAGCTTAGTCGACAAAAGTGATGAGACCCATTTGGGCATTATCACCTACACGGCCGTCAGCAAGCTTAAGAATACGAGTATAACCACCTGGTCTTTCTTTAAAACGAGGAGCTACGTCTTCGAAAAGCTTCTTTACAGCATTTTTGTCATTTAGCTTTCTAAAAGCCTGGCGACGATTTGCTACAGTATCATTCTTAGCAAGAGTAACTAGCTTTTCTACGTAACCGCGAACTGCTTTACACTTTGCTTGAGTAGTTTTGATACTTTCATGCTCAATAACTTCAACAGCTAGGTTTCTTAACAAAGAATTTCTATGGGCCGGTGAAGTACCAATTCTATATTTTTTCTTTTGGTGTCTCATAAGGAACTCCTACAACTTCAGCTTTTATTCAGCGTCCTTTTTCTCTTGCATCTCTTTCATGATGCTATCAACTTTCATTCCCAGTCCAAGACCCATTTGAGACAAGATTTCCTTGATCTCATTTAGAGACTTACGACCAAAATTCTTAGTTCTAAGCATTTCGCCTTCTGTTTTAGAAACAAGCTCATAAATGTACTTGATATTGGCATTTTGAAGACAATTTGCTGAACGAACAGAGAGCTCTAGCTCACTAACAGGCTTAAGAAGGAAGTTGTTAGCAGGTGACTGTTGAGTCTGTGTTTGAGTTGTCTCAACACGAACTGCCTCATCCTCATCTTCAAAGTTAAGAAAAACAGCAAGTTGATCTCTAAGGATCTTAGCCGAGAAAGCCACAGCATCAGTAGGATCAATTCCACTATTTGTCCAAACTTCTAGAGTAAGCTTGTCATAGTCCGTTCTCTTACCAACTCGAGAGTTGGTAACAGTGTAATTTACACGGTGTACAGGTGAAAAAAGTGTATCGAGGTAGATCCAACCAACAGGTAGATCAAACTCTTCTTTGTTATCCAAAGCAGTTACATAACCTTTACCACGAGCAACTTTGATTTCCATTCTGATGTTACCACCAGAAGAAATGTTACAGATTACGTGATCAGGGTTAAGAACCTCTACACTTGCATTGTCAGTGATGTCCCCAGCTTTTACTGGACCTTCCCCTGATTTCTCAAGAGTAAGGATAACATCTTCTTTTCCCTTAAGCTTAAAGCGAACTTCTTTAAGGTTAAGGATAATTTCAGAAACTTCTTCTTTAACGTTATTGATTGTACCAAACTCGTGATCAACACCTTCGATACGAATGGCAACGATACCTGCTCCTTGAAGAGAAGAAAGAAGGACTCTTCTCAGGGAGTTTCCAAGAGTTTGGCCGTAGCCACGCTCAAGCGGTCTTGCAACAAACTTTCCATAGGCTGCGTTGCTAGCTTCGTTGTCTCCCTCAAGGGCAACTGGTCTAATCATATTAGTCCAGTTTTTTTCTACAAATGTATCCATTCTGATAGTCTCCTGTGAAACTTATTACTTAAACTCTTCTTCTCTTAGGTGCGCGACAACCATTATGGGGGATGGGAGACTTGTCGGCAACAGCAGTGATCTTAAGACCAGCTTGTACCAAGGCACGGATAGCGTTTTCACGTCCTGCACCTGGCCCCTTAACTCGAACTTCTACAGTTTGTAGACCGTGCTCCATTGCTCTCTTAGCAGCTTCCATTGAAGCAGACTGAGCAGCAAATGGGGTAGACTTTTTCGAACCACGAAAGCCCAATTGTCCAGCACTGGCCCAAGCAAGAGCATTTCCTTGAGTGTCAGTGAAAGTCACGATGGTATTATTGAAAGATGCCTGAATGTGGCAAATTCCAGTCGAAATATTCTTTTTAACTTTTTTCTTTGAAGCTGTTTTCTTAACCATTACTCGCTCCTACTACTTCAGCTGCTTAATAGACTTCTTACCAGCAATAGAAACAGCAGGACCCTTACGCGTTCTCGCGTTAGTGTGAGTTCTCTGCCCTCTCATGGGTAAGCTTCTTCTGTGACGGATCCCACGGTAACATCCCATGTCCTTAAGACGTTTGATGTTAAGACCAACCTCTCTTCTGAGGTCACCTTCAACAGTGAAATCTTCTTCTAAGATTTTACGAATGGTTTGAACTTCTTCTTCCGTAAGATCATTTGAGCTCTTTTCTGGATCAACTCCAGCCTTTCCAAGAACATCTAGAGCGATGGCAGGACCAACACCATAGAGGTATCTCAAGGCAACTCTCATGACCTTATTTCTAGGAATATCAACACCAAGTATTCTAGCCATAGCTACACTCCTATATTTAAGGTATTAACCTTGTTTTTGTTTATGTTTAGGGTTCTTCTTACAAACTACACGGAGGATGCCTTTTCTTTTGACAACCTTGCAGTCCTTACAAATTGGCTTAACCGAAGCGCGTACTTTCATTTCAACTTCCTTTGCTTTCGCTTATCTACCTTTACTACGGTAAGTAATTCTACCTTTCGTTAAGTCGTATTTTGATATCTCAACAAGGACTTTATCCCCAGGCAGAATCTTAATGAAGTGCATTCTCATCTTCCCACTAATGTGCGCAATTACACTGTGCCCATTAGGAAGCTTCACTTTAAACTTAGTATTTGGCAGAAGTTCGGTAACTTCTCCCTCAACTTCAATGACTTCTTTGTCTGTCATAGGTAATAAATAGCCCTTTTCGCGTCTAGCCTATATATATGGTCAGAAACCATAATGCAAGCCTACACACAATTGTTATATAAATACTTCTTTAAATACTAAATTACGCTTCTGTAACAGCTTTTAGGGCCCCAAATACACTTTCAGGGTCCTGAGAGGCATCAATTCGAGCCAAGCGACCAGTAGCCTCATAATGGGCTAAAACAGGGTCAATTGTCTCTTTAAACACCTGAAGACGGGTCTTCACCGTCTCCTCATTGTCGTCCTTTCTCTGAGTGAGTTCCCCACCACATTTATCACAAACACCCTCTTTAGAAGGGGCTTTAGAAAGCAGGTTGTAGATTTCACCACAACCAGAACATGTGCGACGATTAGTTAACCTTGCCGCTAGCATATCAAGATCAATCTCAAAATAAACGGCCTTACTCTTTGCATCTTTAAGGACAACAGAATCTAGTGCCTTCGCCTGCTCGCCGTTTCTTGGGAAACCATCAAAAATATACACATTTGAGCCTAGGTCACAGTTTGCGTTGAGAAGCTCAAGGACTGTATCGTCATCAACAAGCTTCCCAGCATCCATGATTCCCTGAACTTTCTTACCAAGTTCAGACTCAGATTTAATTTCTTTTCTTAGAAGGTCACCAGTAGAAAGGTGGTTGTAGTCAAGCTCAGCGACTAATCTCGCGGCTTGAGTTCCTTTGCCTGATCCTGGAGCACCTAAAAGAATAAGCTGTGGCTTCATGGATTAGAACCTTCTGTTTGAGCCTTTGTACTTACCTCGAGATTTGTATGAGGTTTCGTATTTGTCGGCATACATAAATGATTGAATATTCATCATCACACGAATAGAAACTGAAACAAGGATAAGCATGGCAGTACCACCGAATCTTGTTTGAGCCCCACTGATGAGAGATGGAGTAATACAAATAACAACAAGGAAAATTGAACCAAAGAAAGTCATTCTGTTAAGAAGATAATCTAGGTATTCCTTAGTTTGCTTACCAGGTCTGTAACCAGGAATAAAGGCATTATTCTTTTGAAGCATTTCGGAAACTTTCTTAGTCTTAAACTGAATAGGGGCATAGAAATAGGCCATGTAAACAATCAAAAGACCAAAAAGGATATTAAAAAGCAACTGTCCTGGGTAAAGACTCTGCTGAATATTATCAACATAAGGCTTAATCCAACTCTCAGCAGGCACAAAACTAGCAAAGGTTGCCGGCGCTGCAAGAAGAGAAGACGCAAGGATAGCTGGCATAACTCCACCAGTATCAACTCTCATTGGAAGAGTCTGAGTTCCACCATAAACACGGTTATGAACGACTTTCTTGGCGTATTGAACTGGGATACCTCTAAACGCCCTTTCAATAAAGGCAACGACATAGAAGGCTACAGCTATAACAACAAAGAAGATTAGGAGATTAAATCCACTTAGTTCACCATTTCTGAAAAGGGTAAGCTTTTGAATAACTTCAGTGGGAAGCTCAACTGCGATACCCGCAAAAATGATAAGGGAAACACCGTTTTCTAAGCCAAACTCAGTGATTCTTTCCCCTAACCAAAGAAGGAACATTGTGCCACCAGCAAGAGTGATCATAGTTGTTAGCCTAAAAAGCATACCTGGCTCAGGAATAACAGCGACACCACCAGGACTTTTAAAGGTCTCAAAGACGGCGGCCATACCATAACCCTGAACACAGCAAAGAAGGACAGTAGCGTAACGGGTCCATTTTTGAATCTTCTTATGGCCATCAGCATCCTCTTGCAACTCAGCTAGTTGAGGCACAACCTCGCCTAGAAGACTAAAAATAATGGAGGTGGTGATATAGGGCATGATACCAAGAGCAAGAATTGAGAATCTTTTGAAAGCACCACCAGAAAAGGTGTTGATCAAATCAAAAATTCCGCCACCAGACTCGGCAAAATAAGATTGAACAGCTGCACCATTTACTCCAGGAACTGGAATTTGGGCAGCCATTCTGTAAACAAATAATAAAAGAAGGGTAAAAAAGATCTTCTTCTTGAGCTCTTCAATCTTTCCTTGAGCGGATGACATTATAAGACTTCCTTTTGTAGCAGAGATTATTCCTTGATCTCACCACCAAGCTTTTCAACAGCTTCGCGTGCAGATTTTGAAAACTTGCTAATGCTAACAAAAGTAAGCTTCTTTGTAAGCTCTCCGTTACCTAAAATTTTAACTGGAAGTTGCTTATTGGCACCTTTGATAAGGCCGGCTTCAATCAAAGCAGCTTTAGTAACCTCTCCCGAATCAAATTTCTTATCAATTTGACCAAGAGAAACTTCAGCGTAATCTTTACGGAAAGGCGCGTTAGAAAAACCTTTCTTCGGAAGTCTCATATAGAGAGGCATAGCACCACCCTCAAAACCAGTTCTTACACCGCCACCTGCACGAGCTTTTTGCCCCTTGTGACCTTTACCGGCTTGAGTACCTTGACCAGATCCTTGACCACGGCCAATTCTCTTGATGTTTCTGTGGGCGCCTTTTGGGCTTTTTAGATTATTTAACGTAAGCATAATATCCTCTCGAACTCTTATTCTTCAATTTCTAGTAGGTGGATTACCTTTTTGATCATGCCACGAACAGCAGGAGTGTTTTCAAGAGTCTTTGATGAACCCGTTTTTCTGAGTCCAAGACCTTTAACACATGCCTTTTGCTTGTCAGTACAGCTAATCACACTTTTTTTCAACGTTACTGTAATAGTTTTACTAGTCATGATTCTTTCCTAATTAAAGTCTAAGACCTTTTACTTCTTTGCCTCTAAGCTTTGCAATTTCTTCAGCTGATCTTAAGTCAGATAGAGCCTTAAAAGTTGCTTTAACAACGTTATGAGGGTTTGTTCCTCTAAGTGACTTCGTAAGAACGTCACGAACACCAGCAAGTTCTAAAATAGCACGACATGCACCGGCAGCTTTAACACCAGTACCTTGCGCAGCAGGCTTAAAGAGAATCTTACCTGCATCAAATTCACCAAGAATTTCATGAGGAATCGTTCCGCCATCAAGAGGAACGTGAATTAGATTCTTCTGAGCAGATTGAGTAGCCTTTCTGATAGCTTCGGGAACTTCCTTAGCTTTACCAAGACCAAAACCAACGCGACCTTTCTTATCGCCTACGATCATAAGAGCAGAAAAGGAAAATCTACGACCACCCTTAACAACCTTAGCAACACGATTTACAGCAACAACTCTTTCCTCAAATTCAGGAGGTGTTTGAGGTGCTTTGTTCTTACGTGGAGCTGGACCTCTTTTGCGGCCCTTAGATTCAGCTTTTTTCTCACCAGCAGTAGCTTCAACTTCAGTTTTTTCTTCTGTTTTATTTTCTTCGCTCATATTTTTCCTCAAGGATTAAACTTGAATTCCATTTTCTCTAATTGAATCAGCAAGAGCTGCAATCACACCGTGGTACTTGTAACCAGAGCGATCAAATACTGCTTTTTCAATATTTTTACCTTTAAGACCTTCAGCAATTTTTGCACCAACAAGCTTAGCGCCATCTTTATTAGCTTTAGCCTCAACACCATTCTTTCCAAAGGTTTGAACAGAGAAGATCGTTTTGCTTTCTTCGTCGTTAACAACCTGAACAAAAAGGTTCTTACTAGACTTAGTCACGCAAACACGTGGGCGATCAGCGCTACCATTTACGATCTTTCTAGTTGCAAGCTTTCTTCTAAGACGCTTTCTTTGTGATTCGCTTTTAAGTTTTCCGTTTGGCTTTCTCATCTTCTTATCCTACTTGTCGCTTTAGCTTACTTCTTACCACCGGTCTTACCAGCTTTTCTAATAATATGCTCATCAGCGTACTTAACACCTTTACCTTTATATGGCTCTGGTGGTCTGAATGAACGAACCTTAGCTGCCACGAACCCAACGAGTTCTTTGTTGGCGCCTGAAATATCAATGATATTTTTGTTTACTTTGGCACTTACTCCCTCGGGCAAGGTGTACTCAATTGGGTGAGAGTAGCCAAGGTTAAGAGTAAGTTTATTTCCTGATACGGCGGCTTTGTAACCAACACCATTGTACTCAAGAGACTTAGTGAAACCAGTTGTAACACCAGTCACCATATTATTGATCAAGGTTCTAGCAGTTCCCCACATTGAACGAGCTTTTTTAGACTCATCAATTGGAGTTACAAGAACTTCTTTTTCCTTAAGTTCAATTTTAACGTTGTCGTTAAAAGTGTACTCGAGCTGGCCATTAGGACCTTTTACACTCACGTGCGCACCATTCACTTTAACTTCAACTTTATCAGGTAGACCAACAGGCAATTTTCCAATACGTGACATTTTATTAATCCTCTTTAATTTTTAGCGATTACCATACGCTACAGAGTACTTCTCCACCGACTTTTTTAGCCTTAGCTTCTTTAGTGCTCATCACACCTTGAGAAGTAGAGATAACAGAGATTCCAAGACCACTTAAAACCTTAGGCATTTCTCTGTAACCGCGATACTGTCTCAAGCCAGGCTTAGAGTATCTTTTAAGACCTACAATAGCATTATCTTTAAAAAGTACTTTAATTCTAATATCTGATTTGCTCTTAGCAATAATCTTAAATGAACGGATGTAACCTTCGTCCTTTAGGACCTTACAAACGTTTGCCTTAAGCTTACTGGCAGGGAACTCGACTCTGTCTTGTCCCGCCTGAAGGGCATTTCTCATTCTTGTTAACATATCTGCAATAGGATCCGTCATCATAACTATAATCTCCGTCCTTACCAGCTTGACTTGGTTACACCAGGAATCATGCCACGGAGTGCAAGTTCCCTAAATTGAATTCTTGAAAGGCCAAAAGCTCTGTAATAACCACGAGAACGACCTGTAAGCTCACAACGATTACGGACTCTGTTTTCACAGGCATTTCTTGGAAGAGACTGAAGCTTAAGTTGAGCTTCAAATCTTTCTTCTTCAGAAAGGTTTTCGTTACGAACTTTCTTTCTAAGTTCTTTTCTTAAAGCAAGCTGCTTTTGAGATTGCTTTTTTCTTTTTTCGTTTTTTACTACTGTAGCTAATCTTGCCATTTTATATCACCTTATTATTTTCTAAAGGGCATTCCAAATTGAGTTAAAAGCTCACGACCTTCTTCGTTATTCTTTGCAGTTGTGACGATTGAGATCCCAAGGCCTCTAACCTTATCAATTTTGTCATAGTTAATTTCAGGAAAAATAATCTGCTCTTTAAGACCTAGAGTGTAGTTACCTTTTCCATCAAAAGCTTTTGGCGAAACACCTCTAAAGTCACGTACACGAGGAAGAGAAATTGAGATAAGACGATCAAGAAATTCGTACATTTTCTCACCACGTAACGTTACAGAAGCACCTAGCGCCATTCCTTCTCTTACCTTAAAAGAAGCAATAGATTTCTTTGCTTTAGCTGTTACAGGTCTTTGACCAGTAATCGCAGCTAAGTCATTTTTGATGCTTTCAACTACTTTTGAGTTCGTTACACAGTCTTTAGTTACACAGTTAACGATAACTTTTTCGATTTTAGGAATTTGGTTTGGGTTATTGTAGCCAAACTTATCCTGCATCGATTTTTTAATTTCGCTATCGTAAATTTTCTTTAATCTACTCATATTAGTCTCTTCCTTTAGCTGAGTACGCTACCACACGCTACAGCTACTCTAACTTTCTTACCGTCTTTCTCTTCAATTCTTACTCTAGTTCCCTTTTTAGTTTTTGGGCTTACTACAGCTACATTTGAGATATGAAGAGGTCTTTCAACTTCAGCAAAACCACCCTGAGGGTTTTCTTGTGAAGGACGTAAAGCTTTCTTTACTAGGTTGACCCCAGAAACAATAACTTCGTTTTTCTTAAAATTGATCTTTTGAAGCGTGCCGGACTTACCTTTATCTTTACCTGCAATCACAACAACTTCATCATTAACTTTTAGCTTTTGCATAATTAAACCTTTTAAAGATTAAAGTACCTCAGGGGCTAGTGAACAAATTTTTGTAAAGTTTTTCGCTCTGAGCTCTCTTGCAACAGGGCCAAAAATACGAGTACCTACAGGCTCGTTATTTGGGTTCAAGATAACTGCACTATTCTTATCAAAGCGGATATATGAACCATCTTCTCTTCTAATTGGGTAAGATGTTCTAACAATGACAGCTTTCTTAACGTCACCTTTTTTAATTTTTCCACCAGGTAGAGCTTGTTGAACTGCAACAACTACAATGTCACCCAAGCCAGCGCTCATTCTTTTGGAGCCACCCAAAACTTTTACACATTTAACAACTTTGGCACCTGAATTATCTGCTACGTCGAGCGTTGTTTGCATTTGGATCATGGCTATATCTCCGAACCAATTATTTTCTTTTTAGTTAATACTAAGAAGTTCCCACTTCTTTTTCTTTGAGTAAGGTCTTGATTCAATAATCGTTACCTTATCACCCACCTTCGCTTTATTATCGGTGTCATGAGCGTGGTATTTTTTAGATTGAGACACGAACTTGTTATAAGTTCTGTGCTTAAATCTTCTAACAACGTTAACCACAATGGTTTTATCGTTAGTATCAGAAGTAACAACGCCGTATAACTTTCTTTTAAACTTCGTTTCAACAGTCATCTCGATACCTTATTTATTATTCGCTTTCGCAGTTAAAAGTCGGGCAATATTCTTTTTAAGAACTTTAAGCTTATGTGGTTTTTCAAGACCTGAAGTAGCTTTCTCCATTCTCATTGTGAATATTTCTTTTCTCATCTCAGACACTTTAGTATTAATCGCCGCAGCATCTAGATCTTTAATTTCAGCATATTTCATTACTTCTGCCATAACGTCCTCGCAATTACTTAGTTCGCAGTCTCAGCAGTTGCTTTACTAATAATTTTTGTTTTTACAGGTAGCTTGTAACAAGCAAGTTTTAAAGCTCTTTGAGCTAGGTCGTGGTCAAAGTGACTAATCTCAAAAAGAACACGGCCAGGCTTAATTACAGCAACCCAACTATCGGGTGATCCTTTACCTTTACCCATACGAACTTCCGCGGGCTTACGAGTAAGGACCTTGTCTGGGAAGATTTTAATCCAGACATTACCACCCCTTTTAATCTTACGGGTCATGGCGATACGAGCTGCTTCAATTTGGCGGTTCGTTATATACCCACAAGACGTTGCCTGTATAGCAAAATCACCGAAGGTTATAGTATTTCCACGATAGGCTTTACCCTTCATGCGACCTTTTTGCTGTTTACGCCATTTTACTTTTTTGGGACTAAGCATTTTCTACCTCAACTTAATCTAAATTCACTTTGTTTAGACCTACTTACTTGTAAATCTCACCTTTATATACCCAAACTTTTACCCCAATAATCCCATAGGTCGTTTGAGCTTCCGCTGTGTTGTAATCGATGTCTGCTCTAAGTGTGTGAAGAGGAACTTTTCTCTCAGAGTAACCTTCAGCACGTGCCATCTCAGCACCACCTAGACGTCCAGCCGTTCTCACGCGGATACCTTTAACACCAGCTCTAAAAGCTGATTGGATAACTTTTTTCATCGCTCTTCTGAAAGCAACACGCTTTTCTAGCTGAGAAGCAATGTTTTCAGCGATAAGTTTTGCATCAGCATCTGGTCTCTTTACTTCAGCAATGTTGAAGATAAGAGTTCCAGTTGTAAGCTTCTTAAGGTCATTACGAATTTTCTCGATCCCTGCACCTTTCTTTCCAATCGCTACACCAGGCTTTGCTGTGTAAACAGTTACTTTTACCTGGTCAGAAGTTCTTGCAATATCAACGCTGGCAACAGAAGCATTCTTCATGTTCTTTTCGATATACTTTCTAATCGCAAGGTCTTCTTGAAGAGTCTTGGCGTACGTTGTCTTATCAGCGTACCAATTAGAGTTCCAACCTTTGATATAACCTAATCTAAATCCGTATGGATGTACTTTCTGTCCCATTCTTAAGCTTCCTTCATTTCAACTGTTACGTGACTAGTTCTCTTACGTACTCTAAAAGCACGACCCTGGGCACGAGGTTGGATCCTTTTAAGTGTAGGACCTTCGTTAGCGAAAACAGTACTGATAACAAGATTATCGATGTCATACTTTTCAGAATCAGCTGCAATAGCAAGACCGCTATTGATTAGCTTTGTAAGCATAATCGCGATCTCTTTTTTCTCAGAAAAGCGTAGGATCTTAAGAGCTTCAGAGGCTTTTTTGTCTCTGATAAGATCGCAAACTTGTCTTACTTTTCTTGGGGCAATACCAACTCTGCTATTTTTAACTACAATGGCCATGATGACCCTCTCCTATTAAATCAACTTCTACTATTTTTTCTTCTTGTCTGCGCCGTGACCGTAAAAAGTACGAGTCAAAGCAAATTCACCAAGTTTGTGACCAATCATATTGTCTGTTACGTAAACAGGAATAAACTTCTTCCCGTTATGTACAGCAAAAGTAAGACCAATAAACTCTGGAACAATTGTCGATCTACGTGACCAAGTCTTAATAACTTTATTGGACTTGCCTTCATCTTGTGCTGCAAGAACTTTGTTCATGAGCGATGTATCAACAAATGGTCCTTTTTTTAATGAACGGGCCATACCTTATTCTCCCTAATTACTTTCTACGCTTTACGATGTAGCGGTTAGTTCTCTTATTCTTTCTTGTTTTATAACCCTTAGTAGGCATACCCCATGGTGAAACAGGATGGCGTCCACCAGAAGTTCTACCTTCACCACCACCGTGTGGGTGATCGATTGGGTTCATAGCAACACCACGAACACTTGGTCTAATACCTAGTTTACGAGTGGCACCAGCTTTACCAAGATTTCTCTTCTCATGTTCGAGGTTACCAACTTGTCCAATTGTTGCACGACAATTTTCCTTAACTCTTCTTAGTTCACCTGAAGGCATTCTTAATAGAACTTCATTTCCTTCTTTCGCCATAAGTTGAACATAAGCACCAGCCGAACGGGCCATCTGACCACCAGCACCTGGGTTAAGCTCAACATTGTGAACCAAAGTACCTACAGGAATATCCTTAAGCATCTTTGAGTTTCCAACTTTGATATCCGCATCTGCAGAGCTGATTACTTTGTCACCAACTTGTAGTCCTTGAGGAGCTAGAATATAAGCTTTAAAACCATCAGCGTAAGCAAGCAAAGCAATGTTACAAGTTCTATTTGGATCGTAAGAAATTGCTTTAACAGTCGCAGGAATATTTAGTTTGTTTCTTTTGAAATCAATAACTCTATATCTTCTCTTAACACCGCCGCCTTTATGACGAGTCGTAATACGACCAGCATTGTTGCGTCCAGCCTTAGATTTAAGAGGAGCAATTGCCGACTTTAGGACTTTAGCTTTTTTAGTAAGGTCCGCACTGTTAACAACAGCTTTTTCTCTTTGAGAGGGAGTTACTGGCTTAAATTTTTGAATACCCATTTTATTATTTCCTTATCTCAAGTCCTAATTAAACACCCTTAAAGAACTCAATTTTTTGACCTTCAGCTAATTGAACATAAGCCTTCTTTGTCTTTGAGGTCTTCTTTACAAATCTTCCAGCTCTCTTGAGTTTACCTGGAAGAATACTTGTCTTGATGTTGAGAACCTTTACATCATAAAGAGCCTCAATAGCGCTTTTGATTTGGTTCTTGTTAGCCTTTAGGTCAACAATAAAACCATATCTATTAGCTTGCTCACCAAGAATTGATGTTTTTTCAGTAATAAGTGGTTTCTTTAGTACATCTGTTAACTGGGCCATAGTTACACCAATCTATTAAGCAATGTTTCCAAAGCTTGTTTTTCAATGATTAAGTTTTCAAATTTTACTGCAGCATAAATACTGAAGTGCTCTACAGGAAGTGAGTCAGCATTTCTAATATTTCTAGCAGCTTTTAATGCTGGATCATTCTTATCCTGAGCAACAACAAGAGCGGGAAGAAGACCTTTATCACTAAGAGTCTTGAACATATCCTTTGTCTTACCAGTTGAATCAAACTTTTCAACGACAGTAAGTTTACCTGCCTGAAGCTTGTCAGCAATAATTGATTGAAGAGCAACTTTGTTCATCTTCTTATTAACTTTTTGGTCATACTTTCTAGGAAGGGGACCAAAAACTCGAGCACCACCAACCATAAGACCAGAGCGGTTTGTACCCTGACGAGCGCGACCTGTACCCTTTTGCTTGAATGGCTTTGCTCCACCACCGCTTACAAAGGCTCTAGTTTTAGTAGAGTGCGTTCCTTGTCTGCGACCGGCAAGAGTCGCTTTAACGACTTGGTGAACCACAGGCTCTTTAATATTTTCAGCTGCAAGTTCTACATTTGTAGAAATCTTACCTGCATCTTCGAACTTGGAGTTAAGAACTGTTATGTCAGTCATCTCTATATCCTCTTAACTTGATTTACTTTTTTACCGCTTTAGAAATCTTTACCCAGCTGTTCTTACTTCCAGGAACTGAACCTCTAATTAGCATGTAACCCTTGTCTTTATTGACTTCAACCACTTCTAGGTTTTGAACTGTCTTAGTTTCACAACCCATGTGACCAGGCATTTTTTTATTTTTCCAAACTTTACCAGGAGTAGCTCTGTTACCAATTGAACCAGTTGTTCTATGGAACTTAGAACCGTGAGACTGAGGTCCACCAGCAAAGTTGTAACGCTTAATTACACCTTGGAAACCTTTACCTTTAGACTTGCCCGTTACGTCAACAATAGTCGCAGGAGCAAAGCTATCAATAGAGACTTCTTTACCAAGAGCTCCAGCCTCTACAGTATCTGCCTTTACTTCAGCAAAACGGGTAAGAGCTGGTTTAACGCCGGCCTTAGCCAAGCGCCCTTTAGTAGCTTTATTAACGAGTTTCTCTCTCTTTGAGTAGTAACCTACTTGGTAAGCTTCATAACCATCTTTGTCGCTTGTTTTTACTTGCGTGATGTAGTTTGGCTCGAGCTTAATGACTGTTACAGGAACATGGTTACCTGCTTCGTCAAAAATACGAGTCATACCAGCTTTAATACCGTAAAAAGATGAGAGTTCTACAGCGTCTGCTGTATTTTCATTAGAAGTGTTTTCTGCAGTCTCTTCGACTGACTTCGTTTCTTCGGTCATTCATCCTCCACAGCATCACCCTGACTTCAGGGATGCGTGCATGGGTTAATAATGTATGGTGAGCCCAAAGGCTCGGACTTTACTTTTTAGTACTTAATTTCAACATCAACACCTGAAGACAGGTCAAGCTTCATAAGGCTGTCAACGGTTTGTTGTGTTGGATCGACGATATCGATCAATCTTTTATGAGTTCTCATTTCGAACTGCTCACGAGACTTTTTGTTAACGTGAGGTCCTCTAAGAACTGTGAATTTATTGATTTCTGTTGGTAAAGGAATTGGACCAGCAACTCTAGCACCTGTTTCTTTCGCCGTTTGAACGATCTCATTAACTGAATTATCAAGTAACTTGTGATCGTATGCTCTTAATTTAATTCGCAGTCTCGACGCTTTCATCTACATCAACCTCAACATATTCCTGTTCATTTTTTTTGAAGCACACTTTTAAATTTTTTGCGGCCCAATGTCAAACTTTTTTAGACTCTTTTTACGCTAGGCCGCAAATATTTTAGACGCCTCTCGGTTGAGTCTTTTAAGTCACTGATATCACTTAAAATAAGTAATTCCAAACACTTAAACTATTTATATTTAAATATAAATCCCCTTACTCTCTAGCACCTTTTTAGCCAGGTCTTTGGCGACAATTTCATACTTTGCAAATTCCATAGAAAAGCTGGCACGGCCCTGAGATTTTGACCTTAAATCAGTTGAATAACCGAAAAGTTCAGCTAGTGGCACCTGGGCATGGATAAGCTCCTTATTCTGCTTCGCACCCATACTGCTAATATGTCCTCTTTTTTGATTGATATCTGAGATAACATCACCGGTGTATTCTGATGGCGTAACAATCTCCAAATCCATTATCGGTTCAAGGAGTTCTAGGTTAGCTTTTCTAATTGCATCCATGAAAGCTTGAGACGCAGCTATAACATACGCTACTTCTGAACTTTCCTCTTCATTGTAAATGGCCTGGAGAAGAGTCACCTTAAGATTAATCATAGGATAACCAGCAAGAGCACCTCCAGGAGCAGTGTCCCTGATACCTTTTTCAATCGCCTCGATAAAATCAGCAGGAAGCTGCTTCTTTGTCACTTCAGACTCAAAGGCAATGGTGCCTTTTCCATCATATGGCTCAACTTTTATTTTCGCATGCCCAAACTGAACCTTTCCTGCATGCTCTCTATTAAATGTAGATTCCGCTTGTGCTGCGCTAGATATCGTTTCCCTATAAGAGACTTGAGGCTTACCTACATTCACTCCAACCTTAAACTCTCTTAAGAGCCTATCAGCGATAATTTCTAGGTGAAGCTCTCCCATACCAAAGATGAGAAGTTGACCTGTTTCAGGGTTGTTTTTAAAACTAAAACTTGGGTCTTCAATTTTTAATTGTTCAAGAGTCGCTAACAACTTTTTTTCATCAACCGTTGTCTTAGGTTCAATTGCAACAGAGATCACTGATTCAGGAAAATCCATCAAATCATAAATAATAGGCTTATGATCAGTACAAAGGGTTTCACCAGTGGTCGTGAACTTCATACCCGATAGAGCAACAATATCCCCGGCCCTTGCCGTTTCAATCTCAGTTCTCTTATCCGCATGCATCTGAAGAATCTTATTAACTCTTTCTTTTTTCTTTTTAAGAGGATTGTAAATATTTTGTCCGACTTTAATTTCACCACTGTAGATTCGTACGTAAGTCAAAAGACCTACAAAAGGGTCTGAGGTGATCTTAAAGGCCAGACCCGAAAAAAGATCTGTAGGATCAGGCTTTCTTGAATCCTCTTTTTCATTATCCTTAGCACTATGACCTTTAACCTCACCTCTATCGAGTGGTGAAGGTAGGTAATCACAAACTGCATCTAAAAGTGGTTGAACGCCTTTATTTTTAAAAGCTGAGCCGCAAAGAACAGGAATGAAGTTATCATCAATGACGGCCCTTCTTATTGTTGCTTTAATTTCCTCTGTCGAGAGCTCTTCTCCACCAAGATATTTTTCCGCAAGATCATCACTAAAATCCGCCAACGTCTCGATAAGTTGCTCTCTCGCCATTTCCGAAGCTTCCTGCATAGACTCAGGAATTTCTCCATCTATGACTTTCGCACCAAGATCATCTGAACTAAAAGTCTTCGCCCTCATCTCCACAAGATCCACAAGACCCTCAAACTGGTCTTCCGCACCAATAGGAAGTTGGATAGGACAAGCCACCTTCTTTAATTTTTCTCTTATCTCTTCTACGCAATTGTTGAAGTCTGCTCCCACCCTGTCCATCTTGTTACAGAAAGCGAGTCTTGGAACATTGTACCGGTCTGCTTGCGACCAAACTGTTTCAGACTGAGGCTCCACCCCGTGGACAGAGTCAAAAACACCGACTGCTCCATCTAGTACGCGGAGAGCTCTCTCTACCTCAATAGTAAAGTCAACGTGTCCAGGAGTATCGATAATGTTAATAATCTCACTCTTCCACTTACAAGTCGTAGCGGCAGATGTAATCGTAATCCCACGCTCTTGCTCTTGGACCATCCAGTCCATCGTGGCCGCTCCATCATGAACTTCACCGATTTTATAGTTCTTTCCGGTGTAATAGAGAATTCGCTCTGTTGTCGTCGTTTTCCCAGCATCGATGTGGGCCATGATTCCAATATTACGAATATGTTCAAGATAATTTGCCGACATATGAACTCACTTTACAGTTGATTAAAAACCAAAAAAAAAAGGCTTCTTGAGTATAGAACCAAAGAAGCCTTTTAAAAATCTTAGAATTATAAAATTACTACCACTTAAGGTGAGCAAACGCCTTGTTGGCCTCAGCCATTTTGTAAACGTCTTCTCTTTTCTTAACAGATCCACCACGACCATTAGCTGCGTCGATAAGTTCCTCAGCAAGCTTTTCAGTCATAGTTTTACCGTTACGGCCTCTAGCGTAGTCACGAAGCCAACGAATCGCTAGTGATTGTCTTCTGTTTGGTCTCACTTCAACAGGAATTTGGTAAGTTGCACCACCAATTCTTCTTGATTTAACCTCAACAGCAGGCTTTACGTTTGATAGAGCTTTCTTAAAAAGCTTAAGAGGCTCTTCACCAGTTTTTTGCTCAGCAATTTCCAAAGCACCGTAGAAGATTTTTTCAGCTGTAGATTTCTTCCCACCGTACATTAGAGAGTTGATGAACTTAGTTACAACAACGTCTTGATAACGTGGATCTGGTAAAACGACTCTTGGGGTTGCTCTATGCTTACGACTCATAAATTCTCCTTCTTCACCCAACCTCTAGGTTGGATTACTCTCTTTTGCTCAAGTATCAAACAAAAGAGTTAAGTTATTATTATTTCTTAGGTTTTTTAGCACCGTACTTAGAACGACGCTGACCTCTTTTATCAACACCAGTGGCATCAAGAGCACCACGAACAGTGTGATAACGTACACCAGGAAGGTCTTTAACCCTTCCACCTCTAATAAGAACAATCGAGTGTTCCTGGAGGTTGTGACCCTCACCACCGATATATGAAGTAACTTCAAAACCTGAAGTCAAACGTACACGACAAACCTTTCTCATCGCTGAGTTCGGTTTTTTAGGTGTGGTTGTGTAAACACGAGTACAAACGCCACGTCTTTGAGGACAGGCTTTAAGTGCGGGAGACTTCGTTTTCTCAAACTTGTCTTTTCTTCCCTTTCTAATCAATTGGTTAATAGTAGGCATTCTACAGCTCCTTCCTACGGTTCACTTCTACTATAGCTACTAAACTAGCTAGTTGATGTAGCACACCAAACTAGCTAGTACAAGTTAATTACAACGTTAGTGTAACGGATTCCTCATTTTCAGTGGTCTCTGAATCACTAACAGACGCTTCAAAATCTCTATATCTTGGTAATCCCGTACCTGCTGGGATTAGGCGACCCATAATGACGTTCTCTTTTAGTCCGCGAAGCATATCTTTCTTACCTTCGAGAGCCGCTTGAGTAAGAACCTTAGTTGTCTCTTGGAACGATGCCGCAGAGATAAAAGATTCTGTCGTCAAACTCGCCTTGGTGATACCAAGAAGAAGAGGTCTTGCCTGAGCAGGCTCTCTACCCTCAGCAGCCGCTTGCTCATTAATATCAGCAAGTTGGCCTTTTGTAAGAGTATCACCAATCACAAGACCGGTGTCACCTGTATCGGTAACTTCAACCTTCTTAAGCATTTGAGAAACGATAACCTCAATGTGCTTGTCATCGATCTTAACACCTTGGAGACGGTAAACTTCTTGAATCTCATCAACAATATAACGTGCAAGCTCTTTAATACCTTTAACACGTAGGATGTCGTGAGGGTTAGAAGGACCATCCATGATTGGCTCACCAGAGCGGACATAGTCACCTTCATTTACAACAACATAACGCCCCTTAGGAACGGTGTATGTTACCGGATCTGAACCATCATCAGGTCTAATGATAATTCTTCTACTTCCTCTAAGCTCTGGACCAAATTCAACAGTACCAGCAACATCTGAGATCTGAGCAGCGTTAGCAGGCTTTCTCGCCTCAAAAAGCTCAGCAACCCTTGGAAGACCACCGGTAATATCTTTTGTTTTAGTCGTTTCACGAGCAACTTTTGAAATGGCAGTACCAATTCCAATCGCCTCACCTTCCTGAACCATAATGTTGGCACCAGTTTGCAAACGGTAAGTTGCATGGCGCTTAGTTCCAGGAATCAGAATTGGGTTTCCAGAACCATCGACGATTGAAATTCTTGGTTGAAGAGAAGGATCCTTAGACTCGGAAACGACACGAGTTGTAAGACCTGTAACAGGGTCTACAGCTTCGTTGATTGTTGAACCGACAATAATGTCTTCGAACTTAACTGTACCTTCAACTTCAGTAATGATTGGAATTGAGAATGGGTCCCATTCAATAATCTTGTCACCAACGTTAACTTCCTCTCCTTCTTTGAAGAAGATTTTTGCACCGTAGATGGCAGGATATCTTTCTTTTTCAACCCCGGTGTTATCCTTAACGAGGATCTCACCAACTTTGTTCATAATGATCATGCCACCTTCAGCAGTATTGGCGACTTTAACATTATCAAAGTGGATGATACCGGCAGTTTTAACTTCAGTTTTATTGACTTGAGCACCAGCAGTTGCAGTACCACCAACGTGGAAAGTACGCATCGTAAGCTGTGTACCAGGCTCACCAATTGACTGAGCAGCAATAATGCCAACAGTTTCACCAATACTAACGAGTGAGCCACGGGCAAGGTCACGGCCAAAACACTTGGCACAGAAACCATAACGCTCTCTACAGGTGAGAACGGTTCTCACTTTAATTTGGTCAATTTCGTGCTCTTTGAGAAGTGGAATATCTTTCTCAGTTAGCATGTAACCAGAAGGTAGAACTTCTTCACCGTCAGCGTTGAGAATAGGACCAGCAGTTACACGTCCCATTACTCTCTCTGTTACGTCTTCAACGATCTCACCAGCCTCGATTCTTGAGTTAAGAATAATCCCGTCTGTAGTTCCACAATCAACATTACGGATAATTCCGTCCTGAGCAACGTCAACAAGACGACGAGTTAGGTAACCAGAGTTAGCTGTTTTAAGGGCCGTATCGGCTAGACCTTTACGTGCACCGTGAGTAGATGAGAAGTATTGAAGAACCGATAGACCTTCACGGAAGTTAGAGGTAATCGGTGTCTCAATAATTTCACCAGAAGGCTTGGCCATAAGACCACGCATACCAGCGAGCTGTCTCATCTGAGTTGTAGAACCCCTTGCACCAGAGTTTGCCATCATAAAGATAGCGTTGAATGAAGGAGCTTCTTCAACCTCACCCTTTTCATTGGTGAATTGGTCTTTTGAAATCTTTTCAAGCATTACCTTGGTGAGTTTCTCGTTGGCCTGTGACCAAACATCGACAACCTTGTTGTATCTCTCACCATTGGTAATAGAACCTTCGTTGTACTCTTCAGTGATTCTATCAACTTCACCGTAGGCTTCATTAAGGATATCGACCTTTTCCGCTGGGATAGTCATATCGTTAACGTTAATAGAGATACCTGCCTTCGTTGAGTAGTTGTAACCAAGTCTCATAAGAGCATCGGCAAGAAGAACTGTGTCCTTCTCAGTACCTACTCTGTAAGCAAGATCAATCAACTTACCAAGCTCTTTCTTACCAAGAACTTTGTTGATGTCTTGGTACTTAAGACAGCTTGGAATAACGTTGTAAATAAACGTCCTACCAACAGTTGTTTCAATGATTTCACCATCAACACGAATCTTAATTGGAGCTTGAAGGTGAAGGTTTCCAGAATGAAAAGCGAACTGAGCTTCTTCTTTAGAAGAAAAAGTTTTGCCGTAACCACGAGCAAATGGACGAACCCTACTCATATAGTAGAGACCAAGTACGATATCCTGTGAAGGAACGATAATTGGCGTACCATCTTTTGGAGAAAGAATGTTGTTCGTTGACATGGCAAGTACACGACACTCAATTTGAGCCTCTAGTGATAGAGGAACGTGAACGGCCATCTGGTCACCGTCGAAGTCAGCGTTAAATGCCGTACAAACGAGTGGGTGAAGCTGAATAGCTTTACCTTCGATAAGTACAGGCTCAAAGCCTTGAATACCAAGTCTGTGAAGAGTTGGTGCACGGTTAAGAAGCACTGGGTGCTCTTGAACAACTTCTTCAAGGATATTCCAAACTTCTTCTTTTTGCTGATCAACCATTCTCTTAGCTACTTTGATAGTCGTACAATGACCTTTTTCAATGAGCTTGTTATAGATAAATGGCTTGAAAAGCTCGAGGGCCATAAGCTTTGGAAGACCACACTGGTGTAGTCTAAGGCTTGGACCAACAACGATAACCGAACGACCTGAATAGTCGACACGTTTACCTAGAAGGTTTTGACGGAAACGACCTTGCTTACCTTTAAGCATGTCTGAAAGAGATCTTAGTGGACGCTTGTTAGCACCAGTAAAAACCTTACCTCTTCTTCCGTTATCAAAAAGAGCATCTACCGCCTCTTGAAGCATTCTCTTTTCGTTTCTAATGATAATTTCAGGAGCGTTGAGCTCTTTTAGTCTCTTGAGACGGTTGTTTCTATTAATCACACGTCTATAAAGGTCGTTAAGATCCGAAGTCGCAAAACGACCAGCTTCAAGAGGAACAAGTGGACGAAGATCCGGTGGAAGTACAGGAATAACATCCATCATGAACCACTCAGGCTTGTTATCAGACTTTAAGATTGACTCAACAACCTTAAGGCGTTTGATAAATTTTGTACGGGCCATTTCAGTGGTTGCATTATTAAGGCCACGACGAAGTTCTTTATTTTCAATATCAAGGTCTACTTTTCTAAGAAGATCCTTAACAACTTCACCACCCATACCGGCTTCAAACTCAATTCCTTGCTCTTTAAGCTCGAAATATTGTTGCTCAGTAATAACTTGGCCTACCTTGAGACCGTTATCTACTTCGTCAGTAGCTGATTGAGTTACGATGTAGGCTTCATAATAAAGAACTTTCTCAAGCTCCTTAAGCGTAAGATTAAGAAGAGCCCCTAGACGAGATGGCAGTGATCTCAAGAACCAGATGTGAGCTACAGGAGCTGCAAGCTCAATGTGACCACAACGCTCTCTTCTAACTTTTGAGAGAGTAACTTCAACGCCACACTTCTCGCAAACAACACCTCTGTGCTTCATTCTCTTATATTTCCCACAAATACATTCGTAGTCTTTGATGGGACCAAAGATTTTCGCACAGAAAAGACCGTCTTTTTCGGGCTTAAATGTTCTGTAGTTAATCGTCTCTGGCTTTTTTACTTCTCCAAAAGACCACTCACGAATAGTGTCTGGAGAAGCCATCTTAATAGAGACGGCTTCAACACTAATAGGATCTTTTGGTTTATCAAAAAAGTTTAAAAGGTCTTTCATTTTTTACCCTCAAAAATTAGTTAAAGCTTTCTTCTTCGTTGTTCTCTTCAAGTTTCACATCAAGACATAGTGCCTGAAGCTCGCGAATCAATACGTTGAATGATTCTGGCAGGCCTGGCTCTAGGACTTGCTCGCCCTTGACAATGGACTCATACATTCTCGTTCTACCGATAACGTCATCAGACTTAACAGTTAAGAACTCTTGAAGAGTGTAGGCAGCACCATAGGCTTCAAGGGCCCAAACTTCCATTTCCCCAAGACGCTGACCACCAAACTGAGCTTTACCGCCGAGTGGTTGCTGGGTAACGAGAGAGTAAGGTCCTGTTGAACGAGCGTGAATTTTCTCATCAACAAGGTGGTGAAGCTTGAGCATATACATAATTCCAACAGTTACTTCTTCCGCAAAAGCGTCTCCAGTAAGACCGTCGAATAATGTCGTCTTCCCTGATTCATCAAGGTCAGCAAGTCTAAACATCTCACGGATGTCTTCCTCTTTTGCCCCGTCAAAACAAGGAGTTGCAAAACGAACACCAGTTCCAAGTTGTTGTGCGATTTCCTTCACACGCTTATCGCTGGCCTTCTTAAGAAACTCTTTAACTTCATCTGTTTTATAAATGTCATAAATGAAGTCTTTGATCTTATGAATTTCTGCTTGCTCTTCCATCATGAGCTTAATTTTCTCACCAAGACCACGTCCGGCCCAACCAAGGTGAAGCTCAAGAAGCTGACCAATATTCATACGAGAAGGTACCCCTAGTGGGTTAAGTACGATCTCAACTGGAGTACCGTCAGCAAGATATGGCATATCTTCTTGTGGAAGAACGTTAGAGATAACACCTTTGTTACCGTGACGACCGGCCATCTTATCACCAGGCTGAAGTTTACGCTTAATAGCAACGTAAACTGTTACCTTCTTGATGACACCAGGAGGAAGCTCATCCCCTCTGTGTAGCATAGCGATTTCGTCGTTAGCTTTAGTGCGAACTCTATTAATTCTGTTTCTAATATCAGCAAAGTACTCACTCAACTTCTCTTCGAGTTCTGGCTGAAGAGGTAAGTAACCAATAAGCTCAAAAGGAATTCCCTTAAGAGTGTCTACTGTTACATCAGAACCTTTTGGTAATAGCTCTGTTGAACCATCTTCAGATACAAGCTTATCAGTTGTCTTGGCACCTTTAAGAAGTTTAGCAATTTGGTGAATTGCAGAGTTTTGGATTGCTTTAATCTCGATTCTCTCATCTCTTCTGATAAGAGTTGTCTCTTGATCGATGATCTCTTTTGATCTTGCATCAAGCTCAACACCCTCACGAGTGTAAACTTTAGCATCAATCACAGTTCCTCTTACCGAAGAAGGAACTCTAAGAGATGTATCCTTAACATCACCAGCTTTATCACCGAAGATTGCCTTAAGAAGCTTTTCTTCAGGAGAAAGTTGAGTTTCACCTTTTGGTGTAATCTTGCCGACAAGGATGTCACCAGGCTTAATAATTGCACCAACGCGAATAATACCAGCTTCATCGAGGTCAGAAAGGGCTTCTTCCGATACGTTTGGAATATCGCGAGTAATCTCTTCTTTACCTAGCTTAGTATCACGAGCCTCAACCTCAAATGATTCAATATGAACTGAAGTGAAAACGTCTTGAGCAAGAAGGTTTTCAGAAATAAGGATCGAGTCTTCGTAGTTGTAACCGCCCCAAGGCATGAAGGCGACAAGTACGTTTTGACCAAGAGCCAAGTCACCCATATGAGTACCTGGACCGTCGGCGATAACCATTCCCTTCTTAACCGTGTCACCTTCTTTAACGAGGGCTTTTTGGTTGTTACAAGTATTTTGGTTAGTACGCTGATATTTGATCAGTTTGTAAATATCTACCCCAGACTCACCTTCTTGGAACTTATCTCTTTGGATAACAATTCTATTTGAGTCTACGAAAATAACCTTCCCGTCTGCCTTCGCAGTAAGGATAGCTCCTGAGTCACGAGCAACAACGGCTTCTACACCAGTACCAATAATTGGCGCATCAGTTTTCACAACAGGCACGGCCTGTCTCATCATGTTCGATCCCATAAGAGCACGGTTAGCGTCATCGTGCTCTAGGAAAGGAATCAGTGATGTTGCAATCGAGATCATCTGGCTTGGAGAAACGTCCATAAGGTCGATTTCGTCCATATGACTGATGGTGAAGTCACCAGAGTCACGAGATGGAACGTGCTCACCACGAACTTTTCCATTCTCAATATGAGCATTATCAATCTGAGCAATAACCTTGCCTTCCTCTTGAAATGCAGTGAAATACTTAGGCTTATCGATCGTACGGTCTTCTTTAACAACCTGATATGGTGTCTCAATAAATCCGTACTCAGAAACACGAGCATAAGTAGCCAGAGAGGTGATAAGACCAATATTTGGTCCTTCTGGAGTCTCAACCGGACACATTCTACCGTAGTGAGTAGAGTGAACGTCACGAACCTCAAAACCAGCTCTTTCACGAGTCAGACCACCAGGCCCAAGTGCTGAGAGACGTCTCTTGTGAGTTACCTCAGAAAGTGGGTTTGTTTGATCCATGAATTGAGAAAGCTGTGATGAACCAAAGAATTCCTTAATTGCAGCTGCAACTGGCTTTTGGTTAACAAGATCGTAAGGCATCATGGTGTCGATTTCTTGAATCGCCATCCTTTCCTTAACAGCTCTTTCCATTCTTACAAGACCAACACGGAACTGGTTTTCAAGTAGCTCACCAACCGCACGAACACGACGGTTACCAAGGTGGTCAATGTCATCAACTTTACCTTTACCGTTATTGAGCTCAACAAGGTATCTGGCAGTTGTAATGATATCGTCTTTTGTAAGAACAGTGTTCTCAACTGGAATATCAGTTCCAAACTTGTAGTTAATCTTCATACGACCAACCTTAGAGAGGTCGTATTTTTCTTCATTGAAGAAAAGATTTTCGAAAAGGTTTTCAGCAGCTTCCAATGTCGGAGGCTCACCTGGTCTTAATCTTTCAAAAATCTTGATGAGTGCTTCTTCTCTTGAATCTGTTTTATCGAGAAGAAGGGTGTTTCTTACCTGATCACCGAAGTTAATATTATCGATGTAAAGAACTCTTACACTGGTAACTCCAGCAGCAATGAGCTCCTGAATCTTAGCCTCAGAAAGTGCTTCGTTAGCAAGGCAGAGAACCTCACCAGTATTTTCGTCGAAGATATCTTCTGCAACGACTTTACCAACAATTTCTTCTGCTTCAGCTTCAAGCTTATTAATTCCTGCTTCATTTAGTTTTCTAATTGAAGCTTTTGTAAACTTTTTGCCTTTTCTTACGAGTTGGTTACCAGACTTAGGATCAAGGATGTCACGGTTAGCGCGAGTTCCATTAAGAAGGCTTACATCAAGCTCTCTAGTAAATGATCCATCTTTGTTGAAGTGGATTGTTTCATTGTTATAGAAAATATCCAAAAGCTCAGGTGTTGAGTAACCCATGGCCTTAAGAACGACAGTAGCGTGCAGCTTTCTCTTTCTATCAATTCTCGCAAATAGGATATTTTTGTGGTCAAACTCAAAGTCTAGCCAAGAACCTCTATGAGGGATAATTCTTGCACTATAAAGAAGCTTGCCACTTGAGTGCTTCTTACCACCATCGTGTTCGAAGATAATACCTGGTGATCTATGAAGCTGAGAAACGATTACTCTTTCAGTACCGTTGTAAACAAAAGAACCAGTCTCGGCCATCAAAGGAATGTTACCCAGGTAAACTTCTTGTTCCTTAATGGATGAAACGTTTCTTTGCTCATTACCATCTTTGTCTACTGCTACATCGTA
>JAUIBX010000115.1 GCA_030427595.1 Bacteriovoracia bacterium | reverse complement strand
TCGCTATCAGTGTACTCATTACCATCCCATAAGGAGTAAGCGATTTGATCTTTTCTTCCTGGCAACTTGTGCTCAAGAGGCTGATCGATACCGACTAACTCTGAATTAGGAATATCCTCTAAACTGCGACAGAAATCATTCGCCCGTTCCTGGGTAATATTCGTAAGAGGAGGCAATGAAGAGCGGTGATAGAGCTTATCATTTCTACTATCAAATTGAGGGTTGGAGCTATCAAGGTTACCACTATTGGGCTCAATATTAGAAAAGTAATTGGCCAAAGTAATGGCATCAAAGGCCTGCCAAGCTCCACCAGAAGACATGTAACACTGCCCTTCTGAGCGGGCGTAATAAATGAGATTATTTGCAGGAGGTGCACCTGTCGGAGCACTTACACCAATACAGGAGTTATCAAAGGTAAATGGACAGTTGGGAGCAGAAGAATAGGGACAACCGGCCTCAAAACGATCAACTAAGATGTCTTTTTGGTAGTCATAGTAATAATTACCATCACTGGCCAACATATCCCCTGGACCTTTGTAAGCACAGCGATAGTTATTGGTGCTATCAGAGGCCTTATTCATGATGGCACAGACATTCTTATTGATCATCCAGCGATGAGCAAAGGCCATATTCTTAGGAGGTGCCATGATTCTCACCACACCAATAGCATTCGTTCCTGTTTCAGCTGCGGTTGAAGTGAGGATGTCATTCACCACAGGTCTGACGACATAGTAATAAACCGTACCAGGACTAGGTGGTACGACAGAATTCTTGTGGTTATCAGTAAAAGTAAAAGTCGTTTGACTACCACTTATGGTCTGACGATTAATGGGTTTAGAGAAATCAAATTCCTCGCCTGCTATTCTTCTAAAAACTCTATATTCACTGACGGCACCTGAACCATTGACATTAAATTGATTCCAAGAAATCTCGACTTCCGCCGGTGCATCGTAAGTTTCCCAATCGTTTGCCGTTGTACCAGTCGAGCGATAGCAAACATTCGCTTTTTCATCCCAGTAGCGGCTATCAAGCTTGGTAGGAGTAATATTTCCAACGGGAGTTGTAGTTCCCACACAGGACTTTCTTCCCCCTACGTCGCAACCTGGTTCAAGCGCGACAGGAGTGGCCGAACAATAAGTTTCAAAACTCTCCCAATTGGCATTAGAAAGAGCAGGAATTGTCTCTGCCCCTTGAGTATTTTGGGTTTCCCCTACTTTAAGATTGATGGCCTTAATTAGGTCCTTCGCAGGACTTGAATTATCCTCAATGGCCGCAATAATCGTATCCGTAGTAGTGACATCATCATCGATGGAGATTGTAATCAAGTTAGAACTTGTATCGACAGAAACTGAGGCCTGACCAGAGGTATTAGTATCCAAATATTGAATTGTATAAGCATCACTAGTTTTACCGACATAGGCAATATTTTGGACCTGCTTACGTTTCATGCGATAGCAAGTGACATTACCAGAGGTCTCCTGCATGAAAATAGCATCAGCTGTATCAGGATCGGCACTTGAATTATTAATTGGTGTACTGGTTCCAAAGCACTGCTGTCCCCCCTCACACATATCAAGAGAGTAAGGACAAACAAGGCGGTCTTCATTCACAAGTCCAAGAGAATCAACCTTTGGACCAGTGGCCTTGAAATTTGCCCAGCCTCCATGAGTTGCAGAAACCTTCAGAACATTAACATCGAAAACCACTTCGGTTGTTTTAATATTGGGACCCGGTGTTGCAGGATCAAAGTCAGCAATTTCAAATTCAATGGTGGCCGTCTTTTGATCAACGGGAGGGTTAATCGTTTGTGGTGTAATCACAATTCTCAGTTGCTCAAGATCAGCACTTAAACCTGTTCCATCAATGGTCAGTGGAATATCGTCACCGTCTCCAATGCGAACAAGGGGGTCACCATAGTAAATTTCGATATTACCTAGAGGAACCAGATTAGTATCAGAACTATTGATATCAATGATACGAATACCTTCGTCATCTTCAGAGGCTCCTCCTCCTTCATCGACACGAATATTATCAATGACAATGGGATCTAGCTCATTAATAGAACGATCTTTGACAAAGCTTCTCACTGGAGACCAAGTGCCATTGGCATTACTCTTGTAGCAAGAGCCTGTATCTAAACTGTAAAATGCTAAATCTTCTTTGTCGGCCACGATATCATCGGGAACCCCGTCAGAGATACAGCCGTTAAGACCACAGACTGTGGTTTCATCATAAGTAGAGTACTCGCAAAGTGTGGGCGCATCATCCACCGGAAGAATAGAAATAGAGATTTTTTGGGTGCTCACTGCTCCGTTACCATCAGTTGCCTTAATCACAAAGCTATCGGCAAGGGGCACTCCTCCAGCCAATGTATGAGTACCAGTTTGGGTCTCATTAGTGGCAGCATTAAAAGCATCAAATTGAATAAGTTTTCTTACTTCACTATTGGCATTTACGGCCGCCTCAATGTCTGAACCAAGAGTGACTCCATCTTCGTAGAAGATCGTAACCTTTTGACCATCAGTATAGGCAGCAGCTCCTATAAGCAATGTGGTAGAACCGACATCCACAAGTTCAATTTCAAACCCATCCATGCCATCGCCTAATGTGCTGGCATAGAAGACTCCTGAGTCTACAGTGGTTCTTGAGTAAGCTGTATTAACAACATCATCTACGATGATAGGACTAATGCTTGCCGAACTATTGGCAAGGTTGCCATTACTAGGGACATAGGTACAAGTGGGAATAGTATTTCCTACGGCTGGTAAACAACCTGACAAGGTTCCAGTAGGTTCAGTATCAAGCTCCCAAAAAATAGTGTCCCCATCTTTATCGATGCCTCCATCAAGCGTAAAGGTGTAGGGAGCACCAGTAGCGTCAGCTGCATCAAAGGTATCACTTTCAGCAAATTCAATCGTCTGATTACCATTGGCCGTGGGATAAATAATAGGGGCATCATTTTGGGCCACGATAGGTACTGAAACCGTCTTACTAACAGGATAGCCAGGGTTACCTTGAGTAAGCTCTGTGTTGGTATCAAAAATAATATAACTAAAAGTACCTGTGCCATTTTGATCGGGAATAGTCCTAAAGTTGGCTTCACAAACGGCAGGGGTGCCAGAACAAGTACATGGACCTATTGGCCACATTTTACTGACACCAGTAATAAGACAACTTGAGATCGTATCACTCTCTTCATCGCTATACTCAAGTTCAACAGCAGAAATAGAACCTTCCTCAAAAATACTGGTGGCAGTTGAGGTGGTTCCTACCGGAGGATCAAATACCGGGTTTACAACAAATTGAAATTCTATCTCATCACTTTGACCACCAAGGCTATCGACCACAACAAAGCGAATACTGTCGTTAATAATGTGAGAAGTTGTTCTGTAAGTAAGAACCCCGCTTGAACTTAAATTACACTTTCCAGTGACATCGTAAGTTGGAGCGCGGGTACAGACAAAGCTTGTAGGATCCCCCTCGACATCAGTGACGGTGAAAGAAGAGGCCACATTGATAGAAGTGATTACTGAACCACTATTGGAGTAATCGTTGAAAAGCTCGGTTGGCCTTGAAGCAAAACCAGGATCATAGAGCACAAAACTTGGGATTACCTCTGGAGGATCATTGAGACTTGAAACATTGACGAGTACCTGGCGCGGAGTTGAGGTGCCATCCTCATCAGTAATGGTGTAGTAGAACTCGGTGGTGCCATTATAGAAATCGGCGGGCTTGATCGAAGTGGTACAAGTACCACCAAAGCAGCCACAATCAAGTTCTGAAAGGGAGTACGTTTTTCCGTCTGCAAAGACATTTGTCAGCTCAAGAGCAACAGCGTTGACATAGGAACCTGCCGAAGCATCAATCTGGGAGGCGAGGGTGTTGGAGTCTACACCTGAGGCGGGAATCTTAATAAGAATAGTGACAAAACCGCTTCCTAGTGGAAAGGTTGTCACATTCGAGCTTGAGCCCTCCTCTCTGAAAATTACAGAGATTTTTTCAGGGCTTTGATTATCTTCACGACTTCTAATGCGCACACCCTGATAATCGAGATCACGAATGAGTCCGGGAGCATTGGTATAAGCGTTACATGAAGTGGCAAAGTCATTTTGAGAATCGGTATAGCGCAGCTCAACGGTTGTTCTGTCAGCACCTTCAATAAGAGAAAGCTCACGGGTAGTTCCCACTGGTGCTTCATCTAAAACTTGAGCACCAGAACATTTTCTTGAGACCGAATCAAAGCTTTGACCATTGGTACAAGTGGCAGTTTTCTTACCACCTTCACCGGCCACACAACCCCATAAAAAGATAAGCACAAACACTAATTTTGTGATCTTCTCAAGTGGCCTTGTGACCTCTAAGAATGTTTTCTCTCGATATTTTAAAAACATAACTCCACTGACCTTATCGCCCTCTCACAACAGTAATTGAGAAGATTTCACTTGAGCCGTTCACTCACCTATTTTCGCTCAAAGTAGTGCCATTACCCTGAAACGCGCCCAAGTTACTGGAATTATTAAAGGGAATACTAACGGCCAATTTCAAAGGCTTAAAAGGCCGCCAAAAAAAGAGGTGAGAAAAGCTCAATTGTGAAGTTTGCTTTAAAATTGAAGACTTGAGATGGGATTTGAAAGTATAGCGAAACCCTTAATGACCGCTAATATTAAGAGACCAATTGGTTAACGTTCCAGTCTGGGAGGTGGCCTCATCGTACTCTGTACCAGTGGATCCACCTAGGCCATCGACAATTTTAAGTGTCCAAAGACCTCGTGAGTTCTCCCCGTAGAAAGCATTAGAGGCCATAACAAAATCTGTAAGGTCGGCCACCCAGGCAGGCCCTCCACTATCATCATCAGGAATGAGCATGGAGTTATTGATATTGAGAAGAATACTCTTCGTCCCTGAAGGACTTATGAGCTCGACACCTAAGTCCCCTGGTCTACCGTGGGTGACATTAATTTTAACTTGGACAGCTTCGATGGACAGGGATTCATTGACAAAGAGGTAGCTACTCGCCCCAGTAGGACTGGCATCAGGAATAGAAATATTAGGAGAAACACTAAAGCCACTGTCATCAAAGTCTTTATTGAGATGAACAAGGGCACCCCAAGTTGAGGTATAGGTTTTGGCCATTTCCACAGCAGCATCACCATCAACGAGACCAAAACCAAACCAATTATGAAAGTTAAAGCCTGCTGCATTGGTAATAGTGTTTTGCTCATAAGTATGTCCGGCCATATCAAAGAAATCACCATTGATATGAGGAGCCCCACTTTGAAAAGAAGAATCGCTCACAGCTCGTGCTGTCTTAGCGAGAATATACTTCACATCCCTTGCCGTCAGGTCAGGGTTGGCCTGCAACATAAGAGCGACAACACCCGAGATCATGGGAGCTGCGGAGGAAGTACCATTGAAAGTATGAGTGTAATTACAGTCTTCATTATTAGGATCAAGGCCTTTTTGAAAGTCAGTGCCGTCATCACTTGTTCGACTATAGCCTGCCCCACAGCCCACTTGATCAGTGGTTAAAATAGCGGGGTCATCTTCACCATACTCGCCGCCAAAGGCAGATATCCATAAGCTTGACCCAGTGGAAGAATAGCTTGAGCGCTGGCCTTTGGCATTCATGGCCCCTACGACAATCATGGGGATAGTGACATTATCACTATCCATATTGGCATTGTGATTGAAGCAAATCCCTCCCCCTTCAATGCCGTAATAACCAGCATAGAAGAAGTCACACTCACGATAGGAGTTCCCCGCAGACTTGACATAGATTTGGCCTTTGCCATCTCGGCCGTTGATAAAGCCATCTAGTAATTGATCTTGATATGTGCCATCCCAAGGGAAATTGTAATTCACAAAGCTATAACCATAGCTGTAATTAAAAATATCATAAGGGCCTTGGGCCTGATCAAGGGTTCTCTCAAGGTCTCCAGGAGAGCCCACATAGCGCAAACCTGTAAGGGTAGCATCAGGGGCCACTCCTCTAACGCCAATATCATTCCAGCCTTCGGCCGCAATAATCCCCGCCACACTGGTGCCATGATCTCCTGTGCTTACTGTGGGTTCAGGTGAACCAATAAAGGGACTTTCAAGAAAGTAGTTCTTATGAACGGCCGAAAGATTATCATCAAGGTCTTCATGAACAAGAGTAAGACCCGAATCACTAACGGCAATCTTTATACCGAGACCTGTGTAACTGTCACTATAGGCCTGAGAAAGATTGAGGTCATTACCTGAGACAGCAGAGTTATTGGCATAAGTACTTTGGCCTCTATTATTGAGGTGCCATTGATCAGGACCAAGGAGGTCTCCTCTAATGAGAATACTGAAAGGACCAATACGTGTGTAACTTGAACCCTTAGTGGCAATAAGAGAGATATTATTATGGACAGCACTTTCAATGGGTACACCCGTAAGTCTGCCAGTAGTTGCATCAACGGACATCCAACTTGGAAGATTGAAGCCACTAATAATAACGCCCGTATCATTAATCGTAGGGTTAAAAGAATAGGTCACCCCTTGAAGGGCCAGACTGGTGGGCGTACCGGTCATCAACTCAGTTACAGCATTCGTTGTTCCCTGGGGAATAGGGCTTTGCTGATCACTAGTGCTCGTGGGTGTCGGTCCCTGTCTAGCAGTTGAATTTTTTGGAGCCTCAACACAAGAAACGAGGCATAGTAAAAGACATAGAGAGAGCGCTCTCTTTTTTAAGAGGTTTGAATGGTCGAAAAATATTTGTAGGGCCTCTTTGGCCACAAAGCCTCCCTTCCCTCTATTTTAAAAGGGAATCCGAAGTACCGGAGTAAAGTTATCGGAATAATGGGAGAAATATTGAGCCCACGATGAAATTTCAGTAGGATGGAGCTGATTTTGTCTAATTTGTGGTGATTTCGGCCTCTAGAAGCTCAACTTCAGCACTTTTCACGCCAGGTTGAGTCGCCCAGTAATCTTGCTCTCTTTGGAGGTCATCCAAGCTTGCCGAGCCTAGAACTTCTAAAAGGCTAAGTTGTATACCTTGAAAGGAATTCTTTTCTCGCTGGGAAGCAGGAATGAGTTCTTGGCGCTTATCAAAACTAAAGTTGTCCTTAAAGCGCACCTTTAGGGTACCCGTGATGATCGCTAAACGCTTTGTGCGCGTATTAAGGGCAATCCCCATGCTCTCTTGGGGAGCAGGCTCCCCTTTAGGGAGGCGAATGAGAACTTTGTTATGGCGCTCACCAATAATCTCATCCGCACTGTAGCGGTCTTTATACTCAAGCGGCACGGCCACCATATTCTTCACTTCAACGAAGGATTGTTTTCCTTTTTTAAAGTAGCGCTTGGCCAGATCTAAGCGGGACAACTCTCCCACAAGATTTCTCACGGAACGCTTCTGTGGTTCACGGTCTCGCACTTCAGGGATAAGACGCTTCTTAACCAAGTCTTCTTTTTGTTGAGCCTGTTGACCATTTTGGTCACTTTGTTGAGGTCTTCTTCTGTCATTTGTTGCAGGTAAATCCCCTTCCTTTGTCGATGAAGTCGACCCGGGCCTTAGACCAGGAACTTGGTCTTGGAGACTTTGCCCTTGAGTTAACTCTTTCACCTCTTTTTTGGCCTGACGAAACTTAATAATGCCAGCAATCAAAGAAGAGCCAATGATGACGATGAAGACCAGAAGAACCGTAAATTGGCGCTTATCTTTTTCTTGTGGATCAACCTTTTTATTATCTGGATTAGGATCGGGATACATACAAAAACACTCCACTAGTAGAGTACATTTCCTGCCATTGGCCTGCAACAGATGAGGAATTTTCATTTAAGCGGAATTATCTTTCCCCTCGCCCTTTTGGCGTCAATTAGAATACAATTATAGTATGTTGTTTAGGAAAGAGTGCCTTATTAAAAAGAGTGTCTTGGTTGTGCTCATGAGCATACTTAGCTTCTTTCACATGAAAGACCTTCATGCAGATGATGAACTCATCCCCATACAAGCAGTCTCAACCTCAGGCAAAACCTTTGTCGTCAGAAAAGGTGCTGAAGATGGCGTCGCCATCGGCCAACAGTCGCTCTTTTCAACAAAGAATACCAGTTTCACGGCCGTTGTTATCGAGGTGAATCGCTTCTTCTCTCTATGGCGTTTGAAAGACAATCGCGGTGCCGTTCCCTTTTCTAAGGGAGACTTTGTTACTTACACCAATAATATTGAAAATGTTTGGACAGAAATCCCCAAGCTACAAATGGCGCCCAAAGAAGAGTTGGTTTTTAAAGAAAAGTCTCATTGGACCTTACGTGGCAATTACTCGCTGGCCATGAGTGAGTCCGTATCTGATACAGATACAGAGAAAACCCAAGACCGCATTGGTTATCAAATTGAGGCCATTTACAGTCGCCACTTTACTGTTCATTGGGAATGGGGCGTAGGCGTACGCCTAGACCGAGAAAATACCACCATCCAAGATCCTGCACTTGATATCCCCACCAACCGTTATATGCTAACGGGGGAAATACTCTATCACTTTCCCGCTTTTAAAAAGAGTGATGATTCCACTTACCTTGGTATTGCACTGGCCTATGGTCTTTCTAATACCTCTATCGATGAAAGTGTCTCTACCGGTACAACGATCGCTCTTCCTATCGTAAAGCTTGGCTATATTAACCGCCTGGCCGCACGCTACTCACTTGTTTTCGAGCTGGCCTTTGAGGCCCTCGCTCAAACAGAGTCTTTTGCGGACACTGCAGAACAAACCACGAATATTATCAATTCTAAGGCCTCTATTGGCATACGCTTTTAAAGGAGTACAAATGAAAACGCTTTTTACAACCCTACTTATTGCCTCTTCTCTCACTTTTGGTGTGGGCTGCGCTCACAAGAAAAAGTGCTGTTCAGCGAAGAGCTGTGAAATGAAGAAAAAAGACTGCAAAAAGGAAAAGAAAGATTGCGGCAAAAGCTGTGATATGAAAGCAAAAAAGAAGTCTTAATTTAAAAATTATGAGCAATAAAAAAGGCCCGCAATCGCGGGCCCTTTTCTTTTAAACATTTTAATTGATTTACATCAATCCAATCTCTTTAAGCCTTTGAATGAGAAAATCTCCTGCCGTAATATCCTCATATTTACGACCACCACCAACACATGAATCAAGACAGCTTAAATTGGCCTTTGAGTGTGGGTGAACGAAGTATGGCATGGAGTAACGTCTCTCACCATCAGTCTCAGGATTAACAACTCTGTGAGTTGTGGCCGGAAGAACATCATTTGTGAGACGGCTCATCATATCACCAGTATCAACCACAATTTGACCTGGCTTTGAGTTGACATCAAGCCAAGATCCATCACGATCTAGAAGCTGAAGACCTGAAGCCGTCGCCCCAACAAGCATAGTGATAAGGTTGATATCTTCGTGAGCCGCAGCTCTGATAGAGTTTTGGGTGTCTTGGCCTTTTGTAGGTGGGTAGTGAATAGTTCTTAAGATAGAGTTTCCATCATGAATCATTTCTTTAAAAAAGCCAGGCTTTACTTCTAGAGCAACCCCAAGGGCCTCAAGAAGAATCACAGAAGTGGCATCCATCGCTGAATAGAGTTCAGTGAACGCCTTTTTAAATTCAGGAATTTCAGTAGGCCAGATATTTTCTGGATAAACGCCCTTATATTGAGAGTCTGCAGATAGCTCACGGCCCACATGCCAGAATTCTTTTAAATCTGGATTAGGATTGTCTTTAGCATGCTCTCTTTTAAAAGGAGTAAGACCTCTTTGACCAGCAAGATCCGCATTGTAATACTTCATCTTAACGTCTTCAGGCAGTTGAAAGAACTCGTGAACATATTCATAAGCACGATCAACTTTAGCTTGGTCAATAATATGGTCTTTTAGAATGATGAAGCCATAATCTTTAAGACCACCAAAGAGGTCATCAATAAACTTCACACGATCAGTTTCACTACCCTCTACATAACTCAGAAGGGAGAGCTCAGGGACTTGTCTTTTAGTTTCCTGCATATTTGTATCCATAGTCTTTGTTTCAGTCATTTTTTGATTTTGTGTTTCCATTGGATTCTCCCAACTTAAAATTGATCTGTCGTTGGTTTTTTTCTCCGAAATGGCGATCCTCGTCAATGGAGGGATTTTTAGGGTTTTGTTAATGTGCTTTGTAAAACCCTGAAATCACACTAACTATATGAAAATTAGATAAATAAGATAAACCTCATCCATTTCATAAGGAAGACCTAATTGAGGTCTTCCCAATGACTATTAGGACTAATCGTCTTTTTCAGGACAAGGAAGATAGAAGGCCGCGACGGCCGAGTAACGTTCTTCCCCCTCAGGACTAAAGCTTTTAAAAACCTTAAAGCCTTGAGGTTTGATAGTACCACTTCGTTGGTAGATCTCTTGGATTTTTCTACGCAAGCTATGCTTCACCTGATGGCCTGATTGACCACAGCGAATAGGCCAGTTGCGCATAAGGTGGCTGAACTCTTTATCCGTCATCTTGCCGTCTTCTAGAGACTTATTGAGGCGAACAACCGCGGCGACAGCTTCTTCTTCCGAGGCAAAATGCGGTGTGGAAAGAACCGCCTTTTGATATTCGAGAGTCAGCTTGTCTTGAAATGAACCAACACGAATATCATAAGGAGTACGAGTCGTTGTAAAGAGACCCGGCTCAGAAACATTCATGATTCTTTTAAGATCAGAAATTTGCAGGGCAGAAGCTTCAATAACCTTGCCACTACCACCGCCACGCAGACCACTTCCTTGGGCGAGTGTTGAGCTATTTGTTGAAAGGAAAGTTAGTCCCCCCACCAGCATAACCCAGGCAAAGCACTTGAGAAACGCCACAAGATTTTGGGCCACAACCCTCAATCCCCCCTTCACGCGGGGCATTTCATACTTGTCGACAATTTCAACCATTTTCCTGGTGTACTCCACATTCAATTCCTTGAGTTTGGCATAGCCCTCGGGGCTAATATCGTTGATATCGAAATGAAACTCGCCACGAAAGCCCTCTCTTT
>JAUIBX010000114.1 GCA_030427595.1 Bacteriovoracia bacterium | reverse complement strand
CGCCCGGCCGCCTTTCTTCTTCCTCTTCTCGAAAAAATTGATTTTGAATCCAATAAGATGCAAGCACTTATTATTGCGCCAACACGTGAGCTTGCCTTACAGGTGGGGCGTGAGCTTGAAAAGCTTGCGGCCTTTACTTCATTGAGAACGACTACCATTTATGGTGGAACTTCATATGATGGCCAAATCAAGGCCCTCAAGAGAGATAAAGTTCAGGTCGTTGTGGGAACTCCAGGACGTCTTTTAGATCTTATGGATCGTGGAAGCCTTAGGCTTCAAGACTGCCATACCCTTATCATTGATGAAGCGGATGAGATGCTCAATATGGGCTTCCTTGATGATGTCGAAACTATTATTACGGCACTTCCCGAGCAAAAGCAGATTTGGATGTTCTCGGCCACGATGCCAGAGAGTATCAAGAAGCTTGTTAAGAGAAACTTTGTTCAGCCTAAATTCATCAAGTCGGCTCAAGAGAAACTTACCAATCAGAATATCTCTCAACATTACTGTATGGTTGAAAGACGCGATCAAGTAAAGGCCTTGAAGAGGGTTATGCTTGCTCACAGTGATGATCAGGCGATTGTCTTTTGTGAGACTCGCGAGGAGTGTAAGAGAGTTTCTGATACGATGATGGATGCCGGAATGTCGGCGATGGCACTTCACGGAGATCTTAGCCAGTCTCAAAGAGAGCAGGCGATGGATCGCTTTAAGGCCCGTAAAATTCAGCTTCTTGTTTGTACGGATGTTGCCGCTCGTGGGATTGACGTCAATGACTTGGCCTTTGTTTTTAATATGGGCTTCCCACGCCAAGATGAATCTTACGTCCATCGCATCGGTCGTACCGGTAGAGCAGGGGTAAAAGGAACCGCCATTACTTTTGTGAGCTCCAAAGACCGTTACCGTATTAAGTTTATGGAAAGAAAAATTGGTCAGACCCTAGAGCCCTATGACCTCCCCCAAATCAACGACATCAAAGTTTCTAAAGTTCAAAAGGATATCGAGAAGCTTCAAGGTCTAAAGAAGGCCGTCTGTGAATTGGGTGATGACTTTGATATCGATGCCACCTATGAGCTCTTTCGCCAGGACCTTAAAGACTGCTCAAAAGAGCAGATCCTAAGACTGATGTTTGCTCATCTCTACAACAAGGACTTTCGTCTCCTGCAAGAGGCCTTACAAATTAAAAAGGCCAAGCCTGTGAAGGCCGGTCGCCTAAGAAAAGATGACCGTAAGCGTAGGACGCGCCGCTCAGCAGAGGTAAGCTCTTCCACTGGCCGTAGAGGAAGGGGAGGGGCTTCTAAAAAGAGCTCAAGACGCACCCGTCGTTCAAAATAGAGCTCAAGCAAAAGATTCAGATTTCTTTAACTAAATCTTATTTGTGCCTTTCATAAGTTCTCTATAAACTTATGCAGTGGAAAAACTTAAATCTTTCTTTTCCTTCTTAACGGAAGCACCGGACTTTATTGAAGATCCTCTTGAGAGGATGCAGGCGAGCTTTGTATTGGGGGCCATGCTTGTGGTCTTGGCGGCCTTTAGCTGCGTTATGATTTTCATTTATGCTTTTCAAAAGCCCTGGGTTGATGGATTTGAACCACAAACCATCGTTGTCACCACAACCTTCTTTCTTAGTTTAATGAACTTCTTCTTGGGAAGAGGTCGTTATCATTATCACTCTCGTCATATTAATGTCCTCACTTATGTTCTTGCCTGGATGTGTGGCCTTTACTTTTCTGGGCATGAGGATGTCTTTATTCCGCTAGGCTTTATCCCGGCCCATATTATTATTTTTGTGATTTTCTTTCCCTTTAGAGTGGCCCTAGCTTATGGAATGGGCTTTGCTCTTTCCACGATCCTCTTTATCAATTTCTTTGTTGAGTTCACACCAGCGCCAAAGCCCTACTATTTTCTAGTGGCCGTTTTCTTCCTTATTCTTTTGACGAGTGCTTCCTATCTTTTAAACCTCTACAATAAAGCAACTTACAGGCAAGCCTTCATCATTCAAAAATCAGAAGCTTTGCGTGAGAATGCCGATCAAATGGCCTCCTACTATAACTTTTCCTCCCTTGGGGCCATGATCGCGGAGATCATGCATGAGATCAATAACCCCTTACAAATTTCTTTTACCTGTCAGGATGTCTTAAGGGATAAAACCCAAGAAAAGGGCTGCTTCGGTGAGGTTGAAGAGGTTCTCAATGAATTGGATAAGGCCCATCAAAGGATAGCCAAAACTATTGAGAATGTTTCTCGTTACTATAGAACTTCCACAGAAACAGAGGGAAGGGAGTTAAAGTCTTTAAAAGAAATTTGGGAAACGGCTCAGTACCTTGTCGCCTACCGTAGTCGTAAGCATAAGATTCCTCTTTTCTCTAAAGGAGAGATCGGGGATATAAAGGTTGCGACAACAGAACTTGAGCTGTCTCAGGTTCTCGTTAATCTCATTAACAATGCCATTGATGCGGTTAAAAAGACTCCAGTGCCTTGGATTGAAGTGGAGTTTAATCAGTTTGGCGATCACCTAATGGTCAAAGTCACCAACTCTGGTCAGGCCCTTTCTGAAGAGAGCGCTTATGACTTTATGACGAGCTTTAGGACAACAAAGGCTCCCGGCAAAGGCTCAGGCATGGGTCTTCCCATTTGTAAGCGTATTATAGAGGTGTCTCTTAAGGGGAACTTCTTCTACAAAGTAGAGGAGGGCCATAGCTGCTTTGGGTTTAATATTCCTCTAAGGATGTCACCTCACGTCTTTGTGCAAGAAGAGCTCTCCTAAGAGTCGGTGCTTCTTTAGCCCACCTCGATAAGATTGAAAAACAGACCATTGAAAAGATGCAAAAGCACCAAGTTCTTTCTGTCGACATTGAAAAAGGGGAAACTTCGCGCTACCTCAATGAACTCAAGCAAAGTATCTCTGATACAACAATAGCGATCAGTTTGATATTCTTCTTGATGATGGATCTTTTAAAGATAAGTACCTGGTCTCCGCCATTCCCTCGATGTTCTTCTTAGATGAGTCGGGAAAGTATATCAAACAAAAGACAGGCTATAGTCCAAGGCTTGAGGATGAAATATTTGAACTTTTTAAGTAGCTTGACTTAAGAGTCTAGGACTTGTTGTCATTATCGGAGTGAACTTTTTTTAGACCCTCTTGTGAGATGCCATGAGTGACAGAGAAGCCTAGCTTTTCCAGTAAAACTTCTACCGCATGCCAGTCACCTTCATCGTCCTTATATTGATTGGTCCAAGAACATAGGGTCAAAAAGTTATTCTTCTTCTTTTGTAGAGGCCTAAATATAAGTATATAGAGGCTCACTAAAATAAAGACCTGAAGGCCAATGGAAAAGAAGATGGCGATTCTGAGGTCTATAAAAATCAATAGAAAGTTTAAAATGGTGTAAATAGCTAGGGCCGTCAGTGCCATCCTAGGCGAATTCTTTGTTTATTCACACCCAAGAGAAAGAGGGAGTCACTAATATAAGCAAGGACAAAGATAGTACACACCAAGAAGAGAAAGGGGCCAATAAGTTGTTTGACTATGTAGGGTAGCTTTTCTTTGTGGTGAAGAGAAAGAAGGAGAGTGGTCGCTAATATTAAAGAGAGAAGTCGGCAGTGAGGAGCTTTGAAAGAAAGACACTCCTGGGTTGTGGTTGGTAAAGAGGAGAGTCAGAGAAAGAGCTTGGGTTAAGAAACTCACTCCATGAAGGATATCGATCAGTTCAGGCTCTAGGGTCTTACTGATAAGGCCTAAGGCCAGAGCACCAACCGAAAGGGAAGTTAAGGCCGTCATAGTGGAGCTGGCACCTAGTGGGTGAGACAGCTCTGTCAGTCCAGTAAGATGAAAGAGGGCATTAAAGAAAATGATGGCCAAGACCACGAAGGAAAAGGCATCAAACTTTTTAAGTTCACTCATAGGACCACACTAATGTGTGGCCGCATAAAAACCAAGATATAAATTATTTTATTTTAGTAGAATATGGTTAAGTTCTTGATTTTATTCAAGAGGGAAGAGGCTATCTAATTGGCTTTCCTCAACGAAGCGGAAGTCATTTGTGTCATGGACATCGTAGCAGCCCTTTTCTTTTGTGCCCCAGTTCTTAACCACTTTATCAATGATGATGGCAGTGGTGACAGGGTGGCTAAAGGAAACGGCATGGCTTGCGTCTCTGACAAAGAAGCAGCCGGTCTTCTTATTTGTATCAAAGAATTCTTTAAGAACTTCCACCTGACCTTTAAGGAGGGACTCAGCTTCTTCTTCAGCAAGCACAAAGACTCGCTTTGTTTGACTTGGGGTATTCTTTGCTTCCCACTCAAAACCTTCAAGGGTACGGCTTGAAGTCATGTAGCCTTCCATAATATTGTCTTCAAGTTCAAGGTCAAAGTTAAAGCCTTGAATCATCTCTTCAGTTTTGGGGCGCCATACAGGACGATAAGTCTGATCCATGGCCGCGCGAATAACAGCTGCACCAAAGGGATTGAACATATTCGCAAGCCTTAGGTTGTTGTAATAGAAATAAAGCGTTGGTCTAGCATGCTCTAAAGAAACCATGGGGGCCAGATCAATGATCTTGTTAAAGCCTTTTAGAAGTGATGAAGGAGCCCCACTAAAAGAGAGAGTGACAGGAATGACTTCTCTTTGAAATCTTTGTTTGGCCCATAAGCCAACAGCTTCCATCTCCTCAGCATAATCTTTCATTTCAAAACTTTCTTCTTCAAAGAAAGGTTTCTCATCAGTGCCGAGAGCGGCGACAGAGTGAGGAAGTGTACTGAAGTGAAGAGCGACCATGCCGTAGCCTCTCTTCTTTAAAGAAGAGAGGAGGCGATCAAAGGACATAACGCCACGATTTACGCCAGGCCCTAGCAAGAGAATAGGCAGTTGATTATTCTGAGGGGCGATATATTCAATATAGGCCAGTCTATTTGAGGCAAGCTGACCTTCACGGCCGGGTAGGCTTAGGACATCTTTCTTAGTGGCCGCTTTTTCTTCAGCAAAGCTTGTTAAGCTTGTGGTCAAGCTTATGAAGAGGATAAAGGCAGGTAAGAGTAGCTTCGTCATAATGAGGTCCTAGTTGTATTTTTCTATGTGCAGCAATATTTTTGTACTTTTGTATAAAAATGACTGCTTTCAAATATTTATCAGTCTTGAAGCGAAACGCAAAGAAATATCCTTTGATTTAGAAAAACTTTTAGGGAAATTACTTTTGCTGGGCTGTGTGTCATTCTGGGGTTATTTCTTGTCGGTGAAAAACCACCGTGCTACTCAATTAACTATGAAAATTCCCACAACAAAAACCATCCTCCTGACATGCTTGGCCTTCGGTCTAAGTCTTTGTAATACCTATGCTTTCTCTCATGAGTTTGAAATTAAAACTCTCGATAAGAAAGCGACCATTAGCGGGCAAATTGATTTCCCTGAGAACTGCTTTAGAAGAAGCTATAAAGCGGTCATGATTGTCGGGGGAACAGGTCTTTATTACCGCAATATGTACCTTGGTCTTAGTGGAACTGACAGAGACTATGTCGCCCAAGATATGGCCAAGGATCTCAATAAGAAGTGCCTCGCTGTTGTTCGCTATGATTATCGCGGCGTGAGCTGTGACCTGATTGACGATGCCACCATTGAAGCCTGTCTTGATCAAGAAGTGAGAAAGAAAGTTGATGCTGAGGCCTTAGTAGAAGATATCCTCGCCGTTTACAACTATGCCAAAAAACACAGCCGCATTAACTCAAAACAAATTGTGGTCAATGCTTTTAGTGAAGGCTCTCTTAATATTGCTCGTCTGATTAAGAAAAAGAAGATTCAACCCAAAGGTCTCGTCTTCGTTGGGGGAATTACAGAAAGTGCAAGCTCCCTTGTACGCTGGCAATTTGTCGACCGTTCTGTCGATCAGGCCTTTGCTATGGACACCAATGGTAACGGTATCCTCTCTAACCTTGAAGTTATCGAAAACTATGAAGGCTCTTTCTTTGAGAAAAATGATGTGCCTATGCTGACTCTTCTTAGTCCTACGGGTGCATGGAATCGCTTTGGTCTTTATCAGTCTTTTAATTTGCAATATGGAACCGTGGTAAACACAGTGATGGCCTCACCAAGTCATCTTCCTTATCGTCATAAGGATCTTGTCTACGCCAATATGGGATGGTGGCAGACATGGTTCACAGATCGTGAGCCAGTCATTAAAAAACTTTCTGCCTATAAAGGTCCTATTACTTACTTTAATGGAACAAAAGATATTCAGGCACCTGGTAGACGTCAGCTCGAGTATTTAAAGAATTATACGCAAACCATGACCAGTCTACCGCGCTTTAATCTTATTGAAGGAAAGGGTCACTTGTTGAGTGATCATCCTGAGTATGGGCCTATGGACCTCGACCTGAAGGCCAAGGTCATTAGAGCGATTCAGGCTTCTTTTTAATTATTACAAGTAAATCTTTGGGTGTACTTGCGAAAGGCACCTTCAATTTTCTTTTCTTTGAAGTTGAAAGGTCCTTGCCCTCTGACTTTAAAGGCAAAGCTGCCATTTCCTGACCATGTCATATTGCCATCATCACTTTGAGCATAAATGTAGTAGTAGCGGTTGCGCGTATTGGCCACATAGCCACTTTGACCGGTGCTTAACTTCCACCAGCCATTAGTAGTCCAATTCTTATCAATATCTTTGTAGCGAAGGGCCGTATAGATCGTTTTTCTACAATCATTCTTATAGTGGAGGCGAAAGTAGCTCAGTGGCTCTTGAGGGTTCGTGCGAGACTGAGTCCCTTGTGGCCAACCATCATTGATCCAGCTTTTAATTGTTTGAAAAACCTCTTTGGTGATACGAACAGCACTATTGTCATAGGAGCGGCCAAGAGTATGGATGCCGTAAATACGCTCCCCAGAGCCACTGTCGAGAATGACACCGCTACCACTCATGCCACCATAAGTGTCACAACGATAGACAATTTCTTTATCCGTAAAAGTCATTGGACAAGTGACTTGCCATTGAGTGCCATTTTCCTTGTCACCAGGATAACCAATGATAGTTCCCATGGTGTAGTCCACATGCCTATTGCTCCAACCATAGCCTTGCCAGCCAAGAGTTTTTCCAATGGGATCTGCTAGCTCAACGATGGCGAAGTCTTTATTGCGATCGCCGTTCTTTATATAATCCTCGTGAACAAAGACGCGATTCCAAGGGGTGAGACCATGAGGAGTATTAGAACGTGAGATGCGAGCGGGACTAAAGTGATACCAGGTATTCCAACTCTTTGACCTAATATCGTAAACACAGTGTGCGGCCGTAATCATATGCCTTTCACTGACAAGAGTTCCGGTACAGAAGTTTTCGACCTGACCTACCACACGAAACTTAAAATCTCTGGTGTCGTAGACACGATCTCTTTCGTATTCACCAAAGACTCTCTTATTGTCACTGTCCATGAACTCAATGACAAAGTCAGGTAGGCCCGCAAATGAAGAAGTGTGTTCACCAAAGAGGTCGAGGCCTTCTTGATCATTTAATTCGATGGGTTTTACGGTTGTATGGCCTTCTTTGTGAAGGATGACAGTATTGGCCGCGAAGGCGAGGGGAGTGAGGGCGCATAGACCCAGAGTAATTGCGATACGCAACATAGAAGCTATCCTTGGCTGAGTGAAAATTCCGTTTGGAAAAGCCTACAAAAAGCATCAAGGGTTATGCAAATAAAAAACAGATATTAAGACGCAATGCTTTCCTTCAATAGAGCTCAACTGCGCCTGAGCTGTATTGGATGGTTTCACCGGTTTCTTCTGCTATTTCCCGATTTACTCGCTCAACCGCAGGCCCAAGGTTTCTTTGAATAAGCTCGCGCTGCTCCCGAGTCAGCTCAACTCCATCAGCAGGTTTAACGAGAAGGCGCATTTGGCCCTTACCCAGTTGGTCAGGCATATCAAGAGCAAAGGTCACACGATCTAAAACACTAGGGGGAATGAGGCCATCACCAAAGCCTGTGAGGTTGGCACGAACTTTCTTTTCAACGAGTTCACCGTGAACGGCGATGATCGAGCGGTCTCGGGCCACAATATTGGGAGGAATAAAGCTCAGGCGGTAGCCACTCGGGTTTTCTGTGCGAGAGATGGCATCCATCATCTTTTCCTTGGCAACATCTGGGAGACGAGCCGTAGGAATGGAGACACAGTCATCACCACTGCATTGAGTACGCACAGGAATATTGAGGTCTGATAAAGTTTCCGAAACGAGATCTTGAAAGCCATCTTTGGCCGCATCAAATTCTTTGGTCACAGCACCTTCGCCCGAACGAATCGTGCGAATGGCCAGGTCAACATCATCACCGCTACTGGCCAGGTCCCTCGCTACTTGGGCCACGTTACGCGCGCCCATCCCTTTGAAGTCGACACTAAATCCACCATGCTCAGCTTCATCAAGATTAGCGACGACCCGAGACTCAATCCAAATTCCTGGGCTGAATTGATCAACATTTTGAGTGTAGTCTAAAAGTTCTCCTGCTTGATTGGGATTAAGCTCTACACCAAAGCGTGTTTGAAAGAGTTCGGCCAACTCCTGAGGGCTTTGGTTTTTGGCCTTTCTTAAAACCTCAAAGACTTCTGTGGCGGGAATTTGTTGGCCTGAAGCTCCTTGAAGAAGCTGAGGGTGGTTCGTCAGAATATTTTGAACTCTTTGTCTTTGCTCTTCTATCGCGCGCATATTTGATTGAACTTGCTCCCGCACATTATCCATGTGAAGAATTTGCAATCCGCCTCTTGGACTTTGACGGGCATGGCGTGCGGCCAGCCCCGCTTGATCAGCACTGGCTCCAAGGCCAGCATTAAACCAAGTACTAGGATTTTCACTCTGGGGGAGTTGGATGTCCGTGCGCGCTGCCACTCTTTGGGCAAACTCTTCATTTGCATCTTGAAAAATCTGGGTAAGTTCAGCTTGGAGATTAGGTGGGATTTCACCACCAAAAGAAAAGCGAGAGCTTTTGAAGTCACTATACTTAAGAATGTCGAGAGTTGGGTATTTTCTCTTAAGAGCATCAATTTTAGTAAAGAGTATGTCTTTGTGGAGATTCGTTAAAGCAGTCACGAGATTCTTATCACCTAAGGAGTCATTGAGGCGTTTGAGGGCGGCGTTTTCGACATCAAAGAATAGGCCCTCAGAGGGCATGCGGGCGCGAGCTATCCAGATGGCATTATCTGTTGCCGTTGTTGGGTTAAATTGGAGGTGGCTATCGAGGAGTGAGCGAGTTGCTCCTCTTGTACCTACCCGAGCTGATGAACGTTCTGCAGAGGAGGCAATCCCACGACCAGCTCTGAGCCCAACAAATGATAAGGGTGCCAAGAGAAGATCCATGTCCCTTTGGTCCTTAGCATCGGCGACATCTTGGCTTGAGGTCAGTCCTGAACGATTGAGGCTTAGGGTTTGATCCAGGTCAAGTTGGGAAGAACCTATGGCCAGCGCTTCTGTCCCTACGGCGACGGCAACCGCACAGCCGAGACCTGCTGTCATCGCACATAATCCACCACCAACGAGAGCGGCAGTTGCAATACCGACTGTCTCCATGATCTCCTCAGTCCCTCCAGGACCATACATTTCATGATAGTCCTGATAGAGGTCACACATCAGTTGGCTTGTGCTGTAATTTCGTGAGGTGATAAATTCCTCAATGACGTGGGGATACCTAAAGAATTCTCTAAACTCACTTTCGCTCTTTTGTGACCACTTCTCATGCTCGCTAAGAGCATGGTCGGCCATGGTATCGAGCGCCCCCATGATCGCCGTGTCTGCGCCATAGGGACCGCTTGCAATTTCTTGTTGTCCGATAAAGGCAAGAAAGGGGGCTTCGTTAAGAATAGTTTGGTAATTTTCTTTGGCCTGTTCTTGAAGTTGGTTGCGGTGGCCTTCCATATGACGGGTGGTATGACCTTGAATCCGTTGACGACAAAAACGACTCGCTCTGATTTGAGGATTTGCCGCCAGAAACTCTGGAGTGGGGCAGTTGTAGCGTTCTCTAAAGCGTTGTTGGTAATGTTGTCTTTCTCTACGCAGGTCCTCTTTGAGAATGGCCTCAACTTCTGCTCTTTCATTTTCACTTAGGGGGAGAACCTAATGAATATTTTGAGGGTGTTCAATGTCGGGATCAATAGTTCCGTCATGATTTACTTCCTCCATGATGGCCATATTCTTTCTCAAGAGAGGATAGGCCTCTCTTGTGGTTTGGCGCATAAGGGTGACTTGTTGACGGCATTCTTCTGTCACATTACTAGGTTCATTCATATGAAAGACAAAGCAGTCACGAATCTGTCTTTGCATGAGAAATTTCTGTTCAAGCTTAGAGAGAATGAAGGACTTGATATCTCGTAGGAGTTCGGCTTTTTTCCTTGGAATAAGAAGAGCACCCGCAGGTTTTCTTAGGCCTTGAATTCTGGCCATCAAAGAGGTGTCGATAGGGCGATAACTGAGAAGACCCGCTTCACAAAGAGTGCTGTAACTATGCTCTTCTTCGCTATTAAATTGCTGGCATTGAGGGAGAAGAAGTATTCTGATGAATATTCAATAGCTTAATTAGTCTCTTTTGGCCTATGATTTGCTCATAACTCATATATGAAAAAAATCATCTTTTTAATCACCATTGTTTTTTCCTTTTCTAGTACGGCCTTAGACCGTGAAGAGGAGCGAGTGAGTATGCCAAGCTTACAAATTTGTCAGGAAGAGAACTGTGCTGATCATCTCGATCTCGACCTTTCCTATGACTATGGTTTGGTGAGTAATTCAATGACGAGTTCCCAAAACACTGATCAGGGTTCTGATGACTGTATTGATTGCAAAAATACCTTAGAGGGTTTTGAACCCTTTCATGACTTTAATTTGGCACGAGAGTTGGGAGAAATTGCTCAGGTGGGTCTTCTCGCAGAAGTGGTGGCCGGCGGCTATGATGCTGATGATAAGAAAAAGCATGTGAGGGCAGGTGCCTATATTGGTTATGTTTCTAAGAAGGCGTGTCAGTATGGACCAGAGCTTTTAAAGATTGATTATGAAATAGGACTTGGAAGGTCAATTTCTCTGTGCCATTGCCGGGGCAACTCTCGCGGGTGTTTTA
>JAUIBX010000113.1 GCA_030427595.1 Bacteriovoracia bacterium | reverse complement strand
GGGTGCTTTGGGAACTCACGATGATCCAACTTTGGCGACACGCCCACTTGATAAGAATAGAAATGGCATTGCTGTCAGTGAAGGGGGCTGCCTCTATGTCCTTGAATCACTGGCCCACGCCAAAGCAAGAGGAGCTAAGATTTATGCTGAGATTGCAGGCTATCACGTCAATAGTGATGCCACTGACTTTGTTCTCCCCAATACAGAGAGGCAAATTGAGTGTATGCAAAAGGCCATGAAAAAGGCGGGCATGACTCCTCATGATATTGATGTGGTTTCCATGCACGCGACAGGAACGATGCAAGGAGATATTCAAGAATGTAAGGCCGTCGCTCAGGTCTTTAATGAAAGTGACAACACCCTGATCAACGCTTCCAAAGGCTTTATTGGCCACTGCATGGGAGCAGCTGGAGCGTTGGAGCTAGCAGGCAACCTACCCTCCTTTGAAGATGGGATGGTCCACAGTTGTCGCAATATTGAAGAACTTGACCCAGAGTGCGAAATGAAAGGACTCGTGGTTAAGGGACCAGTTCATAAAGAAGTTAAAACAATTTTAAATAACAGTTTTGGGATGCTAGGGATCAACTCGGCCCTCATCATCACCAAATTTGAAAAGGAGTAAAAATGGAAGCAACAGAAGTCAGACAAATCGTATTAGACATTATCGAAGACGTGGCCCTTGATGAGGATCTCTCAAATCTTGATGATAGTGTTGCCCTTCGTGAGCAGCTTGACCTCGATAGCATGGACTTTCTAGATATCGTTATGGAATTAAAAAAGCGCCACAAAGTAGAAGTTCCTCAAGAGGACTACCCTCAACTGGCCACCATGAATAGCTGTGTTGAGTACCTTACGCCCAAAATGCAGTAGTAAGCTTTAAATAAGACTCTTATGGGCCTTTTAAAAGAAGAAGTCAATCTTGCCATTCCCATGGGTCGTCAGTTTGACCCTAAGGAAACCTCCTACGATGCTGTCATCATAGGCGCAGGTATGTCCGGCATGGCCGCGGCCATTCGCTTGGCGATGTATGACAAGAAAGTCCTTCTTCTTGAGAGGCACACCATAAGTGGTGGTCTTAACTCCTATTATAATCGCCGCAAAAGATCCTTGGATGTTGGCCTTCATGCCCTCACCAATTTTGCGGCCAAGAAAGAAAGGGGAAGACCTCTCACTAAGCTATTAAAGCAGTTGCGCCTCCCCTATGAAGAGTTGCAGCTAAGCCCGCAATTTGAGAGTCGAGTGCAATTTCCTGAGGTCGGTCTACGTTTTAGTAATGATTTGGACCTCCTCCTTAGTGAAATAGAAAAGAACTTCCCCCATGAAAAGGACAACTTTTCAAAGCTCCTTCATCACATTGAAAACTTCAATGAAGTCGCCCTCGACAATAAAACGGTGATGGCCAAAGACGAGGTCAGACGCTTTATTAAAGACCCTCTCCTCGTCGAGATGATTTTCTGTCCTCTTCTGATCTATGGATCGGCCTGGGAAAATGACATGGACTTTTCCCAGTTTGTCATCATGTTTAAATCCATTTTTATTGAAGGCTTTGGTCGCAGCCGCGGAGGGGTGAGGCGCATTCTTGAACTTTTAAGAAATCGCCTCGAAGAGGTGGGCGCCGAAGTCTGTTACAGAAATGGTGTAAAAAAAATTATTACAGAAAGAGGCAAAGTCGTTGGGGTGGTCACCGATAGAGGTCAAACCTTAAAAACTCCAAAAGTATTAAGTTGTGCCGGTTATCCGGAGACCCTTTCACTCATTGACGAGGAAAAAATAGATAGTAACCCTCGAGTTGGTCGCCTCAGCTTCACTGAAACTATTATTACACTCAATGAAAGACCAAAGGATTTTGGTCTTAAAGACACCATTATCTTTCATAATAATCAAAACCACTATAGCTACCAGAGGCCCGAAAGCCTTATTGATCATAAGAGTGCTGTCTTGTGCTTACCTAATAATTTTAGAGATGATGACTATCAAGAGGGAGTATACCGCCTGACCATGATGGCCAATTACCCTCAATGGCGCGAACTTAAAGAGAAGACTCCTCAGCTCTACAAAGAAAAGAAAGAAGAAGTTCTTCAAGAGTCTATTAAGATTCTTGAAAGTTATATGCCTGGCTTTAAAAATAAGGAAATCACCTTTAGTGATGTCTTTAGCCCCACGACAGTTGAGCGTTACACCGGTCACTTTGGTGGCTGTGTTTACGGGTCTCCCGACAAGAGCCGCGATGGAACGACTCCCTATGATGGACTCTTCTTATGTGGAACTGATCAGGGATTTCTTGGCATTATTGGCAGTATGCTTAGTGGAATCTCCATGGCGAACCTTCACGGTCTTATGGCCAGCACGCCTCAAAATAAGGGCTCAACAGTTCAAGGAAATGAAGAAAGGGAGATCTCTTCATCTATCACACCTTAATCTCACAAAGGAAGATCATGAAATATCAAAATACAGCACTTCTAGGCCTCGCGGCCCATCTTCCTGACAAAGTCATAAGTTCAGATGACATCGAAAACCAGCTAAAAAAGATCTACGATGGTCTCAAGCTGCCCCAAGGGCGTCTCGAGCTCATGACAGGTATTAAAGAGAGAAGAGCTTGGCCTAGGGGAACCCGACCCAGCGACCTTGCTACTGCAGCCGCAGAAAAGCTTTTTCAAGAAAAGAGCATAAAAAGAGAAGAAGTTGACCTTCTCATCTTTGCTTCTGTATGCCGTGACTTTCTTGAGCCTTCCTCGGCTTCAGTGGTTCACGCCAACTTAGGTCTTCCTGCCCACGCCATGATCTTTGATCTCTCCAACGCTTGCCTAGGAGTTATTAATGCCATGGTCATGGCCGCTGAAATGATTGAAAGAGGCTCTATTAAAAAGGCCCTTATTGTCAGTGGGGAAAATGGTGGTCCTCTCTTAGAAGAAACCATTAGTGAGCTCCATAAAAAATTAGATAATGGTGAGCTCAACCGAAAATCCATTAAGAAGTATATCGCTAACCTAACCATTGGCAGTGCTGCTACTGCGGTGGCCCTTGGTAGTGCTAGTGACTTAAGTGAGGGGCAGAGTCCTCTTGCCCTCCTTGACCATGCAGTGGTGAGAACTGATAGCTCGGCCAATATTCTGTGCCAAGGAGACGGTTCCCCCCATGGTCTTATGATGGAAACTGATAGTGAAAAACTCATGGAAAAGGGAGTCGCTCTGGCCAGTGAGACTTGGCACGCCTTTAAAGAGGAATCTTCCTGGAAAGAAAGTGATCTTTCTTGGGTCCTCACTCATCAAGTGGGCAAGGCCCATGAAGAGCTCACCTTAAAAACTTTAAATTGCTTTGAGGTGCCTACTTTTCGCACCTACCCCACTTTTGGCAACACTGGTTCAAGTGCACTGCCTCTAACTTTAGAAAGATTATTGGCCGACCCCACCCAAGGGCCAAAAGAAAATGATCGAGTGGCCCTCATGGGTATTGGCTCGGGTCTAACTAGTATTATTCTTGGCCTCAATTGGAGAAGAAACTCATGATCGCGCCTCATACTTCAAATACAATGATGATTCCCGAGACCTTAAGAAGTGAATACCCCTTTGAATCACATTTCTTCACTTTAGAAGGAGGCCATCAACTCCACTATGTTGATGAAGGCCCAAAGGATAGTGAACTTCCTCCCGTCGTTATGGTTCATGGCAACCCGACGTGGTCCTTTTTCTACCGCAATATTATTAAAGAGTTTTCTAAGACCCGCAGGGTTATTGCAGTTGATCACCTTGGCTGTGGCCTAAGTTCAAAACCACAAGATTATGACTACACTTTAAAGAATCATGTTAATAATCTAGCTGAACTCTTTAAAGAAACCCTTCTTCCTCAGTTAGATGAAGGACGAAAGTTTGACCTCATTGTTCATGACTGGGGAGGGGCCATTGGCATGGGTCTGGCCTGCCTTTACAAAGAAAAACTTGGTCGCAGTGTGATTATGAATACGGCGGCCTACACCGATGAACAAATCCCCAAAAGAATCGCTCTCTGTAAGATCCCCGTGGTAGGAGAACGTTTGGTGCGCCACTTTAATGCTTTTGCGTGGCCTGCCACCTTTATGGCCGTAGAAAAGCCTCTCACCTCAACGATTAAGGCAGGCTACCTTCTTCCCTACAATAACTATGAAAACAGAATTGCCACCGCCCGCTTTGTTAAAGACATCCCCATGACGAGATCTCATCCGACGTGGAAGACCCTTAAAGAGATCGAAGATCAATTAAAAGACCTTCCGGGCGAGAAGCTTCTCCTTTGGGGCGAAAAAGACTTTTGTTTTAGCCCCCACTTCTATGAAAGATGGAAGGAGTTCTATCCCCAGGCTCAGACTTGTCTTCTCACTAGTGCAGGACACTACCTCTTAGAGGATGAACCTGAAGTCACTCGCACTAAAATCACGGAGTTTCTTCAGTGAATTTTAATATTGCTCGAAAATTACCAGAGCTTGCTGAGCTTCACCCTCATCGAGTGGCGGTCACTTGTGCCAGAGGTGGTAAACCCCAATCCCATGGTACTTTTCTCTATGACTCCCTCACCTTCAAAGAATTAGAAGAGCGCTCTCGCCTCTATGCATGGAAGATCAAAGAGATGGGTTTAAAAAGAGGAGATCGTGTCCTGATCTTTATTAGACCCAGCCTCGATTTTTCCGCTGTCACTTTTGCAGTTTTTCGTCTTGGTCTAGTGCCTGTCTTTATTGATCCAGGTATGGGCAGAAAGAGCCTTCTGAATGCCGTCTCTCATATAAGACCAGTGGCCTTGATTGCCGAACCTGAAGTTCACTTTATCCGCGTGGTTTTTTCTAAGGCCTTTAAGACGGTGAAGCACTTTGTGACCACTAAGGGGATCACTTGGGGTAGAATGCAATCTCTTAAAAAATGGCGTCACTCACAAGTTGGGAAACCTCATGAACCTCTTATGGAAGAGGTGAAAGCTAGTGATACTGCGGCCATTCTTTTCACTTCTGGTGGAACAGGTATCCCTAAGGGCGTGCGCTACACCCACGGTATTTTTAATGCCCAAGTTGAGAAGCTTAAAGAAATGTTTAACCTTGGACCTAGTGAAGTTGATTTACCGGGCTTTCCCCTCTTTAGCCTCTTTACTATTACTATGGGCATGAAGTCGGCCATTCCGGCCATGAACCCCTCAAAACCTGCCCAGTGTAATCCCGAATGGTTAGTCCAAAATATCTATGATCATCAGGCAACTTTTGTGGCGGGAAGCCCGGCCATTTGGAAGAGAGTGGCGGATTATTGCAAGAAAGAGAGGATCACACTTCCTAGTGTGAAATATGTGGTGATGTTTGGAGCTCCGGTTCCTCTCTCTCTTCACGAGGACTTTAGAGAAATTCTTCCCCATGGCGATACCTACACTCCTTACGGCGCCACTGAATGCCTGCCTGTGGCCAATATCTCGGGTACAGAAGTTTTAAACTCTTTTAAAGAAAGAATGGTGGCCGGTCAGGGAACGTGTGTCGGCAGATCCGCTCCCGAAACCACTATTAAGATCGCTCCCATTACAGAGGATATTCTTGCGAGAGAGGCAGACGTCAGTTGGGTTGAACCCGGACAACTAGGAGAAATTTGCGTTCTCTCTCAAATGGTGACACCAGAATATGTGGACATGAAAGAAAAAACGGCTGAGGCCAAAATATCAACAGGCAATAGCAATCTTCCCCTATGGCATCGCATGGGTGACCTCGGCTATATCGACTCAGAAGGGCTTTTGTGGTTTTGCGGCAGAAAGAGCCACCGCGTGACCATTGACGACAAGACCCTCCCCAGTATTCCCCAAGAGGGGCCTTTCTTAAGTCACCCTCTTATTAATAAGTGTGCTTTTGTTGGTCCCACAATTAATGGTGTGGTTTTGCCCTCTTTGGTCATTGAACCCAAACGTAAACTCACCTCAAAAGAGAAAGAAGGCCTCACCAAAGAAATTCTTGAAGGCACTAGTGCACAAAAGAACGAGCCTCCCTTTAAAAGAGTCTACTTTCATTCCCAGTTCCCTGTTGATGTACGCCACAATATTAAAATTGATCGCCTTAAACTCAAGACCATGATCGAAGAGGGAAGAATTTCATGAAAGTCTTTATCACAGGTGGTGGTGGCTTTCTTGGCTCCCATATTATTGATCAGTTGTTAAAAGAAGGTCATAAGATCACCAGCTATTCCCGAGCTACCTATCCTGAGCTAGAAGAGAAGGGTGTCACCACCATTCAAGGCTCCCTTAGTGACAAAGAAAAACTGACACAAGCTTGTGCAGGTCATGACGTTTTCTTTCATACTGCCTCTAAAGTCGCCATGTGGGGAAAACGTTCCGACTTCCACGAAACCAATGTACTCGGCACCCAAAATGCCCTCCATGCCGCTAGAGAAAATGGCATTGAGAATTTCATATACACGAGTACCCCTAGTGTAGTCTTTGGAGAGAATTCGCTAAGTGGCGTCGATGAATCTACCCCCTACCCAAAAGAGAGTTATAGTCGCTACGGAGCTTCAAAAGCTCAAGCAGAGAAGTGGGTCTTAGAACAAAATGGCCAGGGGATCAAAACAGTTGCCCTGAGACCCCACCTCATTTTTGGGCCAAGGGATCGCAACCTTATTCCTCGCTTGGTAGAGGCCGCAAATAAGGGCCGTTTAAAGATCGTTGGCGATGGCACCAATAAAGTGGATGTCCTCTATGTCGAAAATGCAGCTGATGCTCATATCAAAGCATGGCAGGCATTAAGAGAAAGACCACAGCTTGTCGGTGGCGAGGCCTACTTCATTGGCCAAGGCCCTGTTGTCCTATGGGATTTTATTAATGATATTCTAGAGCACTACCAAATTCCGCCAGTGCAAAAGAAGATTTCCTTTCAAAAGGCCTTTAAGGTAGGTGGTTTAATTGAAAAAGGTGCAGAGTTTTTAAAGGTCTATAATTGGCACCCGCCCATGACGAGATTTGTCGCTCTTCAATTAAGTAAGGATCATTACTTTGATCATAAGAAGGCGGTTGAGCATCTTGGCTGGAAACCCAAGGTTTCTGTGACAGAGGCCTTAAGCCGCTTGTGAGGAGTCTGATCTCTCTTTGATGAGGGTCTGTAACTCTTTAGAAACGATTTCATTAAGAGAGAGAAAAATTCCCAGCTTCTCCTCCACCACATCAAAGTTTTCTTCTTTTCCTGCCATCTCTAAGTCAAAGGCCGCCTCTTTAAGTTTTTTACAATAGAAGTTACCGACAATACCTTTTAGGATATGACCCGCAGCTTGGATGGCCTTGGCATCTTTATTTTGGAGGGCTGCCTTAATAGTTGAGACAAACTCAGGCACTTGATCCTTAAAATCTTCAACGAGTTCTTCAAAAATATCAAAATCTTCTCCAAATTCATAAAGAAGCTTTTCCGTATCAAGATACTGATAAGATGTTTGCGTCATAATAGGCTCGCTGTTAATCATTATTCCTTCAAGTTCTTTATCTGAGAAGTAGGTATTTAAAGTTTCAATAAGAGTTTTCTTCTTTATGGGTTTAGTGACAAAGTCTTTCATACCCGCATCAAGACACCTTTTACGGTCCTCTTCAAAAACATTCGCCGTCATGGCCACTATAATGGGAGCATTCTCTCCCCATTGAGAAATAATTCTTTTAGTGGCCTCAACTCCATCGACTTCAGGCATTTGCATATCCATCAAAATAAGATCAAAGGGCCTGCCTTCGCCCATACTTTTCTCCACCTGATGACAGGCCTCTAGGCCATTTTCTGCGACAACCACTTGTGAACCACTAAAGCCTAATTTTTCAAGAAAAGAGATGGCAAGTTTTTGATTGGTTCTATTATCTTCTGCTAGAAGGATTCTTAAGTCGTTGCGATAAATCGCATGATCATGAACAGCGCTTGATCTATCCCTTTCCTCTTCTCCAACTGCCGTCATCATTTCAAAGAAGAAGGTTGAACCTTTCCCCTCAACGCTATCTACACCAATTTGGCCCCCCATGCTGTTAACGAGGGACTTACAAATGGCAAGGCCAAGTCCCGTTCCGCCAAAGCGTCTGGTAGTGGTCGCATCAACTTGGGTGAAGCTATCAAAGAGTTCCTTTTGCTTATCCAGTGGTATCCCAAGCCCCGTATCTGTGACTTTAAAGAGGAGGGTTTTCATGTCATCAGATGTTCCCTTACCAACAGAGTGCACCTCTATTTTTATAGAGCCCTTGGCCGTAAATTTGATGGCATTGGAAACAAGATTCGTAAGGATTTGCTTAAGGCGGGTTTCATCGCCCTTAATATAGCGTGGCACATCTTTTCCTTGCTCAAAGGAAAGTTCAAGTCCTTTCTTATTGGCCTGGACTTCAAAGATCGCCTTCACTCCCTTAAGGAGGCGATGAAGATCTAAATTTCTGTATTCAAGCTCCATTTTTCCCGCTTCAATTTTTGAAAAATCGAGAATGTCATTAACAACATTAAGAAGCTGTTCTCCTGACATCTGAATAGTATCAAGAAGTTCTTTTTGAGACTTGGTGAGCTTAGTTTCACTCAATAACTCAAGAGTTCCCATAAGACCATTCATCGGTGTGCGGATCTCATGAGACATGGAGGCCAAAAAGGCTGACTTGGCGTGAGTAGCATTAACGGCTTTTTCTCTGGCCTCAACTAGAATCTTTTGGGCTTCCCTTTCTTCAGTAATATCCCAATTGAGACCTACAACCTCTGTGGGCAGACCTTCACTATTGTAACTAATAAAGGCCCGTCCTTTGATGGTTCGCCGCCCTTTAGTGGGATGAATGATCTCAAATTCGTTATTATAAACTTCATCTTGGGTCTCTAAACAACGACTAAAGTTTTGTAAACTCTCATCCCGAGTTTCAGGAACCAAGGTATTGATCCAATCTTGAATGCGGCCTCCAAAATCTTCCTTCTTAACGCCAAAGAGATCAAAACTGGCCTCATCCCAAGTCAATTTGTCTTTACCAGGGTCGTATACCCAGTTGCCAATTCCTGCGGACTCAACGGCCAGTTGCAATTGAACTTGAGACTTGGCGTAATCCATGTGTATGCGCTTTCTCTTATCAATATCTTGAAAGGTGCCATAAACGCGAAAGGGCCTCCCTCCTACAAACTCCGCTTGACCTACAGCACGGGTCCACACACGATGACCATCTTTATGAAAGACTTCAAGTTCAATATCGTAGCCTTCACCATCTTGAAGTGCCCTTTCAAGACAAGCGGCCAAAGTGTCACGGTATTCAGGAGCAAAGTTTTCAATTGAACTTTCAACTTCGGGTTTGTATTCCTCCCTTGTCAGTCCATGGATTTGATAAACCATATCGGACCAAAAAAGGGTGTTCTTTTCAATATGCCACTCCCAGTAGCCAATATTGCCGACTTCTTCGATGCGACCAAGAACTTCTTCAAAGCGTTTTCTGTGAGTGACTTCAAGTCTAATGGAAATAAACTCATATTCTTTCTTTTCTTCATTCCAAACAGGCGTAATAGTAGTGTCGACCCAGTAAATGGAGCCGTCTTTAGCGCGATTACAAATCTCACCTTGCCACTTCTTTCCTTTTAAAAGAGACTGCCACATTTCTTCAAAGAACTCTTTAGGGTGATAACCAGAATTCACAATGCGGTGATTTGCGCCATGGAGCTCTTCTTCAGAGTATCCTGAGATTTCACAGAATTTTTTGTTAGCAAGGAGAATCGTTCCCTGTTGATCCGTCACTGAAACAATGGAGTTATCAAAGGAAACTTCTTGATAGACAGCGAGAACGTCAATTGAATTGGCGATATCTTTTTTAAAACGCTTCACAGTTGTCCTATTTAAGTTTGATCATTTTGGTGTCTTGCACATAGGTGTCAGTTTCCACTTCACCTTCTTTGGTCACACGCTCAATCTTCTTAACGATATCTGCAATGCGAACTAAGGCCTCTACTGCGATGGTAACTCGCCTTTCATCAATCTTCTTAAAGTCTCTTCTTAAACTTCCAAGGGCAATTGTTAGGGGGTTATTAATCTCATGGTTAAAAGTGGCCACCATAGAATTGATCGTTTCCAGTTGTTTCTTCTTCATGTGACCTTGATAAAAGTCCATTAGTTCAGATTGAGTTTTAATACGAGCAAGGGCAATATCAATATTGGCCGGCTTCGTAAGATAATCATTGGCGCCTTCATTTAAGCATTCAACAATCTTTTCGGTTCCCTCTTCACCTGAGAGCATAATGACCGGCAACTCCATAGGAGGAAATTTCTCACGAATTCTTTGAAGAACTTCAAGGCCATCATGGCCTGGCATAACGATATCTAAAATAATGATGAGGTCTTTAGGGAGATCTTCTCTTTGAATGTATTGCAGGCAATCGCCCCCATTAAAAACAACATCAACAGTATGCCCTCTTTTGGTCAACCTTTTACAAAAGATCTTTGAGTTGATCTGGTCATCATCCACTAATAATAAATGGGCCATATTGATATTCTCCCACTAATACTCCTTTTTTTCGGAGTCTATAAGACGGGAGTTTAGTTAAGAATACTAAATATTTATAAGGAATTTGTTGACTCTGGCGAGCGAATCTTTAGTAATTTCATTGAGTTAGCAACAGTACCGGTTCCCCTAAAAATACCCTCACGAAAGTAATGATCAAAAGCAAAACCATCAACTTTCTCACCTGAGAAGTGGCCATGAATAAAAACATTCTTGTAGCCAAAGAGTTGATAGAAGTGAACTTTTGAAGGAAGCCTCTTGTGGATATTTTTCATAAGGCGTGTGAGTTGCCATACAGGTATTTCGTTAGTTGCCTCTTCCCTACTTTTTAAATTCTTCCTTTGCATACAGGCCTCTAAGAATTGACGTTTTCTGCGAGAAGAGAGCCAACGCTTTTTACGACGATAGGTCTTCAAATCTTTCTTGCAGCTCTTATAAGTTATGGCCTGGTAATCATGAACAATGCGTTCCTTTTGATACTGATCATAGGACTTTTTAAGCGAGCGCTCACAAATTTTAAGTAGACTAGAAAACCAACTAAAAATGCCCTTTCTTCCTGCCTGACAAGACTCATCAAAAACACGGTAGACTTCCTTCGTGCTTAACCCATGAAAGTGCTCAAGGGCTGCTTCGTTTATAGTAAAGGTGGTATCAAAACGAACGGACTTATCAATAAGA
>JAUIBX010000112.1 GCA_030427595.1 Bacteriovoracia bacterium | reverse complement strand
AGCCTGTCCCACTTTTTCATGGGCAACCTCTGGCCCCCTTAAGGCAACTGGAGTTTTCGCCTTAGTCGAAGGCCTCTCTCCCAAGGCGTGGGAAAGGGGCTTTCTCGTCACCAGAACCTGAGAGAAAAGAGCTTCCGCGTAAGTTGGGAAGGGAAAAGAGCCTTTTCTTATCAGTTCTGATTGGGATTTTCTTAGCTTACGGTAGTCAATATCTGACACTTACAGTCACCTTTTTCAGTTCTTTAGGTAATTTAATCCAAGTGCTGCCAAAGTCCAAGGTCTATATAAAGACAATGCTCTAAGTCGTCGAATAAGTATATACCTGCAACGGGTCAACGACCCCTAAATTTGAGGAGAACGGCCATGACAAAAGAGGTCGACTTTAAATTTGAAAGATTCGAAGAATACTTCGGCGACATCAACCAAGTAAAAAAGCAAATCGATGACTGTAAAGTATGTGGAGGAAAGCTTATTTTCACCCATCTTTCTGACTACAAAAACCTCTATGTTCAAGAAACTGCAAGATGTCCTGAATGTGGTGGTGGCAATAAGAAATTATTGCATGTTCTAAACTAGTTTCTAATTTGGAATCACAACTTTAAGAATATTCTTTGCAATTCTCAGAGGAACATCCAGTTCCTCTGCTATTTTTTCAGGTGACATTCGCGAGAGATCTGTCGGGCTAAGTTCAAGATTAGAAAGGATTTTCTCACGCATTTTTGGTCCGACTCCTTCAACCTGATCCACCCAACTACTGATCGTTCTTTTCTTTTCGGCCTTATGGTGAAGCTTTCGAGAAAAGCGGTGGGCCTCATCTCTCATCTGAGTCACAATTTTAAAGAGAGACTTATTTTTGGCCAAAAGATAAGGATTTGAACGGTTGGGAATAAAGAGCCTCTCTTCAGTTCTCTCAATCTTTTCAGAATGAAACTCCCCCTTTGCCTTGGACTTCGCAATCGAACATACAGGAATATCAAGACCGGCCTCTTCCAATACCTTTTGAAAAGTACTTAATTGACCCTTGCCCCCGTCGGCAATGAAAACATCAGGCAGGTCACCGTTATCAATTCTTCTCTCTAAAACCTCTTTCATCATGGCAAAGTCATTATTTCCCTCAGCTCTCTCCTCAAGGTGATAATAGCGATATGACTTTTTATCGGGTTTACCATCACGAAAGACGATCTGAGCCGCAGTTGGAGATTGTCCTTGGAATATGGCGATGTCATAACATTCTAGTGTAACAGGACGCTCTCTTAAGCCTAAAAGTTCCTTAAGTTTATTAAGGCCAACGTAAACAGAATCTTCATTGGTTATGCGAACTCGTTGATGTTCCTTAGCATGATCCTTCGTAAGCTTCATGAGGCTAGAGAGATCGAGATTCTTGGTCTTGGGTTTTTGTACTTTAATATCTGAAATACTCGCAAGTGCCTTTTCAAAGAGTTGATTATTTTCATTTGAAAAGTCTGTCGCAATGACTTCCGGCAGGGCCTCCGAGCCCGAAGAGTAGTACTGAAAAAAGAAGTTGATAACCTCACTCTCCACTTCTTCAGAGCAATCTACGACTGGAAAATGAAAGTTCTTATGGCCAAGCAAGAGTCCATTTCGAATAAGGTAAACTGCTAAGTCCACTTCAATATCACCTATATGGTAAGCAAGAATATCCACATTTCTTGCGTCGCCTTTAATCTCTGCATTTTCTTGACGACTAAATTCCATAAATTTGCGAAGGACTTCTAAGTTGTCCCTAATCATTGCCGCATGCTCAAACTCTTCATTATCTGCGAGCTCATGCATGCGCATCTCTAAGATCTCAAGAGACTGCTCGCCCTTATCTTCAAAGAAGTTGGTCGCAAGCTCGAGGTCTCGAGCATAGTCACTCTTACTAATCTTATTCACGCAGGGAGCACTACATTGCTTAATTTGATAGAGAAGGCAGGGCTCTTTTCTTGATTGAAATTCACGTAAAGTACAATCTCTAAGCTGAAAAGACTTCACAATAATCCTTAGAACATCAGAGATACTACTTCCGTGAACAAAGGGTCCAAAAACCTTCTTTCCTTGAGTGCGCTTAACTCGTCTTTGATAGAGAAGCCGCGGAAAGTCTTCGTTGAAATCAACGGTCACATAGGGATAGGACTTATCATCCCTCATCATGATGTTATATTTTGGCGTGTGTTTTTTGATGAGGTTATTTTCAAGAACTAAGGCTTCGGCTTCGGTATCAGTTAAGACGAAGTCGAAATCTCGAATATGACCCACAAGAATTTCCGTCTTGGGGGACTTCGCCGAGTTTTGAAAATAACTAGAAACGCGGGCCTTGAGGTCTTTTGCCTTTCCGACATAAAGAACCTTCCCCTGAGATGACTTCATGAGATAGCAGCCAGGCTTACGCGGAAGTGCCCGAGCTTTTTCTTGTAATTTCAGTAACCTAGGACTGCCTTTTGTCACTCTGTGGCCCTTTTTTCGCCAACTTAATCCATTGCATACCGTCTTTACTTTGGACGCAACGTCAACTACTTTAACTATCTAAAAACCCGTACATCAGTTATACCCAAAGGATATTCATGAGTCAGCTGGGCGTTGGAAAAGAAGTTCTCTCCTATTGTAATAAATGTAAACTCACATTGGCCCACCTCATAGTGACAATGAAGAGTGATACAACCATTGGCAAAGTTCAGTGTAAAACATGTCAAGGTACTCATGCCTACAAAGATCCTTCCGCCGTAAAAGCATCCAAAACTCGTCGTGGTAAAAAGACTAAGGCCTCAACGAAAGATTCCATTTCTGATATCTGGATGGAGAAGGTTGCAAGCTCAAGCTCAAAATCTCAAAAATATAATATCAAAACAAAATTTGAACTTGGTGACATCATCGACCACCCCAAGTTCGGTCCTGGTATCATTGAGAAACTCATCGACGCCGACAAAATCCAAGTGATCTTCCGTCACGACATCAAAACTCTGATTCATAATAAGTAAAAACAGGTGGCCGGTTACGAATTGCTGGTAGCTGGTGACCGGTTACAGGTAACGAATTGCAGGTAGAAGGTTACCGGTTTCAGGTAACGGGTTAGATCATCTCATCTAACAGACTCATCTTTTCATTCAAAGATTGTGATACCTAATTCCTTTTAGGATTCGAGAAGCGAGAGATTCAAGGAAGAGCTTGCGCTAGCAAGGGAGCATACGACTGTATGTGACCGCCGCTAGCAAAAGCTCTGACGAAGAAGGTCGAAGGTTATCGGATCCTAAAAACGCTTTTAGGATTCGAGAAGCGAGAGATTCAAGGAAGAGCTTTTAAAAGTGAGGGAGCGTGCTTATGCACGTGACCGATACTTGAAAAAGCTCTGACGAAGAAGGTCGAAGGTTATCGGATCCTAAAAGCCGAAACCGAAGCCAATGCCGCCACCGATGTAGCCCCCTAGGGACGCACCAGCTTGAACACCGCCTATGCCATAAGGAGTTCCACCGAAGAAGCCACCGTAGCCGGCTCCACCATAACCATAGCCGCCCATGCCCTGAACACCGGCACCATAGGCCTGTCCTGCTTGGAGGTAATTATGATAGAGACCTTGAGCTGCTGCTCGACCAGTCTGATAATTTGACTGATTAATATAGTTCGCAAAGTTTGAGCGTGACTGTTGTTGTTGCATGGCCTGCATTTGCTGTTGCTGCTGTTGCATCCAGAAGTTATTACCTTGGAAGCCACCAGTATTACCCCAGTAAGATCCACCAGGCATCCAACCGCCACCAATGCCACCATTGAGGCCACCGCCGATTCCGCCATTGAAACCACCGCCAAACGGAGGTACACCAAGACCGCCACCGATACCGATGCCACCATTAATCATTCCAGGTCCGCCAAAGGCCCAACCAGGAGTGCCCATTCCCATGCCACCGCCGGGAAATCCGAAACCACCACCGATGCCGCCATAAAGACCGCCACCCATGCCAGCTCCAGGACAAGGTGCTGTGAAACACATCACGGCTCCACCTCCAGCTCCTGGATAGCCTAGACCACCACCAAAACCGAGGTTAATTCCACCGCCAAGTCCAGCGTAAGGAAGACCCATGCCGAAACCGCCACCGGGCATTCCCATTCCATATCCTAATCCAAAGCCCGCGCCAGGCATGCCACCCATACCGTAGCCCATACCGAATCCAGCTCCTGGCATTCCGCCGCCAACTCCAAAGCCAATTCCAGGCATTCCACCGCCAATTCCAAAGCCAATTCCAGGCATTCCAATTCCACCATAGAGGCCGCCACCTAGACCGCCACCAGGAAAGCCAAGGCCTCCACCGATGCCGCCATAGATACCACCGCCGATACCAGGCATTCCACCCATACCAAATCCTGGCATGCCGAAACCACCACCGAAACCACCACCGAGGCCACCGCCAATTCCGATGCCGGCACCGATACCGAAGCCAGGTCCCATCATGCCGCCCATAAACCCAGGCGTGAAACCAGCTCCAATAAAGGGACTACCAAAACCACCAAAACCGTTTCCAGCGAAACCGCCAAAACCTGCGTAAGCACCGTAAGGCGAACCGTTACAGCTCATCATGCCTTGGGCTTCATCAGGAAGGATGGGGTTAGCTCCACGAGTGATGGAATAATCTAAGTATGAATTAAATCTTGAAGTACAAGCTGCGTGACCTGCTTCAAAAGCATTGGCCCACTCTTGTTGTGATTTATAAGCGTAGCGGGCTCCAACATAAGCTGAACCAAAGTAAGCGAGTGGTCCGGCCACAATGCCTAGAGCTTCAACCCAAGGATTTGTTTCGGGTTGTGAGTTAAAGAGACAGTCCACACAATCGACATTGCCGCTTCCAATAATTTCCATGCGAATACAAGCTCGATGCTCTTCTTCATACATGGCCACATGCTCACAATCATCAAAGCGATTGGCTTGTACGCTCTGCACTTGAAACAGAACAGCTAGAAGGAGTGCCGTAAAAACTCGTTCGCGAGAAAGGCATAATTTAAAGTTTCGATACCACATAATTCGGCTCCGATTTCTCTCAATATGGACTAAGTCCGCTATAACTCATTAGATTTATCGGTGATATCGTTGATTTACTTTAGTTTTTGATCACCTAGCGCCATTAGCTGAGCTAAATCACTGAAATTGTTAACCTTATCTAATAGGATGAGCTTGTCATATGCCATGGAATTCGCCATAAAGGGCCCATGATTAGTGACAACTGGCTTAGCTGGACCCTATTAGGTCTCTTCCTGCTTTCCCTCCTTTATACTCTTGTGGTTGTGTTGGAGGAAAAGGATAGCTTTCTTGAAAATGCGAAGGACTTTTCCTTTAAACAATTCTCTTTCAAAATCCCCTCTTGGTGGGGACTGGTAGCTAACGAGGACGACCTTATAAGGTGGGAACGGACAGACACCCGCTATGACTGGGCCGCCACTCTTAAGTGGGAAGGTAACCTCAATAAAGACATCACTATAGAAGAGGACTTCAAGAATCGCATTGAAGAACTTGAAATGGTTTTTGATCTCGACAGCAGCGATATTCTCATGCCAGGGGACTTTAAAAAGAGAGAAGAAGTTCAAGCAGGCGACCTTGAAATGGTCCGTATTGAGGGGACAGCGACTCAAAAGGGAACCGAGAGGTGCTACCTCGATGCCTTCCTAATAAGAGACCATCGTCGTCAGGAGTGCCTCTTTGCCACAAGTCTCTCCTCTGTTCTCAACGGTGTCGTTGAAGGCCCTTACTTTGAAGAAATGATGCTCAACCTTACCTGGCAAGCTCCCGAAGATTCCTAGGTCTACTAGAAATAATTTTAGGACTTAAAAGAATTCTCCTTTATAATGAAAGCCATGAGCTCAGATGGTCTTGAAGATATTCCCCGCAATATTGATTTCTTTGTTGTTGAAGACACACAAACCCATTTAGATAATCTTCTCGAAAGTTTGCAAAAACTCGGCTTTCACGGAGAAGTGATTGTGGCGCGATCAATTAGCGAAGGTCTTAAACTTCTCAATCTCATCGATCAAAGTCAGACATCCATTGATATGGTGATCTCTGATATGCACCTCCCAGACGGTGTCGGTCTTGAAATTCTACAGAAGCTCAAAGGGCATGCCATCTTAAAGGACTGCCCATTCTTAGTGATGTCTACAGAGTCACAACAAGAAATCATCATTAACTCTTTTGAAGCAGGTGCAACCAATTACATCCTCAAGCCTTTCACCACAGAAGACCTTCTTGAAAAATTAAATTACTGCTGGGAAAAAACGAGCAAAAAAAAGAAGGAGTCTTTTCTTAAAAAACTCCTTCCCAAAGGCTAACCATTTAATGAGGTGAGGATTAGTTTTTCTTGGTAGAAAAAGTTCTGATTTTTGCTACAAGAAAAGCATGGATGTCTTCATCTGTACCAAAAACATCATCAATCAACTCGCAGTCCATAAGAAACTTAGTCATACGAAGTGCTGCTTGGTGGAGACTCTCAACAAGGTAGAGTCCTGAGATATTTTCGCCAGAAAATGACTTAATGATTTCTTTACGAGCGTGGTTGAACATTTCACTTTCAGTGACGTCCTCTGGAAGATTATCCACACCCATTTTGTCTTCTACTTCTTCTATTGCCTGATCACGGATATCCTCATCCGTCGCAAAGCTTACACCATACTCTGTGGCCATAGCTTCAATCAGAGCTTCACGCTTTTCAATATCGAATTCAATCATATTGGACTCGGCCAAAAGATTGATCGTATAAGCTGCGAGAGTTCTGAGGGTGTCAAAATCAGTTCTCATGAACATATCCTAAAAAAATGACCCTAAGGGCTAAAACGTAATATTATTGTCAGTCTATCTAAATGATATTGTTCCTACAAGAAGAGAATTAACTAAAAACAACAATTTATTTCTTTTTGAGGACCTTCTTCACCCAATGACCTTCGCCAACAACAAAGAGAATTGAGAGATAAACAAGGGCACCAATGGCGCAACTTGTGACGAAGCCTCCAGCACGCGCCAGAAGCGGTGCTTCCAAGAGATAGAGATGAGGCTTTACTTGCATCACGACAAGCCATGCCAGAGCTCCTGCCACTAATACTTTTAAGAGGCGCAGATCAAAGAAGAAGCTCGGCTTAAGTTTTAATAAACTAGCGAGGAAAACCCCCTGCAAGGTACAATTCACCAGCATGGAAAGGCTCGTTCCCAAGGCCAAAATAGAAAAGCCATAGTGAGGCACCATTAATACACAGAAAACAATATTAAGAGCGATAGCGGTCATGGAGATAAACACGGGGACTTTAGGGCGATCCAAACTAAAGAAGGTCGGCGCAAAGATTTTATAAAGACCGTAGAAAGGTAAACCCCACAAGTAAGCCTTTAAGGCGAGGGAGGCCATCTCCGTGTCACGCCTGTCAAAAGCCCCGCGCTCAAAGACCAGGTGAGCCGTTTCCTGGCCCAGGGCCATCATCAAGGCAAAGGCCGGAATGATGACAACCCAACTCACAATATAGCTTGTCTTAAGGGTGGCCCGTGCCTCCTCTTCATGCCCTGCTTTCCAGGCCTCGCTAAAGTGAACCAGGTTAGAACCGGCAATGGATACGCTGAGAATTCCTACAGGAAACTGGAATAGTCTAAAGGCGTAAGTCAGCCATGAAACAGCGCCTATCTCAGAACCTGTCGCTAAAATCGTCGTGATAAGAATATTAATCTGAGTCGCTGCAATGCCAACAGTACCAATGCCAAGGCGATTCAAAATGCTTCCCGTCCACTCACTTTTAAAACTCCATTCCCCTGCTGGACCAAACTTCTTTTTAAAGACCAGCGGCACCTGTAAAAGCATTTGAGCAAAGCCTCCAGCAACAACCCCAAAGGCCAAGGCCAAGGCAGGGTGAGCCCCTTTCTCCTCAAGTACTGGAGGCAGCAAAACCATAAAGCCAATCATCACCACATTAAAGAGCGCTGGAGCGAGGGCCGGAACAAAGAACATCTTAAGAGTATTGAGCGCGCCCATAAACAAGGCCGCCAAAGAAATGAGGGTGAGAAAGGGCGCCATGATGCGCACCATTTGGACAGTCAACTCAAAGCTCTCGGCATCAGAGGTAAAGTCCGAGTCGGTCATGACCTGAACTACCTGGGGCGCAAAAACAATAACTCCCGTAACAATTGCCCCGGTAATAAGGGTTAGGATGACGGCCATGGACCACAGAAGAATACGCGCTTCCCTATCTCCTAGTTGGCGAACTTTAGTAAATACCGGCACAAAAGCTGAACTGAAAGCTCCTTCAGCAAAAAGATCGCGCAGCATATTAGGAACGCGGTAGGCCACGGTGAAAGCATCAGTTACCCCAGACGCACCAAAGGTCGCGGCCATGACCTGCTCACGCACCAGGCCAAGAATTCGACTTGAGAAAGTGGCCGTCGCCATTTTAAGTGAAGAAAAAATGAGAGACTTGGTGTTTCTTCCTTGCTTTTTTTCGCCTGAAGTCAAAAACCCGTCCTTTAAATTAAAGTTTTACGCATCTAGGTGTCTATGATAATTCTACACGACTATTATTGTTACGTTTTTTTTAATATTTCGTGGTTTTACACACACGTTATTCACTATTAACTGTCTTTGATCATGAGACTGTACGAAAGGAGTAGGTTCTAATGGAATCGTCACTGAGCTTTTTATCTCTAAGCCCTTTCGTTGGTGCTGCAGGGTTTTTCTTTGCACTACTGACGTATTTTTGGGTGGTAAAACAACCGGCCGGTAACGCCAAAATGACTGGTATTGCTGACCTCATCGAAGACGGAGCGATGACTTTCCTCAAAAAGGAATACACCATCCTCGCCGGCTTCCTTGCTATTGTTACTGTTCTTCTTGGGGTTAAACTCGGATGGAACACTTCAATCTGCTACATCGCTGGTGCCTTCTCATCAATGATGTGTGGTTGGATTGGTATGAAAGCTGCGACTAAAGCAAACGTTAGAACTGCTGAAGCTGCTGCTCAAAGTGGTCAAGGAAAAGCCCTATCTGTTGCCTTCTACGGTGGTTCAGTTATGGGTATGTGTGTTGCTTCTGTCGGTCTCTTCGGCGTAGCGATGCTTTTCAAATGGCTCTCTGGTTCATCTACTATTGAAGCTCTTAATGGTTTCGCCATGGGTGCTTCTTCAATCGCTCTCTTTGCTCGTGTTGGTGGTGGTATCTACACTAAAGCCGCTGACGTTGGTGCTGACCTTGTTGGTAAAGTTGAAGCTGGTATTCCAGAAGACGATCCACGTAACCCTGCAACTATCGCTGACAACGTTGGTGACAACGTAGGTGATACTGCTGGTATGGGTGCTGACATCTTCGAATCCTACGTTGGTTCTGTCATCGCAACCATGTTCATTGGTTCTACTTATGCTGCGAACTCTGGTGCAGTAATCCTTCCAATGATCATCATCACAATCGGCCTTATTGCTTCAGTTATTGGTATCCTTTCGATGCAAGCTCTTAAAGGAACTGATCCTGCTTGGGCCCTTCGTCTTGCTCCAGTTGTAGGTCTTATTGGTCTCTTCGCTGGTTCATACTTTGCTGTTAAAGCATTAGCCTTCACAGTTTTTCCTTATGCTATGGGTCCTTTCTACGCCATGGTTCTTGGATCACTTGTTGGTCTCTTCATTGGTCTTGCAACTGAGTACTACACTGCTGGTGAATTCTCTCCAGTAAAGAAAGTTGCTGAAGCCGGTAAGACTGGTCCAGCAACAAATATCATCGCTGGTCTTGCAGTTGGGATGTACTCTTGTATTCCTGCTATCCTTCTTATTGCTATCGGTATCTACTATGCCAACGCTTTTGCCGGTCTTTACGGTATTGGTATTGCTGCAGTAGGTATGCTTGCGACAGTTGGTGTAACCATGACTGTTGATGCTTACGGACCAATCTCTGACAACGCTGGTGGTATCGCTGAGATGTCTGAGCTAGGACCAGAAGTTAGAGCCATTACTGACGGACTCGATTCAATCGGAAACACAACAGCTGCTGTTGGTAAAGGTTTCGCGATTGGTTCAGCTGCCCTTACTGCTCTTGCGATGTTCTCTGCTTACTCTTCAGCAGTAGGTCTTGAAACAATTAACATTATGTCACCTCAGGTTGTGATCGGTCTTTTCATCGGTGGTGTTCTTCCTTTCTATGTTGGTGCCAACACCATGAGCTCAGTTGGTGCAGCTGCTCAACAAATGGTTGAAGAAGTTCGTCGTCAGTTCCGTGAAATTCCGGGAATCATGGAAGGTACAGGCAAGCCTGACACTGAAAGATGTGTGGCCATTGCAACAACTGCTTCACTTAAAGAAATGATTGCTCCAGGACTAACAGCTGTACTAGCTCCAGTTGTTGTTGGATTCATTCTTGGTAAGGAAGCTCTTGGTGGTATGCTTGCTGGTGCAACTGTTACTGGTGTTCTTCTTGCTCTTTTCATGGCCAACGCTGGTGGTGCTTGGGATAACGCTAAGAAAGCTATCGAGCAAGGTCATATTGCTGGTGAGAAGAAAGGAACAGAAGCTCACAAAGCAGCTGTTACTGGTGACACTGTTGGTGACCCGTTCAAGGATACTTCAGGTCCGGCCATGAACATCCTTGTTAAGCTTATGAGTATCGTTGCTCTCGTTATTGCACCTCTACTCTAAAAAATTCTCATTACTGGAAATAACACCAGTATATTTTAAATAATTAAAGGTATGGCCCAGCGAATGCTGGGCCTCTTTTTTTAGTCGCGATCTTTTCTGATACGACACTTAACCTTCACAAGAGCAGAATACTCGCCCGTTACATGATTAAGAGTTACCCATGAACTATTAGTCCAAGCGTTACGTCTAAAGAAGAAATTGTCGCTATACTGATTAGGTCTCAAGTTACACTTCTTAAGGTAAGGAAGCTTGTCACGATAACGAGCAGACTTAATTTCTTCAACAGCATCAAGAGCTTTAGCGTAAGCCCCTTGAGCACTCATGGCCTTGACTCTAAAGTCATCTCTGAAGTCCTCTGACTTAGCAAAACCTGAAACTGAAGCAAGCGTGAGAGCAGTAATAATTACTGATTTCATTTGTCCTCCTATTTAAAGACATTTAAAGGTTAAGTAACCCTTCTAGCTAAGTCAGGAGATGCGCTTAACGACATTATTCTTTCAATTGTCTTTTTTATTTACCTCAAGTTAACAGTTGCTCTGTG
>JAUIBX010000345.1 GCA_030427595.1 Bacteriovoracia bacterium | reverse complement strand
ATTGAAAGTGCGATCAAACAAGGCATGATAAAAGCTTGGGAAAATAAATACACTTCACATTTTCAAAACTTCGATCGTTATGACTTAAAGAAATTTTTAAAAAGGAAACTGAAATTCGTTTAAGACCAGGTTTCTTTCCTTTTGTTGAGCCAGGCTTTGAAATGGATATTGAATGCCTCATTTGTTCAGGAAAAGGTTGTTCGGTTTGTAAAAAAACGGGGTGGGTAGAACTTCTTCCTTGTGGCATGGTTCACCCCAATGTTTTAAAGGCAGGAGGTATCGATCCTGATGAATACAACGGTTTTGCTTTTGGTCTAGGTCTCGATCGTCTTGTTATGATGAGGTTTGGAATCGATGACATCCGTCATTTGAATGTTGGTGACCTGCGCTTTAACGAACAATTTTCTTCTTACTAAAATAATTTTAAGGAATACCTATGCTTATCTCTCTAGATTGGATTCGCGACTTTTGTGACTTAGATAAAAGCTTAACTCCCAAGGATTTAGGCCTTAGGCTAACTATGGGAACGGCCGAAGTTGAAGGCGTCGAGGTCATCAACGACTTTTGGAAAAGAGTTAAGACTGTCGAAGTTACCGATATTGAACCTCATCCCGAAGCAGATAAACTTAATCTCGTTCGCTTTAAACTTAATGATAATGAAAGTTTTAGAGTTGTTTGTGGTGCTGCTAATGTGAAAGTGGGCATGAAAACAATATTTGCTCCCATTGGCACAACTCTTCCTGTTGGCTTCACACTTGAGCCTAAGAAAATTCGTGGAGTGATGTCTGAAGGAATGCTTTGTTCAGAGGAGGAGTTGGGTTTAGCCGATTCGAGCAAAGGAATAATGGAATTAAGTAGCGATACGCCTGTAGGCGTAGACCTTCTTACCTTGTGGGAAAAAAAGCAAGATGTTCTCTTTGATATCGACAATAAATCCCTTACCCACAGACCTGATTTATGGGGTCACTACGGAATGGCACGTGAATTTGCGACTCTCTATGAAACTGAGTTAAAGAACCCCTTTGATGATTCTTGGAAAACTTCACTAGAGTCCAAGATTGGAAATGGTGATGCTCCTGTAAAAGTAAAAGTTGAAAAGGATTCCTCTTGTTTGGCCTACTTTGGCTTAAGCGTTAATGGAGTCAAAGTGGGGGAATCGCCTCAATGGATAAAGGATAGGTTAACAGCAGTTGGTCTTAGACCTATAAATAATATTGTTGATATTTCCAATTACGTTATGCTTGAGCTTGGAATGCCTCTTCATATTTTTGATAGAAAGAAAATTGTCGGTGGCGAAGTCAATATTCGCTCACTCTCTGAAAAACAAAAATTTACTACTCTTGACGAAGTGGAAAGAGAGCTCATTGGCGGAGATACCGTTATAGAGGACAAAGAAAAAACTCTTGTCCTCGCAGGTATTATGGGTGGTCTCAATAGTGGAGTTGATGAGAATACTAATGAAATTTTTATTGAAGTAGCTAATTGGAAAGCAGCAGAGGTGAGAAAGACCTCTACTCGTCTTGGTTTAAGAACTGATAGCTCTATGCGCTATGAGAAGACTCTTGATTCTCAATTATGTTATCAAACTCTTTTAAGAACATTAGAGATGGTTCTTGATCAATGTCCTGATGCTAAAGCCGAGGGAAAAGTTGAATATGATGGAGAAGACTTAAGTCAGTTTAGTCCTCTTAAAATTTCCATATCTCCAGAGGAAATTACCACAACCTTAGGGAAAGAAATTTCCGTTTCAAAAATAACAAAAATTTTGGAGTCCTTAGACTTTAAAGTGGAAAAGTCAGACGAGATGTTGAATCTCACCGTTCCAAGCTACCGTTCTACAAAAGACATCGAATGTCGTGTTGACATCATTGAAGAAATTGGCCGTGTCATTGGTTATGACAATATCGCTCCAGAAGGACCACTTCTCGGTGTTCGTCCAGTAAGGCTTTCTCCGTTACAGGTTTTAAAAAGGAAAGCACAGGATTTCTTGGTCGAACATGGTCATGCTTTAGAGTTAACCACCTATCCCATGGTCGGGGAAGCGTTGCTTAAAAAGTGCTCTTGGCCGGAAGACTTCTCGGAACTTAAGTTGATTAATAGTCTTAGTGTTGATCATGATCGTATGAGAGGCTCCATGGTTCCCTCGCTCTTAGAGGTTGCTGCTCTAAATAGTAAGAATAAAGATCAGTTTAGATTCTTTGAGTGGGGAAGGACTTACAAGAAAGCAGGTGACTTTGCAGAAGAAGCC
>JAUIBX010000111.1 GCA_030427595.1 Bacteriovoracia bacterium | reverse complement strand
GTCGCCTTTCGAAGTATTATGAAGAAGATGACACCAGCACAGACTATGCCATGAAGGTCGTTCGCAAGTTCTACAACACAGAGAAGAAAGAAATGTTCAATATCAACAGAGCGACAGATCTCTTTCAAAAATTCTCTAAGAGTCATGAGATCAACCGTCTACACTGCTATACGGAAACCATGACAGAGAAGCAAAAGGCTGAATTGGCCAAGTTAAGCCGTCAGTAAAGCCTGAATGTCTTCCCGAGTATTTCCCTCAACTAAAATTCTTCCCCTTCATCTTTTAGAGTGAGTCAGGGATAATAGACTCTTATGAACAAAATCTCTCTCTATACTCTATTGGTGCTGCTTTTCTTAGGGCTTTCAAAGTCCTTTTCACCTACAGCACAGAAGACAACTTTTGTTCAAAATGAGCAGGTCTTCCCTGGTCTCTTTACTGGCGCTCCCCTTTCTCTCGTTCTCGTGGATGCTTTTACGGCAGGGTTCTTAATCAAGACTTACTACCTGAAATTAAAGATTGTTCATGGCTTTAAGCAACCTGAATTCATTATTGTGCGCACAAATAAAAGTTTCTACAAAGCGAACCAGGCCAATATCGGCATGAGCCTCTTTCGCCGTTATGAAAGAAATAATCAGGAGAGCACCACACCTCTTCCTCCAGGAAGCCTTTATGTAGGCGACCCTGCTTTTGGAGGATGGAAGTATCACAACTCAGGTCAAAGGAAGTGGCACTTCCATAGAGTATACAGGCATTTTTCACGTCAATTCTTCTGGGGTGATTACCAGCCCAATTATGAATTCTATGAAAAAATAAAGATTCACATGAAGAATGAAACGCCTTTTTATGGCCTTAATGGTGAATTTGGAACAGAGGGCTCTATCACCAAGTCTCTCTATGAGAAAAGCCCTTACAGGGTGAAGAAGAATACTGAAGGCTTTTTAGATCATTTAAAAATGTATATTTCCCTACCCGTCAGTAATAATCCCCCTAAAAAAGAAGAGGTAAAGGGATGAACGAACTCTTTGATAAACTCATCCTGCGTGTAGTTTTTGCGCTCTTTATTTGCTTAACCCTGCTTGCCTATCGCATGGTTCATAACCTTATCTATCCTTCCAACCGCACAAATCTGCTTCAAAAGTTCTACCCCTCAAAAAATAGTGCCGAATCTCTTCATTTCTTCGCCAGACTTGTAGGTATTGGAATTGTTTTTTCAGAATTTAGCTTCAATCTTGATCAAGGCTTTCTCTATGCGGTCATGGACTTCTTTATTAGAGCAGTAGCAGGTTTTATCGTTTACCTCGTTAGTCTTTACACAGTAGAAAGCATCGTGCTCTATAACTTCGATTATCATGACGAAATCGTCAAAAGAAAGAGTACGGCCTTCGCTCTCATTGGCCTTGTTCACGCCTTGGGTGTTTCCTTTATTCTTAAAATTATTTTGAGCACGGCGGGAACTTCACTGATCGTTTTACTTTTCTTGTGGCTCTTTGCTCTTGTCTTAATAGGCTTTGCCACAAAAACCTTTCCTCTCATGAGCAGACTCTCCTTTAATCGCCTTTTGATTCAAAGAAGTAATGCTCTTGCAGTGTCCTACTTTGGCTTCTTTATCGGTTGGAGCTTCATCATAGCTTCTGCTCTGAATGTACCTCTCACCCAAATCAAGTGGTATGCCATTCAAGTTGTCCTCAAGATCCTCCTTTCCCTGATTATTTTGCCTATTTTTATCAAGGGTCTAAAACTTATTTTTGCTCTCAATGACGACCTCAATAATTTAGTCAAAGAAGAGGATCAGCAGGACACTACGAATATCGAATTAGGTTATGGAGTATATGAAGGAGCCACCTTCTTTACCGCATGCTTCTTAACTATTGTGATCACTGGAAAGATTAATTTTAGTAATTTCTACCCAAGCTTTTAAAAGCTTTAATGAACCACAGGAAGTCTTATGGATATTAAATTCTTTCAATTACTTGACTCCATCAATAATCGTCTCAGTAATATCGAAAAGAATATTTCACGGATTGATGAGAAACTCGACTATTCCATTACTCTCCAAAGAAACCATCTTATTCGCATAAAGAATGGCCAAGAAATAGATGATGCCATGATCCTGATGGGAAAACCCTATAACGACCTTCCCCCTCAAAGGGCCTTCCAAATTTATAACGATAGAGATATGGATTTCATGATCCTTGATGTCACCTCTACAAACTTTGATCCCAAGCAAAGATTAAAAGGCGCCATTCACATTCCACTAGAAGAGCTCAAAGAAAGAACTTCTGAAATTATCAGTAAAACAACTCCAATCCTCATTATTTCAGAACAAGGTGTTCGCTCCATTCAGGCCTGTGAAACCTTGGTGAAAAAAGGATACTTCAACCTTAACAATATCAGCGGTGGTTATGAATTTTGGCCGGGACGAAAAGGGGCGCGACAGGTTTCTTCTTTGTCAGACTAGAAAGGCAGTTCGTTATTTCGAGATGAAGTAATTTTGCCATGAAAATTCTTTAGGAGGTGCTGAACGCGATCAAGTTCAACCTCTCCAATAACATCAGTGTAATTCTTTTCAATGCTATCGATACACTCAAAGAGATTGAGCTTAAACTTTTCACCATATTCGGTAAGAAAGATATTTTGCTCACGCTTATCACGAGGATTAACTCTTCTTTCAATATAGCCACGTTTTTCTAATTCATTGAGGTGACTGGTCATCGTTTGTTTTTTAAGACCACAGGCACGACCGACCTCTTTAATGGAGGGGCCTTCATGCTCACAAACGTAGAGGAGGACTTCCAAAAACGAAGGACGTAAATCGGTAAAGCCTCTCTGCTGGAGAGAATCAAGAAGTTCAGAACTGTAGTTTCGGTAGATTCTTTTAAGGAGGCTACCAATAAGTGAAATCTTGTTCATGCGATCCAACCGATGAGGACACCCTCATTTCTAATAGTATGTTATTAAGACTATGTATCAATTTTTCTTGCGACACGCAAATTTGGTGACTAGACGACTCTTACTAAATCAGTCTCGCTTTGCATCAAAGTAGGGCTTTTCTACTTCGGCCTGGTATCTCTCCATGGCCCTAGCGAGCTCTTCAACTTGAAGTGCTTTGGCCGGCGCTGGGGCAACACTTTCTGCTTTCTCAGTAGCAAGTCCCTGATACCAAAGGCTTAAACGGAGCTGACCCCGTACCATTTTTTCATTCTCGCTAAGCTCACTGGCCTTTACCGAAGAGAGACCAAAGGAGGCCATCACAAAGGCAAAAAGCATCAATTTAACCACAAATGTTGAAATTTTAAACGAATTACCCATCTCTAACCCCTCGTTTTTACTTATAAAGGTGATTCCTACCTCTATAATGTGCAAGCTTAGGGCCAAAGAAAGATTGAAGGTCCTAAAAGAGATTACGAGCGTTTGAAAGTGAGGTGGCAATCCCCACACAAATACCGAAGGTCACCAAACTTGAACCCCCATAGGACATCAGTGGCAATGGCAAACCAACAATCGGCATCAGACCCATGACCATGCCCATATTAATAAAGGTGTGCCAAAAGAAGAGGGCCATTATTCCTATTGCGACAATAGAATCAAAAACCCGCGGTACTGACTGGGCCAGCCAAATAAAACGAAAGAAAAGTATAAGGTAGAGAGAAATAAGAATCAGTGAACCGATAAAACCATGTTCTTCGTTGAAGATGGAGAAAACAAAATCGGTGTGGTTTTCGGGAAGATAGTTAAGTGAGGCCTGAGAAGATTTCAGAAAGCCTTTTCCCAAAAACTTGCCTGAGCCAATAGCGATTTTAGATTGAATAGCGTTGTAACCCGAACCACGCGCATCAGCACCTGGATTAAGGAAAGTAACGATCCTCTTTCTTTGGTATTCCTTCAAACCAAACTTATACATCACTCCGCCACTTACTAAAGCAAGCACAGCAAGGATGCCGATGGTCTTCCATTTAAGACGTCTATAAAAGCTAATCACAAGGAAAATCAAAAGAACAAGAAGACCCGTCCCCAGGTCTGGCTCTGCCACAATGAGGACAGTTGGAACCAAGGTTAAGATGGCGGGAATAATCAACTCCTTAAAGCCTAATTCTTTATCTGGATTCGTACGGGCGTACCAACGAGAAAGAACGAGAATCACTGCAATCTTGGTTATCTCAGAGGGCTGAAGCCTAATCGGCCCTAAGAGAATCCAACGTTGTGCCCCCATTCCTTTATGCCCCAATGCCAAAACAAGAACCAATAACACAACGGCGATAAAGTAAAAGAAGTATGAATAACGAAAGTAAGTCTTTGGCTGAATAAAGCTCACAGCAATCGCCACGACAATCGAGAGAAAGTACCAACCCGATTGGACTTTAAAGAGATCGGCCATGACCTGAGAATTGGAGGCATGGGTTGCAGAATAGAGGTTAAAAACCCCCATCACGAAAATAGCAAAGGTGATGCCTAGGAAGGTAAAGTCAAATTTCTTTAGGAAATCAACTATAGCGCTTCGATTCATCCTTCACTTCCTTCAGTCACTGCTTCGTCTTTATTTTGAGCCTGCTCAAGAAGCTTCTGTTTCTCCTTGGCCTCTTTTTCCCTTCTAATTTTTTCAAGCTGTTTTCGGTATTCCTTTCGTTGGCGATCCGAGTTTTGCTTATGAACATCAGGCATATACTTCTTCATATAGGTGGTTACCACATCCCTTACAACAGGAGCGGCAGCACTTGAGCCATGACAACCGTGCTCTACTACCGCAGCGACAGCAACCTTGGGATTATCAAAAGGTGCGTAACCAACAAAGATACCGTGGTGACGGTCTTTATAGGGCATGTCTTCACAGCGGGCAAAGAGCTCCTTACTAGACATGGAGCGAACCTGGGCGGTTCCCGTTTTACCGGCCATCTCTAGTCCAATGCCACGATACCAATAAGCGGTTCCTCTACGGTTATTTACAACCTGATAGAGACCCTTTTGAACGGCCTTCAAAGTTTTTTCACTCACTTGAACTTCACCAACTTTCTCTGGCTTGTACTCCTCAATAATTTCTCCACTATTAGAAAAGATTTCCTTGATCAGGTAGGGCTTATAAAGAGCTCCATTGTTGGCAATCGCAGCATAGGCCATGGCCAGCTGAAGGGGCGTGGCCAAAACATAGGACTGACCAATCACACAAGAAAGAGTCTCCCCAAGTTGCCAGTCTTCACCTGATCGCTTCTTCTTCCATTCACGTGTGGGGATAAGTCCAGAGGTTTCTCGTGATAGAGCAATTCCAGTGCGATTACCAAAGCCAAACATCTTGGCATATTTAGCGAGAATATCAATATCGAGTTGAGTGGCAATCTGATAGAAGTAAACATCCACCGACCTTCTTAGGGCCTTGTAGACATCGGTCATACCATGTCCACCACGCTTCCAATCGTGATAAATTCTCCGACCTAGTCGATAAGTCCCGCCACATTTGAGTTCCTGTTCAGGCGTGACAATTCCCTCTTCAAGCGCAGCAATGGCCGTAAACGTTTTAAATGTTGACCCCGGAGCATAGTGCTCTTGAATGGTTCGATCGCGCAGGGGATTGCGGTCATCTTCAACGAGAGAGGTCCAATACTCTTTAGTCAGACCTTTACTAAATTTTGTGGGGTCAAAAGCTGGCCTAGAAACCATAGCGAGAATTTCCCCCGTATTCACATCTACAGCAACAGCTGAACCAACCTTTTCCTCTAGTGCCTTATAAGCGGCCATCTGCATGTCACGATCAACGGTGAGGCGAATATTATGACCCGGCTTCGCTTGCTTATTTTCAATTCCAGTGAAGAGAACATTAGAGCGAATGTTTCTTCTCATTCGCCCACGGGCATCGACCTCCACAAACTCATAACCATCATCACCACGCAATTGAAGATCAAACTTTTCTTCAATACCCGCTTGGCCAATAAAGTCACCAAGCTTGTAATCATAACCATCTCTATTGCGGTAGCGAGGAAGTTGGCGCTGATTAATTTCTGAAATATAACCGAGAAGGTGAGCACCAGCATTACCATCGCGATACTCACGAGAAATGAAGGTTTGAACGCGAACCCCAGGCATCTTTGAGTTCTCTGTTTCTATAATTGAAACTTCCTTGAGGCTTATATTTTTCTTGATAATGACCGGACGGTATCTCGCTTGTCCCCTATTTTTCTTGAGAACCTTTTTGATGTCTTCAACTGACATCTCGAGAACGCTTGCTAATTTTTGTAATGTGACTTTTTTATTTTTTAAATATTGAGGAATGATGATCGCATCGAAGCGTGGAATATTGTGAATGAGAAGCTCACTATTGCGGCTAAAAATCATGCCACGAGGAGCTTTAATAATTTCTTTTCTTAGACGGTTTTCAAGCGAGAATTTATGAAAGAGATCCCCTTGATAAATCTGAAGGTACCAAAGTCTGGCAAGAATCAGAATGAAACATAAGATAATAATATTGCCGATAGCATCGGCCCTATTCTTATGTTGTCTGACTAGGTCGTCTTCACCAAACATGGATTATCCTTAAACTCTCTCTCCGAGACTTCTTTCTGCCTCTGCACGCCAAATCACATCAAGGATGCCAAAGAAAAAGGGCGCCAAAAGACTGATGACAATACTCTCAGGTACAAAGCGCCAAAACTTTTCAACGATATACGAAAAGTTATCCTCTTTGAGGTAGAGCAAAGTTGAAACGATCACAAACCACAAGAATTGAAACATCTGGGTTACCAGAATCGTGATAAGTGCCGAACTTAAATGAAGAAGATCTTTGAGGTAACTGATCACAATACAAATCATGACCCCGGCAATAGTTCCCATTTCCCAGCCCTCAATACTGAAGAAAGAGTGAGTGTATTGAAGAGCAAAAATGAGAAGAGAGGTATAGGGCGTCTCAAGCTTAAAGCCAAGATAGAGAATGATCAGAACATTAAAAGGAATTCTATATTTAGTTATACCCAACATCGGAACAAGGGCCGTTGAGAAAATCTCAAGGACAACGAGGATAAGTAGAGTTATCCCAAGAGGCTTTAATAACTTAATCCAATCACCTTTCACTAGCGGCCTCCCTTTTGATTGCGTGCCTCTTCAGCTTCATCCATCTGATCGAGGGCCTCCCACTCCTTCTTCTTTTGATCATCATTTTCGGCAGAAAGGATGACAACTTCCTCAAGGCGGCCAAAGTCCACGGCCGGAGCGATTTCTACATTTTGAGTTATGCCATAACTTTCGCGCTCAATACGCGATACCGTTCCGACCTTAATTCCCTTGGGATAAATATTGCCCAGACCTGAGGTGATCACAACATCACCCAAGATAATCGGCTCGGCCCGAGAAACATACTTCATAATACTCTTTTCGTTGTTAAATCCTTCGACAATTCCATGGGCCCTAACCCGCTGGATGAGACCATCAATACGGTTGTTGTTATCAAGAACGGTTAAAATATCGGCAAAGTGATCTGTTAGACGATAGATGTATCCGACTAAGCCCTGAGAGGTTACCACCGGCGACTGAAGGCGCACACCATCAGCAAGTCCTTTATTAATACGAATGACGCGGTAATCACTTGAGGCATCCCAGGCCACTACCTGGGCCAAAACTTTTTTGTATCCCAGACCCTGACCAAATTGCAGAAGGTTTTTAAGACGAACATTCTCTTTCTTGAGTTCCTCAAAAGCGTTTATCTGACTTTCAAGCTCAGACACCCTCTTTCGCAGCTCAACATTTTCTTTGCTGGCATTGAGGTTGGCGATGTAATGATCAAAGAAATTACTAATTTCCGTGCGCACACTCGTCACAGAGGACTGAATGGGAGCAAAACTGTTGATAAGGATATTTTCAAAGGCCGAGGTCTCATCAAGGGACTGATTACGCCTCGCGACGCCGACAAAGGAAATCAACAAAACAATAATATTGAGAATGGCCCGCTGACGGCGATCCTTGTCTTCGATTAGACGCACAATTAGAACCTTTCTTCCTTGTATGGTTCAAGGGTCCTGCCAAAGCATTTCTTGTCGAAAAGGCAGCCCTGTTTCATAATGATTATTCAATTTTAAGCCATTTAAGGCAGGTTTGTGAAATAAAAGCATCACTTTAAGGATCGGATTTATGAGCAGTAATTTCCAAAAAACGACTTCAAACTTCTTTGTTACATTGTTGATCGGCCTCATCGTCGTTTCATTCATGTTCACAGGTTACGAATCCATGAAGGGTGCGCCCAATGCGATTGCTAAAGTTGGCAACTTTCCTATCACTTCTCGTGAATACCAAATGGAATACAACCGTCAGATCAACTTTTTTAAAAATGCCATCATGGGTGGCAAAGACCTCTCAAGTAAGGATATTGAAAGATTTGGCATAAAAGACACGGCATTAAAAAACCTTGTTCAGGCCAAACTTCAACTTGTCTTTGCTGACCAAGCAGATGTGGTCGCCTCCCCTATCCAAATTAAAGAAACGATCAAGCGTTTTGACTTCTTTCAAACCAATGGCCAGTTTGATGTGACCAAGTACAAGGGCCTTCTTCGTGCCAACGGCATTAGCCCTAAAGACTTTGAAGAAGATATCACCAATCAAGTTTACGCAGACAATGCCCAAACCCTCTTCAGCAAATTTCCCGTATCTGATCGCTACATTGATGAAATTGGTCGTTTCAAGGCCATGCGCTACAACGCTTACGTAGCGGAAATCAAAGAGTCAGATCTTCGAAAGTTTATTGATGTGAGCAAGAAAGAAATTTCAGACTACTTGGCCAATGAAGCCAACCTTGCACGTACGGAAAATCTCTTTAATGAAAGAAAGCCCCAGCTTGATGTTCCTGAGAAAGTGAAGGCTTCCCACATCCTTATCCGTACCCCAGGAAGTGATACCGAAAAAGCAGAAAAGAAAATTAAAGAAATCGCCAAAGAAGTTAATACGAGAAACTTTAAGGAAATTGCCAACAAATACACAGAGGATCCATCAGGAAAAGAAAAAGGTGGTTCTCTCGGTATTTTTGGTAGAGGAAGAATGGTTCCTGAGTTTGAAAGAGTGGCCTTTAATTTGAGACCAGGCTCTATTTCAGAGCCCGTTAAGACGGCCTTTGGCTACCATCTCATTTATGTGGAAAAGAAGATTGAAGCCAAAGAAGCTAAGTTTGATGCCTTTAAAAATGAAATCGCAACTGAGCTCATCAGACAATCTAAAGAAGAGGAGCTTAAGAAGCTCATGAGTGAGGTTACTGAAAAAGTGGCCAAGGCCATGGAGAATAAAAAATTTAAGGAACTAAAAGACCTTAAGAAAAAGTACGGATTCGCACTGGATGAGAACACCCGGTTTAACCGCTTTGAAGGCTCTCTAGGCAATATCACTATTGCTGCAGACCAGACCAAAGATATTTTTGCTGGTCTTCAAGATAAGGATGCCAATTTCTTTAACTTTGATCTGGCCGGTAAGAACCTTATCGTCTCTATTGAGAAGTCATACAACAAAGACCTCCCAGACTTTGATCACAAGAAAGAAAAGAATGGTCTCCAAATGGTTCTTTCAAATCGTATTAAGCAAACTGTCCTTAAGAAGATTGGTGATGATGTTGCCGTTAAGCAGTTTGTTAAGTTATAGACCTTTGTCTTGAATTGTTATGGCCGATAAAAGCGCAAAATGGGAGCTAAACGTACCAGGAAAGTTCTACGTTGATGATCAATGTATTGCTTGTGATGCCTGTGTGTGTGAGGCTCCTAGCTTCTTCGAAATGAATGATGATGACGGCCATGCCTTCGTTAAGGCCCAACCTCAAAATGAAAAAGACCTTCAAGAATGTCTTGATGCTCTTGAGGCCTGCCCAGTAGAGGCCATCGGTAAGGATGGAGAGGAGTAAACTGGGCACGGGTTACAGGTTACAGGTTGCGGGTAGCCGGTAAAGTCATTTTAGAAGTTGGCAGTTAGGTCTGGAAGAGGTGCGTGAGGGACGTAGATGAGATCCTCTAGGCGATCCTCACATACTCTACGATTGATTTTTTCATGAGAGCGACCACCAGGCTTTCTTACCCTCTCAGTCCAACATTCTTTATAAGGACGCTTGTAGAGGTCACCGACCTTAACAAAGCCGATATCTGAGGCAAGGTCATCCTTATCTTTATAGATATAGTCCCCTTCTTTAGTTCCTTGAATATAGTAGATGAGGTCAAGAGGTGGATTATCAAAGAGGGCTAGCGAAACTACATTGTCTGGTGAAATCGTAGTACGGCCAATATAGGGTTCAGTCGGCCAGTTCACATCACCAAAACTCTGATAGAGAAGTTCTGAGCATACCAGCTTATCTGTGGTCTCTACATCAAAATTGAAGTCATAGGTCTTACCAAGTTGAGCAAAGGCAACCTCATAAACTTTTAAAACTTTACTTCTATCATTTTGAACATCAAGTGTGTCCTTACGAAAACGCAAAAGACCAAGCTCATCGACATTCATAAAATCTTTTAGAGACTTAAAATGGGTCCCTGACCGGTCTGTCTCGATGATGGACTTACCTGCAGAAATGGCCTTTTGGTGGGGCTTTACAACGGGATGATCCCAAATACCCAGCTCTTGCAGCTGTTCCTTAGTACCTAACCAAATAGCATTATGACCAAAGTGTCCTGGGATAAAGAAGTCTGTCGGTGTGTAGCTTACTTTTTCGGTAATGACATCAAGAGGGCGCAGTTGCTTCTTTATTTCCTCATAGATGGTTTGATCTTTCCAAAGCCAGCCTTTACGCCAACGAATAGCACCCATACCATTTCCAAAGGCACCACTTGCATGGTGAACGATATTAGAACCAACACGAGCTCCGAAATCACTAAGAACTTGACCAAAAATCCGACGGCGCCATGATCTCCAATACTTCTTTCTATGAATGAGACGGTAACCAAATGAGTCCAATGTTTCAGAAACAAGTGGTGAGCTGCGACGAATTGTTCCCGCATTAACTTTTGAGCGAAGAGAGTAGAACTGATTCTTTACGACTTTAATATAATCTTTCTTCACAAGATTTCTCAGCTGACGCTTAAGTTCCTTTCTCTCCACTTCATAAGAGCGGTCTTCAGCATTAACCAAGCGACGAAAACCTTTTTCTTTGTAGTAAGGAAGGTAAACAGTCTCAAAATTTTCAAATCGATCAAGAAGAGGGCGCACCTTCAGCACCTCTTTCTGAGTGGTCTTTGCCAGACGAATAAGTTTGTAATCAAGCTCTAAGAAAACCCCAACAATTTTATGAAGAAGAGTGAGTTGAGACCCATGAAGGGGTTTATCGCTTTTGAGATCTTTAAGAACGGTTTGGTGA
>JAUIBX010000110.1 GCA_030427595.1 Bacteriovoracia bacterium | reverse complement strand
TAGGTAGCCACATCATCCTCTTCCTTGAAAAGCGAGGTGAAAACTTTGTGGCAGACCTTACCTTATCAGGAGGTCCCCTCAAATGGCATACGAGGAAAGTCAGTTTTGAGCCTCTTATGACCCTCTACTTTTTAAGAGAGGAATTGATCTCAGAAGTTATAGAATGGCGACGCAGTCGACCCATTACCCTTACCCCCGCTTCTTAACTCTTATTAGGTACGTGGTACTTTTTCAGAAAGCGCGTCATAGCTTTTGACGCGTTGGCGGAAAAAGTACCACGTACCTTTTAGAGGTTTTTGAGGATTTCTTCGCAGACCTTTATGCCGTCGACGGCGGCAGAGGTGATGCCGCCGGCATAGCCTGCGCCTTCACCACAGGGATAGAGTCCAACGTGACTGTCACTCACCATGCTTTGGCGGTCACGAGTGATGGTCACCGGTGCCGAGGTGCGGGTTTCAGGGGCCAACAAAAGACCGCGCTGATCACTGGCAAAGCCCTTCATACGCCGATCAAAAACCTTAAGGGCCTTTTCAAGGTGATCACTGACAAACTCAGGCAGGATTTCTCTTAGCTCCGCGCTCACGAGACCTGAGGGACAAGAGGTTTTAGGCAGTTCACTGGCCTTTTCTCTCTTAAGAAAACTGACTAGGGGCTGAGAGGGAACCTCTTTACCCGTGGCATGCTTCTTAGAATATTCGTAGGCCTTATTCTCAATGGCATGCTGAAAGTGAAGGCCACCTAAGACATCATCGATGGGGTAATCCTCACCCGCTTTGACTGTCACCACCAATGCAGCATTAGACCAGCGTGAGTTTCTCGCATAATTACTCATGCCATTGACCACAATGCCATCATCATCAGTTCCACTAGAAAGCACGTAACCACCGGGACACATACAAAAACTATAAGAGCCTTTTAGGGTTTCGGAATCTTCCCACGCCAAGCGGTAGCGCGCGGCCCCCAGCTCGGGTCCAGCAAAGTCTCCATATTGAATTTTATCTATGAGTTCACGGGGGTGCTCCACCCTCACTCCAACAGCAAAGTCTTTGGGCTTCATGGCCACCTGCTTTTCTTTAAGGTGGAGATACATTTCACGGGCGCTGTGGCCAGTGGCAAGAATGACATGGTCAGAAGAAAATTCTTCACCGCTTTCTAAACGCACACCAACAACCTTTTTACCTTCCTCCCCCTCCTGGCTTTCAAAGAGAAGCTCTGTCACCTTAGCGTTGTAACGAATTTCATGGCCTTTCTCTTTAAGCTCATCGGTCATCTTGCCTATCAGCTGGCGAATTTTATTCGAACCGAGGTGGGGGTTAGAAACCCAAGCGGTTTCAGGAGGGGCGCCAAAGTGAACAAATTTATTCATCACATATTGCACATAGGGCGATTTAATACGCGTGATAAGTTTGCCGTCACTAAAGAGACCCGCGCCTCCTTCTCCAAAGCAAACATTATTATCAGGATCAAGCTGGCCTTTACGCCAATACTTAGAAATATGAATCATGCGCTTATGCGCACGCTCACCCCTTTCAAGGATTAAAGTGGGGATGCCATATTCGGCAAAACGAAGGGCACAAAAGAGACCGGCAGGACCGGCCCCAATAATAATGGGCCTCTTCTTAAAAGGCGCGCGCTTTTCAAAACTTTCTTCTTCAACAGGAAAAGTTTCCCCAACACTAATAACATCCACCACATAGTGAACCTTAGGAACGCGCCCAAGATTGGCCTTTCTGGCGTCGAGGGACTCACTCTTGATGCGATAATCAAGCATATCGGGAACTCGACTTTTGAGTTCGGCCTCAAGATCATCCTTGTAGTCCAATGTGAATTGCAAGCGTTGTGACATCCCCCTAACATAGGGCAACATGAGGGCCTTGGCAATGGACACTCTCCCCTTTTCACACCCCCAAATTCTAGGCTAAGCTTTCTTTATTAAAGGGGATTAAAGGAAAAATTATGGCCACCTACCGCGCAAAAATAGTCGTCATTGGCGATGAACTTCTCAGTGGAAAAATCGCAGACGCCAACACCCAAGTGATGGCCCAGTGGCTAGACCGCCAAGGCTTCCACCTTGACCAGGTGATCCTGTGCGGCGACTCCCCCAAAGAATTACGAGAAACTCTGGAGCGAGCGTGGAGTGAGTCCAACCTCCTCATCACCACCGGTGGACTTGGTCCTACTCCAGATGACATCACCAAGACCATCCTCTCTCAGGTCTTTCAAGGGGAGCTCAAAGAAAATAACGTGGCCAAAGAAATGGTCATCAAAAACTACGCGCGCATTGGAAAAGACTGGAGCCCCCAAACCAATAGCTATCACATTATCCCTAGCACTATGGAAGTGATTGAAAATCCCCAAGGGTTGGCGCCAGGTCTGGCCAAGGTAGAAGAGGGCAAACTCTTTATGGCCGCCCCCGGAGTTCCAAGAGAACTTAAGGCCATGCTAGCTGAACCCTTTATTCCCCTTCTTGATCGCGCCTTTCCAGAAAGAGAAAAAGATCAACAAGTCATGACCATAAGAACCTTTGGCATTCCAGAGGAGAAAATCTTCTTTGAACTGATGCCAAATCTTTGGGATGAACTGGCACTTGAGGGAAAGGTCAGCTCCCTGCCTCAAATAGTAGGAGTCGACATTCACCTCACTTTCAAAGGTCAAGAAAAGGACTTGGAAGCCAAGAAGAACAAGTGGCAAGAAAGACTTAAAGACTCCCCCCTGGCCCCTCATATTTGGGCGTGGGAGCAGATCTCACTTGAAGAATTTATTATCCGAGAAGCAACCAAGAAGAACCTCACCCTAGGAGCCGCCGAATCCTGTACCGGAGGTCTCGTAGGCCATCGCCTCACAAATGTTTCAGGCTCTTCAGCAGTTTTCTTAGGAAGTCTGGTCACCTACGCCAATGAGGCCAAAGAAAACCTCCTTGCTGTAAAAACAGAAACCTTAAAAAACTTTGGGGCGGTAAGCACCCAGACCGCAGGTGAAATGGTTGCAGGCGTAAAGAAGGCACTCGCTTGTGATATTGCCGTCTCCCTCACGGGTATTGCCGGACCAGGAGGTGGCACAGAAGAAAAACCTGTCGGCCTCGTTTGCATGGGAAGCGCTAACTCCAAGGGAGAGGTCACCACCCACGAATATAAATTCAGAGGAGATCGCAACTACCTCAAGCTGCGCTTTTCAGAAATGGGTCTTCACCTCATCCGCCAAGCAATCGATAACCACTAACCTGCAACCCGCAACCTGCAACCTGCAACCCGCAACCTGCAACCTGCAACCCGCAACCTGTCACCTGTCACCTGTCACCTGTTACCTGTTACCTGTAAGGTTACTGCACTTTCTTTTTGAAAAGATTCTTATGAATGTCTTTTTGGACTTTTTCTAAACGCTCTCTTTCATAGCGCTCTTCAGATGTTTCAAGATGAACTTCAACTTCTTCAATGGAAAAGAAAGGACTTGCGGGAAGCTTGGGCACGTCAGCTTGAGCTGGCGCACGAGACACCTTTTGGGGCTTACCTTTTGCTTTTTCATCGGCAAAGAAGCCATCGCCATCATGAACATTGACGAGGGCCTTCATGGAAAGATTTTTTATCTCTTCATCAGTCATTCCCTTAAGACGATCCTTTGCATCGTGGGCCTGAGTTTGGCTGATGCGATCTGTGTTGAGGAGCAAATCAATAATGCGCGAGATATCTGCCCGCGTAAGTTGAAAATTTCGGATAAGTCCCTGCAGTTCTGGCCCTGCACTTTGGGCCAAGACCATAGGATTTATGCTAAATCCGAGTGCTACTGATAATCCGATAAAGAATGGTCGCATTGAGTTTTTTCCCTCTGCTTTATTGTTGAGTCTTTTCTTTTTTCGGAGGCCAATTCAATAAAGTTCACAAAAAATTCTAGAAGACGTCATATTTGGTCAAACTTGCCTGTTTTTGAGGGCGCTCTTTTCACCAAATATAAGGGAGTGTCTCTTAAGTATTCTTGTTATTTTAGGCACTTAGGTCTGATCCGGGGTCTTCAAGGGGAATTTTCTTTTACTATTAAGAAGGGACGGGCCTAAAGACTAAAAGGCCGCCCCTAAGTGACCGATATGAGAGTGAGAACTAAGCGGAAACGCTATCAAAAACAGGGATGTCTTTTGACCATGAACACAGGCCTTAAGGAAAGTCGCCTCAAGCAAGCACACCAACGTAAGACGTTGGTCGCTTCAGTGTTCCCTTCACTCAAATCTCTAACTTCATTTTTCATTTTCGCTGTGATTCTTTCAGTAGTCACAGGTTGTCTGCAAAATCCTTCTTCAGGAAATGGTAGGCGAAGCACTTCAAGCCAAGGGGCCACAAGTGATGACACCACCAATACTCCTGATGATCCTACTTTTGAAACAAGCGCAAACTATATTCAAAATGGCTCTAGTCAGAGTACGACTACCACGATCCTCTCTGGAGACTTCGCCACTTCCCTTTACTTGCGTGGGGAGCAAATCGATAAATTCGTAAAAGACGGTCTTGAAAATACTGTTCAGTGTATCGTCGTTCCTTTTACGAATGCCTCTGTTCAAAGAGGTTTGGTCATGGCGGCCTTTCCGCGCTTCTTTAATAACTTCAGTGCAGGTACGCGCGAATACTTCTATGAGTTTCGTCCTGCAGACACTTCAAGCAATTCAACTTTTTGTCAGCAACCAGGTGTTCTCAACAGTCTTATCTCAAACTTTCCCGGCACAAGCCCTGTTTACCAGCTGGCCGATGTCTGTCCTAACTGTAGCCTCTCGACTCTCCTAAGTGATGCCCTCACTCTCATGACGGACACTGGCCTAACAGTTACTGAAGTCACAACCATCAACTTACGAATTGAACTGAGACCGCGTTCTAACTCGTCAGTGCCAAGCAACCTCACTTGTAACTCAAGTAGTGAATGTGCTTCTAAAGGCTTTGACTGTTGTAGCTTTGGTCAATGTGTAAATGACAAACAAGTACGTTCTGATATCGATCAAACTTCCCTTGGCTTTCAGCAGGCGATTCTCGATATTCAAGAAAACCCAGGCGCTATCACCAACTATCCAGAGTACTTTCACCTGTGTGGAACAAATATTCCAGTTGATCCCAACCCCACCCCAAGTCCAGATCCCGCAGTAGAAGCAGGAGAACGCTTCCTTAAGCGTAAGGCGCTCTATGATTGCACGACTCCCATTGAGGGGGAAATGGCCATTTGCCAAAAAACCTATAGCGATGTTCAAGAGACCATTGCCTCCACTATGACCAACCAGTTCTTTACGGGTGAAGATGATCGCAATTTCAATAGTAGCTACTCGGGAACAAGCACCCTCCTGCCCCACTCAATTTTTAAGGTGGTCTATGCAGGAGAAACCCTTTTTGAAAATGAGGCGATTGTTCAAGGCATGACCATTGGTCCTGGAGGTAATGGCTCAGGTAATGACAATCTTGATGACCCACAGGTCATTAACCTCACACACACACCCTCATCCTCTGCTCCCAATGATGATTTGACCATTCAATACAAGATCGATGGTTCCTGTGAGAAGATTTCAACTTTTGTGGCCAAGTGTTACAAGGTCTATGTTCAAGGTCAAAATGAAGGAAAGATCACGGACCACTTCCCGGCCTCTAATAACTTCCTTCTACCTTATTATGCTGATGCTAATAAAACCATCACGGTCACCGTCGATGAGGCCCAAAGTTTTCAATTTTCAGATTGGAATCTTGTGCAAACCACTCCAGCACGAGTTGAGTTTACAGGGGATCTACTCTCTGTCTTTGATACTCAAGTGGTTAAGATCAATTTCTTTATTAATCTACAAAATTACCCCAATGTTCTGCAACAAAAGCAAGCGGCCGTTGATGAAATCAAATCCATCTGTGGCTGTGGCAATCTAGAATGTCGTCTGACAGAAGTTAAGGACGCCTCTGATAATGTAGTGGATTACAAGTGTTACTATCCACCGCCACCACTTCCTCCCCCACCATTGCAGCAGACCGTCCTTATTAGCGCTAAGACGGCACCTCACCGCTATTTCGATCTTGATGGTGTCTATCAAGAAGACCCCTTTGAAAGTGAGACGAGACAAGAAGGTAACGAGTTTAAGTACATTAATAATGATCTCCTTAGACCCAATAATGTGGATGATTATGTGGGCTTTAATGAGATCTATGGTTCCTTTACCAAGAAAGCTGGAACGGCTGTGCCAGCGACAGAAGTAAGAGTGCAGGCCGGCAAGACCTATGATATCTATACAGATAGTGGCTCTTATTCCACCTGTTTCTTCTGTGGAACTGACTACTATAGCTCCCTTGCTCGTATTTTCCCTCAAAGCTTCTTAAGTAATGGTGGTGGTTACTCACCAGATCTTGAAGAGAATAATCCTCTTGAAACAAGAGTTTATCGTAAAGATGACCTGCTCTTTGGTAGGGCCTGTTTTGTACCAGCAACTATGATTCCTTGGACTCATGCACCGGAGTCCACCCGCCAAGACCAACGAAGAAAACGTTTGGCCGCCCAACACTTCCTCTTTGCCAATGGCTATCAAAGAGATTGGTATGGCTTTGACTATGGCTCAATCATTGGCTCTTTTGATGGTGTGCGCTGGTTCTCTATTGGTAATCAACGCCGTATCCAAGCAAGAAGTAATAAACTCTTTCTTGCTGTAAATAGCTACTTTTCTGACCTCACTGATAACACCACCTTTAGTATCACGGTTCAGGACACCTCTACCGTTTCAGGCATTGGCTCCTTTGTGACTAATGACTTTGAATCTGACGGCGCTGAATGCCAAAAGAATCACGTCTGTGAGACCGACGCCGATTGTGCCGCTCAGTTGGGTTGGGAATATTCATGTGAATCTATCACCTCTATTAGAACTCCTTGGCCTCGCTTTGATTCTAATGGACTGGAAATCCCTGGGGTCTCTGACACGGTTAACCTGAGGAGTCTCTTTGGTCAGACAGCAGGCTCAAGTAAACGCTGTGTATATCGTGGTCGCGGTGCCATGTGTATTCAGGATTACAATAACAGCACAGATAGCTCTTCTAACTTTACGGGTACCACGCAAACCGGTCTTCACGCCTGTTCCGCCAATACCCACTGTCAGCGCTTTATTGAAGGGGTGGCCGTCGCAAAATTCAATGACCGCATTGCCCGTTATGGAAAGAGTGTGAAGTCGCAAAATGCAAGTAGCTTTGTCACTGAAGATGATCTTGATGTCTTTGGTATGGGCGCAAGAATTAGTGGACGCCCGTATTCTTGGACAGGTAACGCCATAATTCCGGTGGATGCTCAGACCAACCTTGGTCAAAACTCTGTGACGGCCATGTGCCTTCCCGGTCGCGATAATGACCTCTCTGATGACTCTTTCCTCAGTAACCACTCGACACCTCCCACTAGTGAGGCCTTAGGTGATCAAATTACTGGAATTGGGGTAACACCCTCCTTCACTGCAGGTACAAGTGGCACCCGCTCTGATTACCTCTCTCGCTGTTCCATTCTTGATGAAGGTGGCAATTACTTTCATGAGCAAAGCACTTATGCGACAACTCTCCTCTCAAGTGATACCGTTACTGAGTTGGCGGGACGTCAGGCCGTCAGTACCAATCTTCTCGATGTATTTGAAAACGATAATCTTCCCGTCAATGAGATCATTAAAAGTTATGAAACCGAATTCATTGATGAATTTGTCTATCAAGAAGACCGCTGTTTAAGAGCGCCGGGGGCAACATGCTTTTCCGCTCTAGACTGTGCTCCTAATGCCTTTATCTCTGGCCAAATTGCAAGTATCAGTAATGATGATAGCACCGTCGATGACATCCTCAATCGCTATGAAGTCAATTTCTGGAAAGAAGAACTCATATGCTCACAAGATAAGACTCCTGATGATGAAGATTTTAGCCTCTCTGATAACCGCTGTTGCCGTGAAACAGAGAAGAACCTCACCATTGGGACAGCAACTCTTACGAGTGCCGATGAAAATTCTAGAGATATCGACTTTAAGGACCTACCAGGTCTCACCACGCCCATTAATTCACCTAAGAGAAATACTCGTCTCTCTACAGTATGGGACCTTATTAATGGCGGCTCAGGAAACTACCCTTTCTTAAAAGTTTTTGCAGCGAATTCCTGTGCCGGCACCTGTGGCGATACCAGTGACTTAGAAAAGCAATTCAATACCTTTTCTGAAATTGCCACTCGCACCTGCTGTTCAAAGAATTGGGTGCGCCTTTTTGATCGTGAAGATAACGGTGGTGGCCACACTTGGGGCCCCAATAAACTTCAAACAATCCCCAAAGAGACCTTTCGTTGTTACAACTACAGTGTCTGTAACCCCTTAACAGGCCAGTGTGGTGAAGATAGTGGTGATAGCTTTTTTGGTTTCACCTGTAGTCATACTGACGAACCGGATGAGCCCAACTGTCGAGCACGCCAAATTACTGAATTTGAAGCCGAAGGAATTTTTAATTGGATGGGAACCTTCGAATTGACAGGGATTCCTCAGGTATCCATAAAGAGTCAGGACTACAGTGATATCCGTTGTGCCGCCGATCCCCTTGATCAGAGCCAGGCCACCACGGCCATACCTCCTGGTCTAATCGCCCCTGGCGCCATCAGAGAGTACGACGATGAAAACAATGATCAAAGGTATAGCGCCGCTGACATGACCAACTTTGACAGTAATAATATCAAGCAAATCTTTAGTAATGATGAAGTGGTTTGCTGCTTACCATCTGGTACTCAAGTCGGTCAAAATGCTGACCCTGACCAATGTTGTACCGGCTATGTGGGCTCTTCTGGTCGCTGTCAGCTTCCGGCCTATACTGACGTCAGTCTCTACTTTAACCGCTATGTCAGCTCTGAAGCTCAAGAAGAAGATGTTTCTGCTTTTGACAATGAGACGGGCTACCTTAATAGTCCTTTTGATGTGGTTCGCCTCGCCTGTAAGAAGAGAGTGTGTGAATCAAACTCTTTAGTTGAAGGTGTTGCCCTCTCTAACTTAAGAACTCGTGGTCACGAAGGTAGCGATAAGCAGAAGTTTCGCTTTATCGACGGCAGTGATCCTGCCAATAATGCCAATGGTCTGGCCGACCTATTTGATCGCGGCCTGAAGTGGAATACCCATTACTACTGTAATGATCCTGAGCTTGAAAATCCTCTGCCAGGAACAATTGACTGCGGTGAGCTTTAAAAGCCTTAAAGCGTCATGCTATTCATTAGGATAAGCCCCGCTAAAATCAAACGGTAAAGACTAAAGAGCCATAGGCCCATCCTCTTAATAAATTTAAGAAAGTAATGAATGGTCACCAACCCCACCACAAAGGATACCCCTATGCCCATAAAGCACATAGACAGGCTAAAGGGCTCACCTCCCTCGATTAAGACGGGCAGTTTATAGAGAAAGCCCGCTAAAATAATGGGAAGAGAGAGTAAGAAACTAAAGCGGGTCGCCTCTTCCCTACCAAGCCCAAGAGCTCGGGAAATGGTGAGGGTCGAGCCACTGCGGCTGACACCAGGAAAAATAGCTAATGCTTGGAAAAGGCCAATAAAGATGACCTTACCCTTTTGCCATTCATTCATCTGAGGTCTGTCATGATCTTTAAAAAAGACATCGGTCAAGAACATCAAAAGACCAAAGAGGGCCAAGTTAAAGGCAATCATTTGCGGTGTGCGACCAAACTCCTTGGCAAGCCCCTTTAAGAGAAGAACCAAAATAAAGGTCACAATAGTGGCCACTACCATATTGAGAGCATAGTAGGACTTGGCCTCAGGTCTGCCCTTAATGAGGGCAATCAAAGCACGCAAAAGCTCTTTAATATCTTTAAAGAAATAAATAATGATGGAAAAGGCAGTGCCCACGTGCATGGCCAAGTCAAAGACCACGCCGGGATCTTTAATACTGAGAACATGAGGAAGGAGGGCCAGATGACCACTCGAGCTCACTGGTAAGAACTCAGTTAGACCTTGAAGGATGCCGTAAATTGTTGCTGAGGACCAATCCATGAATACTTCTTTACCTCTTCCCTATTCTCTCTTTTGCTACTTTAAATATTAAAGTACTGACGATCGCGTGCCTGAAACGAGCTCCACAATTCCTGCCATTGGTTCATAAAGAGAGCCGAAAAACGCTGCTTCTTACCCTTATCTTTAATTTTCATAATGCTACTCAGGCGCATAAGGTTGTAGCGCAGACTTTCAATCATCGCCTTATCACCCTTTTGAATGGCAGTTCTACACTTTTGATAATAGTAACGATAGAGAAACTCCTCTAAAATATCTTGAGTCGCTTGATTGGCGTCTTGCTCGGCCAGGAGATCAAGAGCAAAGAAGGGCGTGACCTCGGCTTCAAGGCGAGGCCTCTTAAAGAAGTTCTTATAATCAAGAAACCACTCCCCATTAGCGAGAAAATTTTCCCTAAAGGCCTTAGCACTGAGGGCTCCCTGAAGAGATTTATCCCAGCCAAGCTGCAGAGTAAAAGAGTTGTGAGTGCCAATAGGAATATAGGTCATCAGCACTTGTTTGTCGCGTGGGTAATCTTCAGAGAAGGTCTGGCGGTAACGCAGAAACTCCATATTGCCCATGGTGATCATATCGACTTCTGGCCTTACACCAGGATGGGCCAATAATAAGAAGGCCTGGCGAATTTCAATAAAACCACGCAAGAAAGGTCCATAGCTTAAAACGTGGCCCACAAGATTGCCCATGCCCAACTGAAAACTTGCCTGGATAAGCTTTCTGATATCCTCGCGCACCATAGGATTAAAGAGCAGCTGATTGCTACCTTTTTGTGAGAAGTCACGCTCTTCATAATTCTTACGGGGTTCTGCGAGGGCCTCACTTAAAGCGGGAAAGGAGCGCTTGAAAAAGGGATTGCCATAGGCTCCCCTCTTAAGGAGTTCCAATAGGCCGACATTGAGTCCTACCTTGAGCTCGCCGCTGGTGCGATTTTCGTGATCATAAATGAGAAGATAAGGACTTAAACGCTTTTTTGATTTTATTTTTACAAACTCAAAATCTGGAAAGAGGCTAAAGCGACCATCAGCGAGGGAGGAAAAGGTCTTAAGCTTAAACTTGTCACTATAGTAATTCGTATAGCGATCAAAGTTGGCTCCGGGCTTAAGGTCCTCTTGCTCAAGGCTTTCAAAAGAAACCACCAGCCCGTCTAATAAAGCCAGGTTCTTGAGAAGGGGTCCGGAGATACTAAAGAAAAGAAGAAGAGGTAGTGCGATAATCAAGCGCCATTGACCAATTTTTCTCGGGGCCATAAGCCTACAGCCAGTGAGCTCCTCTTTAAAGGATTGTCCGCCTTTTAGAAGCTTA
>JAUIBX010000109.1 GCA_030427595.1 Bacteriovoracia bacterium | reverse complement strand
ATTACTTGAAATCCTAACCTACTGTCGTAATCCGGCAGGGGGACAATGTCTGGTGGGCAGTTTGACTGGGGCGGTCGCCTCCTAAAGAGTAACGGAGGCGCGCGAAGGTACCCTCAGCCCGTATGGAAACCGGGCGTAGAGTGTAAGCGCATAAGGGTGCCTGACTGCAACACAAACAAGTGGAGCAGAGTCGAAAGACGGCGCTAGTGATCCGGTGGTTCCGAGTGGAAGGGCCATCGCTCAACGGATAAAAGGTACTCCGGGGATAACAGGCTGATGATTTCCAAGAGTTCACATCGACGAAATCGTTTGGCACCTCGATGTCGGCTCATCGCATCCTGGGGCTGGAGCAGGTCCCAAGGGTTTGACTGTTCGTCAATTAAAGCGGTACGCGAGCTGGGTTCAGAACGTCGTGAGACAGTTCGGTCTCTATCCTCCGTGGGCGTAAGAAGTTTGAGTGAATCTGTCCTTAGTACGAGAGGACCGGGATGGACGAACCTATGGTGAATCGGTTGTGGCGCCAGCTGCATTGCCGAGTAGCTAAGTTCGGAAGGGATAACCGCTGAAAGCATCTAAGTGGGAAGCCCATCACAAGATAAGACTTCTATTAAGACAACTTGTAGACTACGAGTTTGATAGGTCAGAGGTGTAAGTGCGGTAACGTATTGAGCTGACTGATACTAATTTGTCGTTTTGCTTTTTTCTATTTTACATGGGTTCAGTTTTGCTACTAATTCTGTTTTGAAAGTGTGATATATCATACTGGTAAATTTAAAATTCAATTTTGGTGTGCTGATAGCGTTGGGGAAACACCCGATCCCATCCCGAACTCGGCAGTTAAGCCCAACATCGGCGAAGGTAGTGCTCGGGAGACTGAGTGTGAGAATAGCAAAGTGCACCAATTATATAAAAACCCTGCTTCGGCAGGGTTTTTTGCTTTAACGCGATAGCGTTGGGGACGGAGGTGACAAAAAGCGAAGCTTTTTGACTTTGAATGGATCGCGTAAAGAGAAGAGTTATTCTAAGCGAGTTCACCTCGGCCCGATCCTTCTTCGAGAATAGAAAGCCCAACATGCCTGGCCGGCCGCCTTAGAAGATAGTGCTCGGGAGACTGAGTGTGAGAATAGCAAGATTCTCCAATTATAAATAAAGCCCCTCTTTTGAGGGGCTTTTTTTTTGGAGGCGTTAAAAGCAGGAAAGCTTTTAATGCCGAACAACTCAGACGAGGGCAGGAGCCCGAGGCAGAGTTAAGGCTTTTGAGCGCTATGAAAGAGCGTGAGTTGAAGCTGCAAATGAACTGAGCGAAGCGAAGTTTATTCGGTAGCGGAAACGGAAGCGATCTTTATGAAGCAAAGTTTGTTAAGGAACGGAAACGGGAGTGATCTTTATGAAGCGAAGTTTATTCAGTAGCGGAAACGGAAGCGATCTTTATGAAGCGAAGTTTATTCAGTAGCGGAAACAGAAGCGATCTTTATGAAGCGAAGTTTATTCAGCAGCGGAAACGGAAGCGTTCTTTATTAACTAAATTAACCAAGCTTGGCATAAAGTCCTACTGCCCCAATACTGAGTTGTAGCGATCCCCATAAATGGAACGGGCCATATCACCGGCCTCTCTTGGGTCGTAGTAACTTCGATTATCGGTGTATCTTCTTGGGGAGTCATTAACTCTACCTCCAAACTGGATTTTTATTCCGGCCATGGCGGCAATATCACCATCAGAGTTCCCTGATACACCAACGTTCCAAGAAGCTAAATCATTGATGACCCTCTCCACGACTACCCCACCTGAAACAGAGCCTAGGTCGGCAAGGCTTGTTCCGAGGGTGCCAAAAATAGCGTTTCCTTCATCATCTTCATGACGGTAATAAGTTCCAATTGTTAAGGGAATTTGGCCTTGATCAGGAAGGTCAACTCCGGCAACCGAGAGGGTGCCATACTCAACATCATAGCGAAGAGAACTATCGGCACTGATGAGAAGTCCGCCGGAGTGAACATCATCACCAGGTCCTCTATTAAAAAGACCAATGCCGAGGGCCATATTATTTCCATCAATATCGCCAAAGGGCAGACTATCCGGAGAATCAAGTCCCGTTAAATTATCATTAGCATAGTAAAACTCCATGCCACTTTGATTTCCAAGGCGAACTTGCATCCTTCCTGGACCAACCGCTAGGAAGTCATTCACTCTTTCGAGATCAATTATTCCGGTCATCGTATTGAGGTAAGCCCTTATGTCTTGTTGTTCAAGCGATACTGAAAGGGCAGCAATGGCATCTTCACCGACCTTTTCAGAGGTAAATTTAAAGGGCATCACCTGAATTTCGGTCTGATCACCATCCTTAAAAACGGTCTTAAGATAAAACTTTCCTGCGGCTTCATCGTAGCTAAATTGAGCCGTCAGCTCTCTGGCATTGCCATCAGCATCTGTCGCCCTAAAAGAGATGGTATCGCCAAGGGCCACTCCAATATCTGAAATACCACCATCTTCAGTTGTCGTCAGATAAGCACCACCTTCGGCCCTTACGACTCTGCCTTCAGCATTTCTTTCAATAAGAATGCCACCATCCTCAGCTGGTCCAGTAAGGCCAACCCCATTAACTCCTCTGGCATTGAATGTGAGGTCAACATTATTACCACCTGTTCTTAAAACACCGGTTGTGTTGATATCAATGGACTCACCGTTGGTACTTCCTACAAAACTCCCCGTGCTATAAGAAATATCTCCATTGGTAATAAAGAGGTTGTCGATATCAGCACTTACGGTCTCCCCGTCACTATCTATAACAGCATTACCAAAAGAAAGTCTTTCGCTCTCTCTAATGGCCTCTCCATTAACGATTTCAAGGTGCTGATTATTTCCGGCTTCACTTGCAAAGACTTGATCAGCTGAGAGAGTGAAGCCATTCGTTTCACCAGAAATATTGGAAAGCCAAAGCTTATTTCCTTGTGGCCCAAGTTCTAAATCGGCCGTTCCTATTTGAACAAATTCTCCAGGTCCCTGAGAAATAAAGAGATTTGTTCCACTTCCAATATCCGTATTACCTCTTCGCATGAGTTCAAGTTGATCAGCCGAAAACTCTGTTCCTTCATAGTGACCTAGAAGAGAAGTCATTTCTAAGCGGTTATTCTCCTCAGAGTAATCGGCTTCACCAATTTGAATAAAGTCGCCATTAGCATTTCTAATAAATATTCCCGTGGCATTGGCAGAGACAGAGCCCTCTATTTCCTCAGCATTAAAAGTGTCCGCACTAAAATTGTAACCTGAAGACTCACCATTAATACCGGTAAGTGAAAGAGTCGAGCGATTGGGGGCAAGCTCAATATCCGCTGTACCTACTTGAACAAATTCTCCGGGGCCTTGAGAAATAAAGATATCTGTACCTCTTCCAATATCAGAATTTCCCTGTTGCAAAAGCTCAAGTTGGCCCGCTGAAAATTCAGTTCCCTCATATTGTCCAAGGACGGAGGTCATCGCTAAGCTATTATTCTCTTCTGAGTAATCAGCTTCACCAATTTGAACAAAATCTCCCGCTGCATTTCGAACATAAACCCCGGTGGCATTGGCACTAATGTTGTCCTCAACCTCTTGGGCGTTAAAGGTGTCAGCACTAAAGTTATAGCCCTGGGTTTCTCCAGAAATACCGGTTAAGGAAAGAAACTTGCGATCAGGTGAGACGGCAATGTTGGCCGTACCTACTTGGACAAATTCTCCGGGGCCTTGAGAAATATAAAGATTTGTTCCGCTTCCGAGGTCAGTATCGCCCCTTCTCATGAGTTCGAGTTGGCCAGCTGAAAACTCAGTTCCCTCATACTGTCCCAAAACAGAAGTCATTTCGAGACTATTATTGGCCTCAGAATACTCAGCTTCACCAATTTGAATAAAGTCACCATTGGCATTTCTAACAAAGACACCAGTGGCTTCAGCGCTTGTTGAACCATTAATTTCACGTCCATCAAAAGTATCTGCACTAAAGCTATAACCCTGACTAGCTCCGTTTATAGAAGTTAAAGAAAGAAACTTTCTATCAGGTGAGACTGCAATATCAGCAGTACCCACTTGAACAAATTCTTCTGGTCCACGTGATATATAAAGATTGGTGGCACTACCTAAGTCCGTATCTCCTCGTCTCATAAGTTGAATTTGATCAGCAGAAAAGTCTGTGCCGTCGTGGCTTCCTAAGACAGAAGTGAGGGCAAGGCTATTATTTCTTTCTGAATAAGTTGCTTCGCCAATTTCTATAAATTGACCGTCGCTATCCCTGACATAGACTTTAGTTGCTGTGGCATCAATCAAGTCATTACGGCGTCTCACAGTTAAGCTTTCACCACCCCATAGTGTATCTCCGCCAGTTGTATGAAACTCTTCTAGTTCAAAACGAAATTCAGAGCTACCACCTGAGAAGCTAAAGGCATCAATATCAGTTCTGTTGGGATTGGTCGTAGAGCTAAAGCTTAAATTTTCTCCACTTAATGTTTGGGTTTTTAACCCTGGTGTAAAACGCACATTATCGACGGTTGAAGTATAAACATCTCCTTGAGTTTCTATCGAAAGAAGACTTCTTCCCCCATCAAAACTGTAAACTGCAGAACCTTCAGGAGTATCAATGATCGCAACGCCATCTTGGGCGACGGCAGTACCAAATGTTAAAGGTGTTGTGGTCAGGGGAGGAAGAGTGCCCCAGACATTATTAAGCTGACCATTGGTAAAGGTGAACTGGCCGAGGGAGTTCCAAGACATAAGGAACATCATGGCGAAGACCATGAGCTTGCTTATTAATGAACTGGAAAACCGTGAGTGCATCATTATAGTCTTTTCGGCTTTTGAGGATGAAAACCAAGGGTTTTTGTCGGTTTATTTGTACGCTAAATCAAGAACTTAGGTCATTTTAGGTTTAGTTTTATTACTTTTTACTCGCGCGATGGCCTCAGTTCAGGAGGGTAAAAAGCCGAAAGATAATCCATGAAGATCATTGGCCTTTTAATATTCCTATTCAGCGCGAGCATCACAGCTTTTGGACAAGGCGCTCGAGACGTCGGCAGGGCCATTAATGGTTTTAATGAGATTGCTAGGTCAGCTGGACTTCCCAGTGCAAATTGCAATGGCAGACAGAGCGCTGCTCTTGCTCCGATTGAAGTTGTTACTGAAGGAGACCCTAATCTCTACTACCAACAAGTAGAGCTCAATGGGGATTGGCAAAATCAAAAGTCATCCTTTGAAGGAGACGAAGTCAGTGTTTTAACAGAGGAGCAGGCCAGAGAACTCTTTATAGAGTTTTCGCGTATTGAGTATATGAAGTTTGATTATCTTCATGACGGCTGCTTTGATCGCGCCCATGAGTTCGCTCTTATTGCTAAAAATCATGGGATTGAGATGGGAAAAGTTTTTTTAAGAGATGCTGAAGAATCCGCTTCACTCTATCCCAAAGAGTGGTTAGGAAAAGAAGATGCTCCTGTGCCCCAAGGCTTTGTGGGGTGGCGCTATCACGTTGCACCTTACGTTCTCGTAAAAAAGGGCAATGAGCTGGTGCCTTTTACTTTTGATGTTGGGGTTTCGGAGGGACCGAAGAGCCTCCAAGACTGGCAAAAGGATCTTAACCCTCGCAATAAAAGACATCGAACGACTTTCAAGGATAGGGGGTTTTTATTTGAAGACAGTCGTTGGGAATTGGGAGACGAAAGTAGTATTGCCGAACAAATCGAAGATCAAAATCGTATCCGCGAGCTGGGAATTGATGAATTTCTCTATGGAAGAGAGCAGGGCTGGTTTTAACTAATAGGGCATTTACATTGTCGCACTGCTAGACACTCTTTTCTTCTTTCTGATAAAATTTACGTATGACTAGTCTTACCAATCGTGTGCTCAAGGCCGAGCTTTTTGTTTTGTTTCTTCTCACTACCATTTCATTGGCAGCTTTCTATTTTGGTGAGGAGCTTCCCGATAATTATCTAACAATAAGTTCACAGCAAAGTGAGTTGGGGGTTTTCTCTTATCTCTATTCATCTGTTTTTGTGGCCATCGGTTATTATTTGGGTCCATGGACTATCGTTCCTTTTCTTCTTTTCGCTCTTTTTTACACACTTCAATTTTCAAAAAGAGATATTCCTCTCGATAGTCTCAATTTTATTTCTGTTACAGGAGGCTCTCTCTTTCTCTTTTATTCCGTAGCACCTGAGTTTTTGGGCAAAGGAATCCGCTTCCTCATTAAATCGAATTTTTCTTATTACGAAGCTCTTACTGTGGGTATCGTTTTTATGTTCGCTTTCTTGGCGGGATCTTTTAGGGCTTCATTTAAAGAGGCAAGCATTCGCCTTCTATCTTTCTTAGGAAGGCTACCTGGAAGAGCTTGGCATTTCTTAGTGGCCTTTAGACCTCTTCAGTCTCTACAAAGAGTTAGTTATTCATTTAAGCGCCTGAAAGAATCTCTTCTTGTTAAGACTCCTGGGTTTTTAAAGGGGTCTTCTGAAACGAAGAGAGAATTGCCTATGGCGAAGAAGGAGAAGGCACCTCTTTCTGAAAGATTTAAATTACCTCAACTAAAGTCCAAAAAAGAAGACAACCCAGTAGAAGAAACCACCTATACGCCGATTCAGGAAGCCCCTGCTTCCGATGAAGAGGCACAATCAGCTACCTCTAGAACTCGTCTTGATGAACCTTTTGTTCAAGATACTTCAGAATCCAAAGCGAAAAAGCAGTATCAAATCAAGCAGGGTCAACAACAAGAAAAGCAATATTACGATATTGTGACCACGATGACGGATACCAAAGAAAAGAGAACTCAAGGCCATCCTGATGATGAGTACTTTGAAAATATCATCAATAAGATTGAAGAGACCCTGGCCGAATTTAAGATTGATGGCCAGATCGTTAATATTCTAAAGGGACCTGTTGTTGATACTTTTGAACTGGAGCTAGGTTCTGGTGTTAAAGTTTCAAAGGTGACCAATGCGGAAAACGAAATTTCAATGGCGCTTTTAGGAGCTCCCATTCGTATCGTATATCCTATGATTGGTCGCGCGACAGTTGGTATTGAAGTACCAAGAAACCCACGTGAAATTATTTACCTTGATGAAGTTTTAAGCACTAAGGAATTTAAGTCGACTGGCCACAAACTTCCTATTTCAATGGGGAAAGATGCTTTTGGTGAGCCCCTTGTTGTCGATCTCGCCTCGATGCCTCACATGCTTGTGGCCGGGGCGACAGGTGCTGGTAAGTCAGTTTTTATCAACACACTGCTGGTGTCCCTTCTAGTTAAGAAGTCTCCTGATCAAATGAAGCTGATTTTGATTGACCCTAAACAGCTTGAACTTGCTCTTTATGCCAAACTTCCCCATTTGATTCTACCTGTTGTGACGGATGCTAAGACTGCTTCGATTTCGCTCCTATGGGCCTGCCAGGAAATGGAAAGGCGCTACTCCATCCTCAAAGAATTTGGGGTGAGAAATATTGAAGGCTTTAATGAAAAACTAAAGCGAGCAACCCCAGAAATGTTCGCTAAGATTCACCAGCATTATGAAAACGAGCCAGAAGAACATTATGAGCTCCCTTACTTGGTTATCATTGTTGATGAGTTTGCAGACCTGATTCTGACTAAAGCTGGAAAGGACATTGAAAATAATATTTGTCGCCTCGCTGCTAAAGCAAGGGCCGCAGGGATTCACTTGGGCCTTGCGACACAGAGACCTTCTGTTGATGTAATTACAGGTCTTATTAAATCGAACTTTCCCACGAGAGTTTCCTTCCGTGTGACTTCATCTCAGGACTCGAGAACAATTCTGAACTCCATGGGGGCTGAAAAGCTACTAGGAAAAGGGGACATGCTCTATCGCCACGGAACGAATAATCAAAGGGTCCACTCCGCCTATGTAGATGAGGACGAAATTGAGGCCTTAACTGATAAGCTCTCTGAAATGCCGCGCGAATACCACACAGGGGCCATGGATTTCCTTGAAAATGGTGGAGAAGAGGCTCAAGATCCCTATGCCTTTGGCTCTCATATTTCAGGTGGGGTCGCAGAACCTTCAAGCGATAAAGAATATTTTCGCGCTGCAGTGCAGACCGTTGTTGAACATAGAACGGCCAGTGCTTCTATGTTGCAGCGCAGGCTAAAGATTGGCTATAATCGTGCCGCCAACCTCATCGAAGAGATGGAAGAAAAGGGAGTTGTTGGCCCGGCTGAAGGCTCAAAACGACGCAAAGTGTTATGGAGCTCTGAAGATTTGAGCTCACTTTAAAATATCCCTAAACTTCCTTCTTGCCCCTCTCATACCGCTGTGTTACACACTAAAAACTAAAAAAATCGCCCTCTTTATGGGGGTTTAACGTTCAATCACCTGGTTGATGGTCTGGCTCATTTTGGGTCGGCTTCGGGTGATAAGAATTAACCATCAACTCAATTTTAAGGAGATCGAGATGTCGAATTTGCAGTTGAAAGATTTGTTGGAAGCGGGTGCTCACTTTGGTCACCAAACACACAAGTGGAATCCAAAAATGAAGAAATACGTTTTTGGAGAAAGAAACGGAATCTACATTATTGACCTTGGGAAAACTATTCCTGCGGCCAAGAGTGCTTATGACTTCGTTAAGAAAACATGCGAGCAAGGTAAGCCTGTTCTTTTCGTTGGAACAAAGAGACAAGCTTCTGATGCCGTTAAGAAAGCTGCTGAAGAATGTGGAGCTTTTTACGTAACTCACCGTTGGCTAGGTGGAATGCTTACAAACTATAAAACAATTGCTCAGTCTATCGACAAACTTAGAAAAGTTGAAAAAATGAAAGAGACAGGTGATTTCAAGCTTCTTACTAAGAAAGAAAGAATTAAAATCGACAAAGAAGTTATCAAGCTTGAGAAAAACCTCGGTGGTATTAAGGAAATGAGAAAGCTTCCTGGTGCCGTTATTGTTGTTGATCCTAATAGCGAGAGAATTGCTGTTCAGGAAGCTAACAAGCTTGGAATTCCTGTTGTTGCTATCACTGATACTAACTGTGATCCAGATGGTGTTGATTACGTTGTTCCCGCTAACGACGATGCTATCAAGTCAGTTACTCTTTTCGCTGAGTACTTTGCTTCTTCTGTAAACGAAGGGACTAAAGGTAATAAAGCGAAGCTTAAAGCTGCAGCACAAGATCCTGGTCGTGACGTTTCTCTTGAAAAAGAAATTATCGAGAAGTTCGAGCACGATGTAGATCTTATGGGTGCAGAAGACGAAGCCGAAACAACTGAAGAATAATCTTTTTTAAAAAAGGAATATCACATGTCTTTTAAAGCTAGTGACGTAAAAAAACTTAGAGAAATGACCGGGGCTGGAATGATGGCCTGTAAGCAAGCTCTTTCTGAGAACGGTGGCGATATGGATGCTGCTGTAGACTTCCTTAGAAAGAAAGGTCTTGCTGCTGCTCAAAAGAAGCAGTCTCGTGTAGCTGCTGAAGGTACAGTTGCTTCTCTTGTAGAAGGAAATACTGGTGTAATTGTTGAAGTAAACTGTGAGACAGACTTTGTTTCTAAAGGTGACGACTTCAAAGGTTTCGCTAATCAAGTAGCTAACTACATTCTTACTGAAAAGCCAGCTGATATTGCTGCCCTTAAATCTGCAAAGGAAAGCGAAGTTAATGAGCTAACTTTGAAGATTGGTGAGAAGATTGACATCCGTCGCTTTGAAACTGTGACAACTGAAGGTGCTCTTGGTGCTTACAATCACGGTGGCCGTATTGGTGTTCTCGTTGATGTTGAAGGTGCTGATGCCTCAAACGAAAAAGTTTCAGATCTTCTTAAGGACCTTTCAATGCACGTAGCTGCTGCATCTCCAAAGTTCCTTTCTGCTGATGACATTGATGAAACTTTCAAGAAGAAAGAAGCTGAAATCTATGCAGCTCAACTAAAAGAAGAAGGTAAGCCTGAGAATATGATCGAAAAGATCGTTGAAGGAAAACTTAAGAAGCTTTCTTCTGAAGTATGTCTTCTTGAGCAAAAGTTCGTAAAAGACCCCGACACAACTGTTGGCAAGCTTGTTGATAGCGTTGCGAAGGAAGTTGGTACTGACCTTAAAGTTAAGGGCTTCAAAATGCTCATCCTTGGTGAAGGGATTGAGAAGAAAGAAGACAACCTCGCTGAGGAAGTTGCCAAAATGTCTGGTGGTAACTAAGAAGCAAAATCATAAAACTAAGAGGGGGCTTAACGCCCCCTTTTTTGGATTAAAGGGAGTCTTTTTCCATGAAGTACAAAAGGATTTTACTAAAACTCTCTGGTGAAGCTCTTGCTGGTAACGACAAGAACGGCATCAATCCTGAAATTCTTGAGACCCTATCTGAGGAAATTAAGGCCCTCATTGATATGGGTGTAGAGGTCGGTATCGTTATCGGTGGTGGTAATATCCATCGTGGAGTTGCTGGTGCAACAAAGGGAATGGATCGTACGACTTCTGATCACATGGGCATGCTTGCCACAATCATCAATTCCATTGCCCTCCAAGATAGCCTTGAAAGAAAAGATGTTTATACAAGAGTTCTAACAGCAATTGAGATGAAGAAAATTGCTGAACCCTATATTCGTAGGCGTGCAGTTCGTCATTTAGAGAAAAAGAGAGTGGTTATTTTCGCTGGTGGGACGGGGAATCCCTATTTCACAACGGATACTGCAGCTGCTCTAAGGGCTTCAGAAATTGATGCTGATGTCATCCTTAAAGCAACAAAAGTTGATGGGATTTATGATAAGGACCCCATGGAACACAAGGATGCGGTCAAATTTGACACTCTAAATTATATCGATGTTCTTAATAAAGGCCTTAAAGTAATGGACTCGACAGCTATTACTTTTTGCATGGATAATAAGATCGATATTAAAGTTTTTAATGTATTTGAAAAAGGTAACATCCAAAGAGTTGTCATTGGTGAAAATATTGGCACCACGGTAACTGCTAAGGAATAAAGGACGGTTCAAAATGATTGATGAGATTCTTCTAGAGCTTGAAGACAATATGGAGAAATCAATTAGTTCTTTAAAGCACAACCTTTCTAAGGTGAGGACAGGTCGCGCAAGTGCAAATGTTCTTGATGGTGTGAATGTCGATTACTATGGAGCCCCAACTCCTATTGCTCAGGTTGGAAATATTTCAACTCCTGAAGCAAGACTTCTTCAAATTCAGCCTTTCGATAAAACAATGATCTCTGATATTGAGAAGGCTATCCTGGGGGCCAATCTCGGTCTTACTCCTTCAAATGATGGAAACCTTATACGTATTCCTTTTCCAGCCCTTACAGAAGAGCGCAGAAAGGAGCAGGTTCGTGATATTAAGAAATTTGGCGAAGATGCAAAAATTGGTATCCGTAATGCCCGTAGGGATAAGAATGAAATCGTGAAAAAAGCTGAAAAAGCTAAAGAGAT
>JAUIBX010000108.1 GCA_030427595.1 Bacteriovoracia bacterium | reverse complement strand
TATCTTTCTTCTTTCAGTCGCGCTTTTCATCACCTCTTACTTGGTTAGTAAGAGAGAAAGTCCTGATTCAGTATCATCTAATCAAAAATATCAAAACTCTCCTATTAAAGAGGAGATCAATGTTTCAAGTCATCAGAATAAAAAAGAGAAGAAACCCTCAACTTTTAAGACCTATATGAAGAGATCCTTCATCTCTCGTCGTACAAAGAATAAAGAGGAGATTGACGGAAAGAGCGAACCAGCTCCTTATACTCTACCTCTTAATGATCCGAGACACGTTGCCTTAGCCGATGGTCAAGGCAATCTCTACCCCAACAACCTAGGTGTCGATGATGAGTATGTAATTGCCTATGGTGATGTCATTGTCGGAGAGAGTCGTTTTATTAAAGAATATGAGTCAGGGGATAAGACAGTAAAGGTCCCCAAACCTCAAACTTGGCCTAACGGAATAATTCCCTACAAAATTGGCCCAAAAATCACAGAGGCTCAGCGTGAGGCCATCAAAACAATTGCTTCTATTCTCGAAGAAAAGAATACGGTGAAGTTGCGCCCCTATGACCCTCGAAAGGATAAGGCCTATGTAAACTTTAAACAGGGTTCTCAACATTGCTACGCTCAAGTCGGTTACACAGGTGGTGAGACTCAAGTTGCCTTGAATGAGAAATGTGAAGAAGCCGAAATTTTTCATGAGATTTTTCATGTAATGGGCTTTTTTCATGAGCAAAATCGATTTGACCGCAATGATTTTGTAAAAGTCCTTTGGGAAAATATTGACGAAAAATACTGGCCTCAATTTGAAAGATTTCCAGAGGAGAGCTTCCCTGCAGTCTTTCTCGACCCCAGCATTATGCCCTTTTCCTACAGAACTTTTATGCTCTATGGTCCGCGCGTTTTTTCCACCACCGGCGACTATTCCATGGTCAATATTTATGGGGAGCCCTACCCGGCACAAAAGTCCCCAACAGAGGAAGACTTTAGGCGCGCGCGCCTTCTCTATGGAAAGCCTGCTAACATGTGGTAATTTCGCCACTTTTTCCCTGAAAAGAAGTTATTATTTAGCGAACAGGTGTTGGCACCGCATAGCTTTCTGGCTATAGTGGCTCATGCTCGAAAATCAAGCACCTGGGATCCGACGCTTTGCCGTTATCGACCTTGAAGCGTCCTCCACCAAGCCTAGAAATCGAATTATAGAAATTGCTGCCATCATCTTAGAGGATGATGGAAAAACTATTTCCCTTAAGGACACCTATAGCACCTTGGTTAACCCTGAGGTTGAAGTCCCCAGTAATATTCTTGAACTTACAGGAATCACCAAAGAAGAACTAGACACAGCTCCAAAATTTTTTGAAGTTGCTGAAGACCTTGAACTCCTCACAAGAGACTGTACGGTCGTCGCCCACAACGCAGAATTTGATATGGGCCTTCTCCAAGAAGAGTTCGAAAAGCTAGGCACCGAATATTTGAGGAAATCGAAATGTACACTGGCATTAGCAAAGGAGCACTATCCAGAGCTTGCGAGTTACGATCTCAAAAGTTTATGTGAACTACTCAATATTGAATTAGATTTCAATCACCGCGCCATGGACGATGCCATTGCCTGTGCTGAGCTCTTCCAAAATACATATTTAAAAACTCTCGACTCTTCTCGTGAAGAAGGACCTTCTTTAACAAAAATTCATAGGGCGCACCCAAGTCTTGATCTGGGATTTCTCAGTCAACTAACCGAAACACCAGGCCTGGTTCACTTTAATAAAGAAGGTAAAACTGTTTACGTAGAACGTTTTGAAAACCTTGCCCAAGAAGTGCCGCGCTACCTTCTTCGTTTTACTTCTAAATTTGAGAGCGATCTCGACACTGTTCAAGTTGAGTCTTTCAAAGATTCACTCATGGCGATGCGAAAAAAGGAAGAGCGCATCCATAAAATTAAGCCTCTCTACAATATGGAAGAGAGAAAGAAATCGTGGGGTGTTTTCCTAAAGGAAAACCCCTTTTCCCTAAGGGCCTTTCCGCTCTTTAAAGGAAAAGGAGACCTCCTCTTTATTTCTGACAATAAAGATGATGCCGTCCACTGGATTCGCTTACAACTTAATGATGTTGAAAAGCAAGAATTTGCCTATATTGATCAGCAAGATCAAAAGCTTATTAATCGCCTAAAGAAAGAAAGAGAAAGAACGATTCGCGCGAAGGTTAGACCTTTTGCTCAATACCCCCATGACTACTTTGTTGTTATGGGTCCGGGGAGAGATGATGATGAGCTCTCCTGTCATTTCTTTGGTGGTGGAAAACTAAGCGGCCACGCCTTCCTTTCAGGTCAGGCGGTCTTTGGTCTTGATAAAGCCCCTGACAATATTAAACAAGTACGCGAAACCGACCTTCTTAAACACTATTTTTTAAGAGAGTTTCAGGATTGGAAGACGAGAAGTCGCAGAGACCACTCGATAAAAGTTCTTAAATCCAATAAGAAATCGAAGAAGAACACCTCTCAAAGTAATGGTAATGTTGCTGCCCCAGAAAATGGTCGCAACAATGGTCATACCAATAAGAACTTTCGCCACAAGAATAAGAACTTTAAGAAGAAAAGCGGTACCAAAAAAGACGGCACCAAGGCAACTCCGCAATAGGCATTCACTATGTGGAAAGCGATCGTCGAAAATCAAACTTATTTCTTCATTGCTTTCGGAATCATCATTCCCCTACTTGGCTATGCGGTTTACCTCCAATTTAAAACTTATAGAAGCCTCGTCACCAAAAGAGAGGAAGAGGTCGAAAATAAAAAACAAGCTTTTAAAGAGCGCCAGGAGTCTCTTAAAGAAAGTATTCGTATTATTTCTATGGCCACGATCCAAAAGCAGTGTGAAGTTTCTGAAGCCTGCTTAAGACTTGCCAATCTTCTCCCTCACTATCGTGGGGTCCGCCATAGAGAAGATCAATACAAAGCGCTCTTTGATATGTTCGATGAAATAAAGCATCTTAAAACTCACAAAGAACGTAATGAGATGAAAATTGCCCAACGTCATCAAGAGGATAAAGTTCGCTTTAAAGCTGAAGAAAAGTACGAGAAAGAAATCCTAGAGATTTGCCAAGTCCTCTATCAGGCAACGGATAATCGGGAAGAAAACAAGGACAGGCCAAATGGAAAACACTGATACGCCAAAAGCCCCCTTATCTTGGGATGAGTACTTCATGCTTCAAGCGATGATGTCGAGTTTTCGCTCAAAAGACCCTTCAACAAAAGTCGGTTCTGTCTTTGTTGATAAACATAACCACCAAATCTCGATGGGCTACAATGGTTTCATTGCTGGTATTGATGAGAGCCAACTTCCATGGACAAAAGATCTTGATCAAGGGCTTGTGAATACTAAATATGGTTACGTCGTTCATGCTGAAGCCAATGCTATTCTCCACGCCCCTCGCTCTCTTGAAGGTTCTCGTTGTTATGTAACCCTCTTTCCTTGTAATGAGTGCGCCAAACTCATTGCTTCCAAGAAAGTTTCAGAAGTTATTTATCTTTCTGATAAGCACCAAGACAAAGAGCACACCATAGTGGCCAAGAAGATCTTTGATCTTTCTGGTATTAAGTACCGCTCTATGGAAGTCACTCATAAACTCTTAGAGCGCCTCCAGGAGCACCTTGAGAAGCTTTTGCATGATGTTCAATTTGGGGGCAAAGTGTAACCGGGCCTTTTGCTCGGTTTTCGTTTGACTCAAACAACTGCTTGATTTTAAACATCTCATCTTTTGATCAGTCCCACTTTGACTATCTTTTTTCTTAAAATCTCCGACAGCCGGTAAGTAAAAATTAGCTGAAAGCCCGTGTACATCGGTCTTTCGAGCGATAGCCTAAGAGTAAGGGGGAGCTGGCTAAACGGAGAATGCCGGACAGGAAGTCAAGCAGAGCTCTACACACACACCACTCGCACCAGCTCCTTGGATGAGAACCTTTACAAGGGAGGCATTTATGAAAATGGCCATTGCTGTCGAGACCTTTAAACATCCCGACAAAAACTCAGACTACAAAGTTTGGTATCTTCACCTAAGCCCCATTGGCGAAGTTGTAGGTATCGGAGTTGCAACCAGAAAGGAGCTGGTTCAAAGTATTTTTCAGGAATACAAGAAGTCTGGACAATCTGGGTGGCGCGCCTTCTGCAGAGACTCAGAATCCTCAAGACCAATTGAGGTTTTTGATTTCATCGCGCAGAATACGCAAGAGAATACCCATTTTGGAAACCTACCAACCCTTTCAGAGTTTCAAGAAACCCTCAACCAGTTACAACTGAATCTAGAGCTGCGAGCAGTTGCTAGTTAAAAGCACTTATCATTTATGGAATCAAAGGGAGACAGGAGGTCTCCCTTTTTATTTTCTATTATTATCCTCAAAGAAATCTAAATCTATAGAAATAGCACAGGCAAGTGCAATTAAACGCTGATCACCCTGCCAATTAGGAAAGCGAATTCCAAACTTATCAGAGTCAGTGAAAACCTCTTTAAGAATTCCGCCCCATTTTTTAGAGACGACCCCGACCTCTTCTCCTCTCTTATCTAAAATGGGAAAGGTCCAGATATTCCATAGAGGAGCTTTAATGCGTCCAAAGACATGACCGCGTGGATCAACAAGATCATACTTTTTAAAAAGAATGCCAAAGCGTCTGCGTACCTGACCAACCTTCTTACCTTCTCCATTTTCAATAAAAAGATCTGAGAAGAACCAAAAAAAGGGCCTTCTTAAATTCAAAAAGGTCTGGCCTGAGTTATCCCACACGCGAATGGTCATCGGTCTATGCGAACGTAAAAATTGTTTCTTTAGAAAGTGAAAAACTCCGCTACCCTCTTCAGCAAGATGGCCAATCTTCTCCCCTTTTGCTCCCAAGAGTTCATATTTATTAGAGGTCTCAAAGCCAGTTAGGATTTCTCCCCACTCTTTGACCTGTCGAATAAAAACTTCACTTGTTTCCTCAATATATTGACGCAGGTCTAATGACATAAGTTTGTTCCTTTCCTAAAGATTTCATGGGGCTTTCAGCTTTCCACGAAGTTTCCCAAAACGTATAATGACGCCGACACCCACCCTAATTATAGGCGATTTCATCCAAAAGAGGAGTTCTTATGAAACCATTTATTGTCGTGTGTGACGGAATGGACAAAAAAGTCTTTGAAACCCTTCAAGCTGTTGGTGAGTTTGATGTTCATCCTGAACCAAAAAACTCTCAAGATACCATTAAAGAACTTCTGCCCAAGGCCCATGCCTTGGTGATCAGGTCAGCAACAACTATTACTCCAGAAACTTTGGAGCAAGCTCCCAACCTGAAGCTTGTTATTCGTGCCGGAGAGGGAACGGACAATATTGATAAGAAAGCTTGCGAAGCAAAGGGTGTAAAAGTAGCCAACACTCCTGGCGCTAATAATAACTCAGCAGCTGAGCATGCCATCGCTCTCATGATGACAGTTCTTAGAAAAACGGCTGCTGCTGATGCCACCATGAAAAATGGCGGTTGGGATAAAAGTAAGTACACAGGTGTTGAACTCTCCAATAAGAAAGTCGGTATCGTAGGCTTTGGTCGTATTGGCCAAATCGTTGCCAAAAGACTGCAAGGCTTTGAACCAGAGGTTCTCTTCTTTGATCCCTTCGTTGAGAAATCAGAACTCCCCTATGCTAAGAAAGCCGCCGACCTCAAAGAAATCTTTTCAACTTGTGATGTCATCACCCTTCACACCCCACTTATGGAAAAGACCAAAGGTATGGTGAATAGTGAGCTTCTCAATTCTATGCAGTCTCATGCTGTCATTGTAAATGCTTCTCGCGGGGGTATCGTTGATGAAGAAGCCCTTCTTCAAGTTCTTAAAGACAAGAAAGTTAGAGCTGCTGGCTTTGATGTCTTTGCCACCGAGCCACTTCAGGAAAATTCAGAACTAAGAAAGCTTGATAATCTTGTACTCACTCCCCACCTTGGAGCAAGTACAGAAGAGGCGCAGCTTCGTGTTGGCGAAATGGCCGTCTCTCAACTTAAAGAATTTTTTCTTAACGACAATCTTCTCAACGAGGTTAAGGCCTAATGCAATCTCTAGCGATTATTGGTTCCCAATGGGGAGACGAAGGTAAAGGCAAAATCACAGACCTTCTTGGTCAAAAGTGCGACCTGGTTGTTCGCTACCAAGGGGGAAATAATGCTGGTCACACCATCATTGTCGGTGAGAGAAAAATTGTTCTTCACTTAATCCCATCAGGTATTTTACACGACCACTGCGTCTCTGTGGTCGGTCACGGTGTTGTCTTTGATCCCAGAGCCTTCAAAGAAGAGCTAGAGCATGTACAAAAAGCTGGTGTTGACGTCACTCCAGATCGACTAAAAATTTCTGAGAATTGTTCCGTCATCACCTACTACAACAAACTCCTTGATGGACAACGAGAGGCCAAGGGTCCCGTTAAAATTGGGACAACAGGCAAAGGTATTGGTCCAGCCTACGAAGATAAAACCTCTCGTAAGGGTATTAAGCTTAAGGATCTTTTGAATAAAGAAATCCTTGCTCAAAAGCTTAAGGCCAATATGATGGAAAAAGAGATCCTCTTCAAGCACCTCTATCAGGTGGACTTTCCTCCAATTGAGGAAGAGGTTGAAAAGCTCTATGAGTTAGGCAAAATGCTTGAGCCTTTCCTTTGCGATACTTTCAGCCTTCTTGATCATGCCATCCAAGAAAATAAGAAAGTTCTCTATGAAGGGGCTCAAGGTGTTCTTCTTGATATTGACTATGGGTCTTACCCTTATGTGACCAGCTCAAGTACAGGTGCCGGTGGTATCTACACTGGTGCCGGTCTTCCAGGTAAGTATGTAGATGAAGTCCTAGGGATAACCAAGGCCTATACGACTCGCGTTGGTGAAGGTCCTTTTCCCACTGAGCTCTTTGACGAACTAGGTGAACGCATTCAAAGAATTGGTCATGAGTTTGGTGCAACAACTGGCCGTAAGCGCCGCTGTGGCTGGCTCGACCTTCCACTTTTGAAGTATACAGTTAAGGCTTCCAATATCACTTCTATCGCTCTGACAAAGCTTGATGTCCTTGCTGGTCTAGAAAACCTCAAAGTTTGTACGGCCTACAAGTACAAGGGCAAAGTCATCGATTGCGCTTATCCAGGCATTGAGCTTAGTGAAGTAGAGCCTGTCTTAGAAGACATCAAACCTTTCCACGATGACTTTAAAACAGATGAGTTTTCTCCTGAGCTTAAGTCCTACATTGATACCATTGAAAAAGGTATTGGTATCAAAGTTGGAATTCTTGCCCACGGACCAGAGAGGTCTGAAATAAAGTTTGTTAAAAACTATTTTAATTAGTTTTAACACCTCTCAGTATCTACATGAAATAAGCTAATACCTGCCAGTTGTTGGCAGGTATTAGTTAAAGTTTTCTTAAAATATAATAAATATCATTTAATTAAGTCCCAACTACGGTTAACATTTAGTTTCTTTAAACACGTAAAAAGGGATTTTTATGATTTACGAAAAACCAGGAAGCCAAGGTGCAAAAGTCACCTTCAAATCACGCTACGAGAATTTTATTGGAGGAGAATGGGTTCCTCCAAAAAAAGGGAATTACTTTGAGGCCATAAGCCCTGTAAACGGTAAACCCTTCTGTGAAGTCCCCCGTTCAACTTCAGAAGATATTGAACTGGCGCTTGATGCCGCCCATGGCGCAAAAAAAGCATGGGGAGCTACCTCGCAAACAGAACGCGCCAACATGCTCAATAAAATTGCCGACGTCATGGAGCAAAACCTTGAAATGCTGGCCGTTGCTGAGACATGGGATAACGGTAAGCCTATAAGAGAAACACTAGCAGCAGATATTCCTTTGGCCATTGATCATTTTAGATACTTTGCAGGTTGTATCCGTGCCCAAGAAGGTTCTGTCGCCCCAATTGACGGAAATACTTTTGCCTATCACCTCCATGAACCTCTTGGAGTTGTTGGTCAAATTATTCCATGGAACTTTCCAATCTTAATGGCAGCCTGGAAACTAGCTCCTGCTCTTGCAGCTGGAAACTGTATTGTCCTAAAGCCTGCAGAGCAAACTCCTGCGAGTATCTTGGTTGTTGCAGAGCTTATTCAAGGAATACTCCCTAATGGGGTTCTCAATATCGTCAATGGTTTTGGAGTTGAAGCAGGGAAACCGCTAGCATCTAACCAAAGAATTTCTAAAGTGGCCTTTACCGGTGAGACAACCACTGGTCGTCTTATCATGCAATACGCTTCAGAGAACCTTATCCCTGTCACATTAGAACTTGGTGGTAAATCCCCTAATGTTTTCTTTGATGATATCACGGCAAAGGATGATGCCTTTTTCCAGAAATGTCTTGAAGGCTTCTCTATGTTTGCTCTTAACCAAGGTGAGGTCTGTACTTGTCCTTCTCGTGCACTTATTCAAGAAGGCATCTACGATTCATTCCTTAAACAGGCGACTGATAGAGTAAACAAAATCGTTCAAGGAAACCCTCTCGATACAAATACAATGATTGGGGCTCAAGCTTCACTAGATCAAAAAGAAAAAATCCTCTCTTACTTTGACATCGCTAAAGAAGAAGGGGCAAAGATTCTCACTGGTGGCCAACCAACAGAAATGTCTGGCGAATTTAGTGATGGATACTACATTGAGCCAACCATTATTGAAGGTCATAACAAAATGAGAGTTTTCCAGGAAGAAATTTTTGGTCCAGTTGTCGCTGTGACTAAGTTTTCTGACTTTGATAACGCTGTTGAAATTGCCAATGACACTCTCTATGGACTTGGTGCTGGTGTTTGGACAAGAAATACCAACCATGCTTTCAAAATGGGACGTGCTATCGAAGCTGGGCGAGTTTGGACGAACTGCTACCACCTTTATCCGGCCCATGCTGCCTTTGGTGGTTATAAGCAATCGGGTATTGGCCGCGAAAATCATAAAATGATGCTCAACCATTACCAACAAACGAAAAACCTTCTCGTTAGCTACGACGAAAATCCAATGGGATTCTTTTAGAAAATGGAAAATACTCCACGCGTAAAGGCCACTGAAGAAGCACTTCAGTGGCTTAAGCGCCTTTCGGACATTCATGGGGACCTGATCCTCCATCAATCTGGTGGTTGTTGTGATGGGTCTGCACCCATGTGCTACCCGGCAACCGACTTTAAGATTGGTCGCTACGATGTATTATTGGGTGAACTCGATGATGTAAAAGTCTATATTGGTGGTCAACAATTTAAACTATGGGAACATACCCAGCTCATTATCGATGTAACAAAGGGACGAGGTTCTGGCTTTTCTTTAGAGTCGCCTGAGGGTATTCGCTTTTTAACTCGTTCACGAGTTTTTACTGAAGAGGAGCTTAAAAGCCTAACACCCATACCCAATCCAGACTAATTAAGAATTTCGCCGATCAAGAGGTCGTCTTTGAAGTCACTGGTATTGAAATCTCTAAGATAGACGTGATGGATATGGTTCTTGAGATCGGCGTCACTAGCCACGGCCACACGTACATAGTTTCTGGTGTAGCCTTCCCACATGCCAAACTCATTTCTCCTCTCAAAGAGAACCTCTGTTGAAGAACCCACCTGATCTTCCGCAAACATGCGAAGCTTGGCTTCACCAAACATTTTAAGAGTTCTCACCCGGTCTTTCTTCACCCCATGCTGAATATGATTTTCCATTCTTGCTGCAGTCGTGTTTTTACGGCTTGAATAGGGAAAGACATGGAAGTGAGTGATGGGAAGTTCTTTAAGAAGGTTGTAGGTGTTCTTAAATTGCTCTTCAGTTTCTCCGGGGAAACCACAAATAACATCAGCACCAATACCAGCGTCGGGGAAGCGCGATACAACCTTCTCAATGAGAGAACGGTATTGATCAACCGTATACTTTCTTCTCATCTCTTTAAGAATAGTGTCATCACCGCTTTGAAGTGGAATATGAAAGTGCTCCAAGAACTTAGGGGAGCTAGCAAAAGTATCCAATAGCTCATCGCTTAAGGTATTTGGCTCAACACTCCCAAGCCTTAAACGCTTAAGCTCTTTCAGGTCTAGGAGTTGATAGACAAGATCAGAAAGCCTTTCACCAGTATTGGCCTCGTACTCACCAATATTTACTCCGGTAAGGACAATTTCCTTAAACCCTTCCGAAAGTAGTTTCTTGGCATTTTCTATCGCCTCTTTAATAGGAAGCGCACGACTTCTTCCCCTTGCTTGAGGAATAATGCAAAAGGAACATACGTAATTACAGCCATCTTGAATTTTTAAGAAGGCACGAGTATGCCCTTCAGCCTCACTAGTAGCAGCACCATAGAAGGTCACCGACTTATCGATGTGAACGACCTGGTCCTGATCCTCTTCGAGATAATCAAAGACTTTATATTTTTCTGAGGTCCCTAAAACAAGATCCACACCAGTCATTTTAGAAATTCTTTCCGAATCCATCTGAGCATAGCAACCGGCAACGACAACTTTACCCTCCGGGCTTGCTCTGTGTGCCTTACGGATCAGATTTCGGCAGGTGGAATCGGCCCCATCAGTAACCGTACAAGTATTAATGAAGCTGACATCGGCAGGCTCACCGAAATCGACAATCTCATAACCCCTCTCCTGAAAGCCCTTTGCAATAGAGCCCGTTTCTGAAAAGTTCAGACGACAGCCAAGAGTGTGCAAGGCCACCCTTTTTTTATTGATTTCTGGCTTCAAGTTTTGAGTCATATGGCCTCTAAAATGCCTTTTCAGCTGATTTTTCGCAAGATTAGCCAATCTAGCTGAACTGCACAAGAGAATCAACTTTTGTCGTGAAAAAATCGCCCCAATACCTCATAATCTCACACCAAACTCGTTGACAAATTTCCCTCGAAACATTAATTTATCTCTCACGTTTCAAAAGATGATGGTCCCGTAGCTCAGTTGGTTAGAGCATCTCCCTTTTAAGGAGAGGGTCCTGTGTTCGAGTCACAGCGGGATCACCACTTTTGTAACTTCCAAAAAAAGCTTAGCTTTTTGCGGATCTACCAGGCAGGAACATAAATTTTGGGTTTTCTGTTTTGGGCAGATTCAAGGAGGTGAGACTTTTTGAAGCGAAGATAGGCCAGACAGGTCATCAAGCGAAAAAAGCCGAAGCCGACGAAGAAGATGCACAAAAGAGGAAATCCAAAAATGCTCCCATCGTCTAGTCTGGTCTAGGACACCGCCTTTTCACGGCGGTAACAGGGGTTCGAATCCCCTTGGGAGTACCATCTTAGAAAACCTCGGCTTCGGTCGAGGTTTTTTTTGCTCATAGTTCTGTTTCTTTAAGCGGGGATTCGATTCATAGGGTATCGAACGCTTAACCCTGGATCTTCTCCCTTAATGGTGGACTGCACCGCACTCAAGCCTTCAAGTACATGCATAAAGAACTTTCAACCGG
>JAUIBX010000107.1 GCA_030427595.1 Bacteriovoracia bacterium | reverse complement strand
GACCTCTCCCTTTCACGAGGGGGTCCTACTGTCGGTGGCCACAACTCTCATCAAAATGGTTTAGATGTGGACCTTTGGTATGACCTCTATCCTGTCAGCTGGCAGGGAGCTGGCATTGATAAAGGGCTCTTTGAATACTGGCAAAGGGAGGAGATGAAAAGTGTGCTGACTCCCAATAAGGATCAGCTAGTGCCACGCTTTAAGAAGATTCATAAGCGTATTCTCTACTTTCTGGCCCAAGACAAGAGAGTGCAAAGGCTCTTTGTTCACCCTCGCATAAAGAAATGGCTTTGTGATGAGCCCGATCAATTTAAAGAAAAGCATCTGAGAAAGGTAAGGCCTTGGTATGGTCATGATGACCATGTCCATGTGCGTTTGCAATGCCCTGAAGGAGATAAACTTTGTCAAAGTCAGCCTGAACCTCCAGAGGGAGATGGATGTGATCAGTTAGCGTGGTGGGACAGTGATGAGGCCAAGGAGGCCGCTTCTTCAATGGACTTTAGTTACCAGGCCATGCATAAGAAATACCTTGAAGTCACCAAGAATCTTCCTGAGTCTTGTAAAGAAATTTATAATGATGAATCAGGTGAGGTCCTTTAAATGATGGGCTCTGATCTTCCTAACCCCCATCCTCCAGGATGCTTTTGGCATCAGTATGCAGAAAAATTTGGTGTTCCCGACATTAAATACTGTGAAGAGACCTTATGCCAATTTGTAACGGAGCCGGCCAATACTTGGTCAAACTTAAGCTTTATTCTCGTTGGTCTGGTCATTATGTTCTGGCATTCAAAAAACCCAAGGGGAGACCGCTCGCGCTTTGTCGAACTCTATGGTCTTAATACTATCTTTGTCGGAGTAACTTCTCTTGCCTATCATCTGAGTAATAACTTTCTTACCCAGTTTATCGACTTTTTGGGTATGTATGCCTTTTTTGGGCTCTTGCTTCTAGGGAACTTAGAGCTCCTTGGTCGCTTAAGAAAAGAAAATCTCCTGAAAATTTATCTCATAAGTTTTCTACCTTACTCTGGTGTATTCTTTCTCTTTCGTTGGGGAGGTATTCCTGTCCAGCTTTCCATGCTCCTTATTATTCTAGGAGGATTGATCACCAAATTTATGGTGATTAAACGCTATAATGTGGATTTTAAACTATTAGCGCGTGCCCTTGTGGTCTTTGTGATTGCCGTTTGTTGCCAAGTGGCCGACATCAATCGTTTATGGTGTGATCCCACCAATCATTGGCTTCAGTTTCATGGCCTGTGGCATATCTTTAATGGGATAGGGATGGGACTTCTCTTTATTTACTTTGAAAATTTAAGGATCAAAAGCTCTTAGGCCTTGTAGTCTGAGTTCTTAAAGAATTCCACATCAGGAAATTTTTCCATCACGAGTTTAAGATCCCACTCAGAGCGTACTGAAAAACAAATGCGTCCTTTGTGGTCGTAGCAGATATTATTACCATTTTTGGAGATAAATTCCTTTTGGTCTTTCTCACTAGGAAAGCGTAACCAGCGAATGCCCTGAAAGCCATAACCTTCATAGTCACCAATGACATTATATTCATCTTCAAGGCGGTGCTTAACTACCTCAAATTGAAGCATGCCTACGGCGCCTAAAATTTTCTCATTAACGGTATGACGAGTAAAAACCTGAACAGTGCCTTCTTCAGAAAGCTGTGTAAGACCCTTATCAAGTTGCTTACCTTTCATGGGGTCTTTAAGCACAACCTTTTGAAATATTTCTGGGGCGAAGGCAGGAATACCTGTGTATTGAAATTTTTCTCCCATGGTGAAGGTGTCACCAATTTGAAACTTTCCGGTGTCGTGAAGACCAATGATGTCACCCGGGAATGCCTCTTCAACAATGTCACGGTCTTGGGCCTGAAAAATCAGGGGAGTAGCGATTTTGATATCTTTTCCTGTTCGCACATGGTGGATCTTATCACCTCTTTTGAAGTGTCCCGTACAAACGCGCATAAACGCCACACGATCACGGTGGCGTTTATCCATATTGGCCTGAATCTTAAAGATAAAACCAGAGAATTTACCATGCTCGGGCGCCACCATTTTCTTTTCTGAGTCATTTTCAAAAGGTTCTAGTTGAACTTCTCTTTCCATGGGACCTGGAGAGAGCTGAGAGATATGATCGAGAGTTTCTTTAACACCAAAGTTATGAAGGGCGGTCCCAAAAAAGACCGGGGTTTGAATACCCGCTAGAAATTCTTCTTTATCAAATTTTGGCATAAGCTCTTCAACCATCATGAGCTCTTCTTCAAGCTTCTCTTTAAGATCTTCACCGATGTAGGCGAGAACTTCAGGAGAGTTGAGGTCACTGGCATCGAGGACATCGGGCTCGGTGGGGTCGGCGTCTTCACTAAAACGGGTTATGGATTTTGTCTGAAGGTCGTAGACGCCTTTAAAGTTGACTCCATCTCCTACTGGCCAAGTCATGGGCGCACATTGGATGGAGCAAATCTTTTCTACATTATCGATAAGTTCAAAGGGGTCCATGGCATCGCGGTCAAATTTATTCATAAAAGTGACGATGGGAGTGTCTCTCATACGACAAACTTCCATGAGTTTTATGGTTTGTTCTTCCACACCCTTTGCCGAATCAATCATCATGAGAACAGACTCCACGGCCGTTAGGGTTCTATAGGTATCTTCTGAAAAGTCCTTGTGACCTGGAGTATCGAGAAGGTGCATGGCCCTGCCGTTATAGGAATAGCTCATCACCGCAGAAGTGATGGAGATACCCCTTTCTTTTTCCATCTCCATCCAGTCGGACTTGGCGTAATTACCTTGTTTAGACTTCACCATCCCGGCGTCGCGCACTACGCGTCCAAACCACAGAAGTTTTTCTGTCATGGTGGTCTTACCGGCATCGGGGTGGGAGATAATGGCAAACGTGCAGCGTGGTTCGATTTCTTTTTTCATATTTTTCCGAAATTTTTTCGCCATACTAAAGGCCATTGCACCGCTTGAAAAGGGTATAATGAAGGAATGACAGAGAGCAAAAAGGATCACCCTTGCCGCAAACCCATTCTTAAAGAAATTGATTTCCAAATAGCGCAGGTTTTGGCCGCGGCATCTGAGGACTTCATTGGCCTTGATAGGCTTCTCGAGGCATTAAAAGCGCAATTTCCCGATGATCGTTTTCATGTCTCCCAGTTAAAAAAGCGTCTCAAAACCCTCGCACGGGCCCAGCTTGTCAGACTGCACAAAAATGGTCAATTGGTTGGCAAAGGCCAACTCTTTGTCAATTTATGGTCAGGGCCCTAGAGGACCTGTTTCCCATGGCCTATAGTGAGGCGGATTAAATTCTTAAAGAAACCCAAAAAATTTGAGGAGAATTATGAAGTCTTTTTTAAGATCAACTTTGAAAACACAGAGGATCGTCAGTAGTTTAACTGTAGTGATCGCCCTTTTTGGTCTGGTCTCCTGTGCAAATTACACTGAAAAAGAGCGTCAAGCTGAAACAAAAAGGCTTAATGAGTTCTTTGAGCGTGTATTTAATGAAGGTGTTAAGCGTTCACCAAGAGCTCAGACTTATCTCGGCCTTAAAACGAATTACGATAAACTCGACAATGAAACAGAAGAGTATAGAAAGGAAGGCCTAGAGCTCAATAGAAAGTATCTTAAAGAGCTTGAGAGTTTTAACTATGATGCTCTCACTCACCAGGGACAGCTGAGTTACCGCCTCTTCAAAAAAGATCTCGAAAAAAGTTTTGAATGGTGGAAGTGGCGCTACCACTATTATCCACTAAACCAAATGTTTGGTTACCATAGCGGCACACCAAGCTTCATGATCAATATGCACAGAGTGGAAAATAAAGCTGATGCTGAAGCCTACATCTCACGCCTTAAAGAGATTAAAAGGGTGTTTTCAGAGCGTATGGTTCATAATCTCAAGCAAAGAGAGATGGGCATTATTCCGCCTAAGTTTGTTTTTCCCAAGATCATTGATGATAGTAAAAATATTCTAAAGGGTTACCCCTTTGAAAGAGGAAAGGGGAGAAGCCCCCTCTATGAAGACTTTCACAAGAAAGTTTCCAAGCTTACAATCTCCGCAGCTGAAAAGAAGGCCCTTAAAGCTCAAGCGGCGCAAGCTCTTCTTGATTACGTAGGACCTAGTTATCGTGAATTGATTTCCTATATTGAAGAAACTCAGAAAATGGCCAAACACTCTCACGGGGCCTGGTCTCTACCTGACGGTGAAGAGTACTATCGTTTTCGTCTTGAAAATATGACCACAACTGATATGAGTCCTGAAGAGATTCATGAGTTTGGCCTTAAGGAAGTGGATCGTATTCACGGAGAAATGCGTGAGATTATGAAGAAGGTGGGCTTTAAGGGCGATCTCAAAGACTTCTTTAATTTCATGAAGACGGATCCTCGCTTTCGTTATCCTGACACCAAAGCAGGTAAGGAGCGCTACTTAAAAGAAGCACGCAAGATCATAGACAATATGGAGAAGTTTCTCCCCAATATGTTTAATACCCTGCCTAAGGCCAAGCTTCAGGTTAAAGCGGTTGAGTCCTATCGTGAAAGGAGTGCAGGTATTGCCTTTTATCAAGGCCCGTCCCTCTATGGGAATCGTCCCGGCATTTATTATGTGAACCTCTATAAGATGGAAGATAACCCTATCTATAAAATGGAGGGGCTTGCCTATCACGAAGGACTTCCTGGTCACCACATGCAAATTGCTATTAAGACCGAGCTAGAAAACCTACCAAAATTTAGAAGAACTGGTGGCTACACTGCCTATTCAGAAGGCTGGGGCCTTTATTCAGAACTCCTTCCAAAAGAGTTCGGCTTTTATAAGGATCCTTACTCAGACTTTGGTCGTTTGACGATGGAATTGTGGCGAGCAGCTCGTCTGGTGACTGACACTGGTCTTCACTACAAGAAGTGGTCTCGCGAAAAAGGTATTCAGTATCTAAAGGACAATACTCCCAACGCTGATCTTGATATCACTAAGGCCATTGAGCGTTATATCGTTATGCCAGGTCAAGCAACCACCTATAAAATTGGCATGCAAAAGATTCTTGATCTGAGAAAAGAGGCGAAAGAAGAGCTTGGTAAGAAGTTTGATATACGCCAATTTCACGATGTCATCCTCAGAAGTGGTCCTCTTCCTCTTGATATTCTTGAAGAGCAAGTGGCCAAATGGGTGGATAAAACGAAAAACATTTAGTGCAGGTACGTGGTACCTTTTGAGACTTATTGCGTCCCAAAAGGTACCACGTACTTAATGAGTGATTCTTGCTTTGTGGGCTTCGTAGATCTTCCCAAGAATATCCGAAGTGCTCATCTCTTTGAGAAGGCCAGGTTCTATGATGTTCTTAGGAAGTTCAGGAAGTCCTTTAATGGCCTCGGCCAAGACGAGAGTCTTATTGGCCACCACTTCATCGACCTTTCTAATAGGGGTGAAGTGAGGCACAGTGGTTAAAACCTCAGGAGTCTCCTTAAGGACTTGATGGATACCAACTAAAACTTCAACGAAATCATCGAGCTCCTTTTTAGAAAAGGATTCAGTCGGCTCAACCATGAGACCTAATGGCTCTGGGAAGCTAACGGTCGGTGCATGGAGACCAAAGTCTAAGAAGAGCTTACCAATCTTGGCAATGGCCTGAGCTTTTGGTGTTCCGGCCTCTTCAATTTTGGCGAAGGTCTCTTTTGAGATGGTTAAGATAAATTCATGCATGCGCGGTACTTCATCGGCACCTGCAGGCAGTGTTGGGTAAAGGTCTCTTAGGCGTGCATAGAGGTATTTAGCAGAGAGAACAGCGATAGCGGCCATCTCTTTTACACCTTCTCCCCCTAAGGCCTTGATGTAAGTGTAAGCACGCACCTTGTGAGCAAAGTTACCCCAATGGCGATGAAAAGAACCAATGGTCTTCTCAGGTGTGACAGCATCAAAGGTACCATCTTCTTTTTTAATAATTTGCTTACCTGGTATAAAGGGAAGGAGCTTTTCACTTACGGCGACAATAGCGTCCCCTGGTCCACCACCACCATGGGGAATAGTCCAAGTTTTATGAAGGTTGTTGTGAACGGCATCCACTCCCATTTTATTGAGGTCTGTCCAACCTGCGACGGCGTTCATATTGGCTCCATCCATATAGACCAGGCCATCAACGGAATGAATAAGATCGGCAATTTCTTTAAAGCGTGCTTCAAAAATCCCGGAAGTATTAGGGTTCGTGATCATAATCCCTGCAATACGCTCACCGTAAACTTTGACACAGTCTTGAAGCTGTTCAAAATCAATCTGGCCTGCGCTATTGGCATTGATAGTAACAATTCCCGTAGCATTTTCACCACGACCTTTGGTTTCAAAACCGGCCATCGTGGCAGTTGCAGGATTAGTTCCGTGGGCAGAAGCGGGGATAAGAATGATATCTTTCTTGTCTCCATTACCCTTGTCACGATGGTAGGCCTGAAACATTTTAATGCCTACTAGCTCACCTTGTGCTCCTGCTACCGGTTGAGTCGTAACACCGGGAAGGCCTGTGATGGCCTTAAATTGCTCTTGAATCTCAAAGAGAATTTCAAGTGAACCTTGAGCATCCTTGAGGGGCGCTTGTGGATGGATATCGGTAAAGCCCGAAAGTCCCGCGGCATAATCATTGAGATAAGGATTGTACTTCATGGTACATGAACCAAGGGGATAGATATTATCATCGGGGCTGACATTCATGTCACCAAGCTTTGTATAAAAGCTCTTAAGCTCATCAAGAGTGAAGCTTGGTAGGCCGACAAGATCATTTCTCATGAGACTGCTATCAATCTGTTTCGGTCCTGCACTCTTTTGGCTAGCTGGGAATTCGGTCTTTAGAAAGTTTTTAAGCTTGGTGATATCTTCATCAGTTTGAGCGTCGTTAAAGTAAACGAGGACACCTTCAGTGCCAATGCGATCGCTGATATTGGCACCCATGTGCAGACCGTTTTCACTGGCCTTGTTGATAAGGTCAGTCGCGCTTGTGGGAACCGTAATGGCCACTTCGTGATAGAAAGAGGTTTCAGGAGCGTAGAGCTCTAGCGTTGTTTCTTCGCTTATAAATTGGGCAAAATCATGGGCACGCTCTCTTCCAATTGTCGTTGCCTTTTTGAGGCCCTCTTCACCTTTAGCAAGAAGACTGGCCCCTACGATGGTTGCTAGGAAACTTTGATTAGAACAAATATTGGATGTCGCTTTTTCACGGCGAATATGTTGTTCGCGAGTAGAAAGAACCATCACGAGACATTCCTTTCCTTCCTCATCTTTGGCCTTACCTACAAAACGTCCTGCTGTTGAGCGGATGGCCGTTTTATTTTCTTCGTTAAAGCGAATGCCAAAGAGACCAAGGCCTGGGCCACCAAAGTTAGGACCGATCCCTAGGTGCATGCCTTCGCCCACAATCATATCCGAGCCTTTTTCTCCCCACTGACTAGGAGGAGTAAGTCCACCACTGGCGAGAGTTGCTGGATCTATAATACCAATGGCCAAGGCCTCATTTTCTTGGATGAGGTTGGTGAGGCCGTGAACATCTTCAAGCTTTCCTAGAGAGTTGATCTGGGGAAAGGCGACAGCGGCAATATCTTCAGAAAGAAGGTCTTGAAGTTTTACCTGATCAATCTGACCTAATTCATTAAGGGGAAGCCTAATCATTTCAAGAGGAGTTTCTTCGGCAAGAGTATTGAGAACTTCCCAGTCTCCTGGATAGATTCCTTCACTGACAATGACTTTCTTGCTCTTCCTCTTAATTCTTAGAGCAGTATTGAGTGCTTCAAAAAGGGCAGTAGAGCGGTCATAGAGAGAAGCGTTGATGGCCTCAAATCCTGTGAGCATAGAGATGCTAGAAGCATAGTTCCACAAAGTATGAAGAGTTCCTTGGGAGCGCTCTGGTTGATAAGGAGTATAGGCCGTAGTCAGACCTCTGATATTACAAACAAAGGGAACGATTTCGTGAACCGCACTCCATTTTAATCCGTCACCAATAAAGCAAGGACGATTATTATTTTTAGCTGCGAGCTCTTCCATATGGCGAGCAAGATCTCCATAGGCCATGCGCTTTCCAATGGCAGGAGCTTCGTCCATCATAATATCGCTAGGCAGGTGAGAGAAAAGTTCTTCTCTCTTTTTGACACCGATGGCATCCATCATGGATTGAATGTCATTGTCGTCTGCCGAGATATAGAAAGTCTTAAGCTCCCTAGGTAACTCTTTAGGGTTATAGGGAAGCCTTTCAAGGAGGTCAGGACTCAGTGAATTTAAGTTTTCTGTTTCACCTTTTTGATAAATAGACATACCCTTTGCCTCCTCATTGCGAGATTCTAAATGACTCATATTACGACCACCTTAAGTGTTGTTGTGTGTGTAATTTAAGTGTTTGCTTTTACGTATTTTTACCATGAATTGAAACTTTCTTTCTAGTACAATGACCCCATGACTATCGAAGTTATAGTGTTAAAAGCTCCACGGCCTGACCTTTATGACCTTTTGCAACAAAATATGTGGGGTTTTGAGGTTAATTTTCGCATATCTGATGCCCTAAAGCCCCTCCAGGTCGGCATTGACGGTCGTGATCTCCTGCTGGGTGGTCTTGAGGGCCAAAAGCCCATTGTCTATGGTCTGTCCCAAGAAATTCGCAAGTGGCGTACTGCAAATGCAAAGACTGTGAAGTCAGGAAAAAAGCCAGCTCTATTTCGGGCCCTAGGTGTTGGTGGGGGTGACCGGGTGATTGATGCCACCTTTGGCCTAGGCAGAGATAGCTGTCAGCTTATTGCTGGTGGTGTGGCCATCGAAGCTTATGAAAGAGTTCCTGAACTCTACTTTCTTGCCCGTGCAAGCCAGTTATGGGAAGGCATTGACGAGGAACAACTCAAAATTCATTTTGGTTCTGTTCAGACAAATCCCCAAAACCTTCCCATCTACTTTGATCCCATGTTCAGTGATGGTCACGACCGTAAGGCCAAAAGTGGCAAGGGCATGCAGGTTTTTCATCAGCTAGTAGGTGGTGATGAGGATGCTATGAACGAAGCTAAGCGCATAAAGAATCTCACTAATCGCATGGTCGTGAAACGAGCACCCAAGGCGACTCAGTTATTAGAAGGAAGAAATAGTGAGTGGACGTCAAAGGCCGTGCGGTTTGATCTTTATCTTTGACAGGTGACAGGTGACAGGTGACAGGTTGCCGGTAGTCGGGAAAGCTAGGCCGCCATTTTCTGGGCCTTCTTCTTGGCCTTATCAATGAGCTTAATGTCGCGGCTGATCTCTCTTACAATTTTTCTAACGTAGAGATTTTCCCAAATATTAGTGAAAGAAAACTTTACACCGATACCACGTTCCCCATTAAAGGCGTGCAGACTTTTAACTTCACCGGCGATAGTGATGTTCATGTCTTTGTAGCTGATATTCATGAGGATAATCGTTCCTACGTCTAATACGCCTTTGTAATTTATGAAAACACCTGTTTGAGAAATATTGAGAATCTCGGTGTACGCGTTTCCCACCAACGAATGGAGCGATCAAAGAATGGTCTTCTTACAGCAGGGAAAGCAAAGTAAATGATAATTAAGGCATTAACAAAGAGGAGAACCAAACTTGAAACAAAGGGGACCTCCGAGACATAGGGCCAAGTGTATTGCTCATAAGTGAGATGAGAATAAATACTGTAAACTTGGACGCCTACAAAGACAGGGTAACTCCATTTTTTTACACCCAAAAGTGCTAGGCCACCTAGGGGAAAGAGAAACCAAAACTCAAAAACTTCTCTGGGTGTATGAATTTGGGAGATATTACTGATGATGGTGCTAAAAGTGAAAGGCGTAGTTATCTTAAAGTATGTGATCTTAATGATGGGCTCTAAAATGTGGGCCAAAGCAATCAAAATAAAAATCAGCGGTCGATGTTTCATGGGGCCTTTCTCTCTCTCAAATTTAGGGAAGTTCTTCCCTTAGCATCTTATGACCAAATCCCTGTGAAGGCTCTTGTCATGAGTAATTTCATTAGCTTATCTAGTGAACTTATCGGACAGTCTTTAAGGAATTTTAGGCCATATTGCCAACCGCTTCTGTCGCTAAGTCTCTTCCTATGGGATTTGCCAGTTGATAGGGGGGATACCTTGTGATTTCAGGTAGTTATTTGTTTGGCTAAAAGGTTTTGAGCCAAAGAAACCACGATAGGCCGATAAAGGTGAGGGATGGACGGTTTTAATGAGGTGATGATGGGTGGCCTCTAAGAGGCGAGCATTCTTTTGGGCCGGAGATCCCCAAAGAATAAAAACGATCGGCCTTTCACTTTTAGCGAGAACCTTGAGGACTCCTTGAGTGAGAGCTTCCCAACCTTTCTTTTGATGAGATCCGGCCTTCGACTTTTCAACGGAGAGAACTGTATTGAGAAGAAGCACGCCTTCTTTGGCCCATGCACTTAAATCTCCATGCTCTGGATAGGGAAGCCCAAGATCTTCACGGTATTCTTTGTAGATATTCTTAAGGCTAGGGGGAAGCTTTTGATTTTTTGGTACAGAAAAAGACAGACCCATGGCCTGGCCATCTCCGTGATAGGGGTCTTGGCCAAGAATAACGACCTTTGTTTGGGAAGGCCGACAGCATTCAAGAGCATACAAGCGCTTTTCTTTAGGAGGGAAAATAGTTTTACCTTTTTCCTCTTCTTGGCCTAGAAATTGATCAAGTTCTTTAAGCTTTTGTTGATCTTCTTCACTGAGAACATCTTTAAGAAGTTCACGCCAATCCTTGGGGATTTGTTTCCACAAACTCACTGGCCTTTTCCCTCCTAGTCTTCACTTACGGCGGGAAAGAATTCCAATTGCTCGCCAATTTTATGACCTGCTGTCATTCCTGTGGCCAGCTCAGAGAGTTGGTAGACATCTTTAGGAAGATTAAGGCTTTGGCGTAGTCGATCAATGGTTTCGGGAGCAAAGGGATGCAGCATGATCACCAGGTTTTTTAGGATATAGAAGCAAGAATAAAGGGCATCCTTTCTTTCCTTCTCGTCGTGGCGGTCGTCATGGGGCTTGTACTGACTAAAGAGACCGTTAATCACGCGAGCATAGTTTTCAATAGTGAATAGGATTTTTGCATAGTCTGCTTTTTGCATCATCTTCAAATAATTAGGAAGCAGTTTAAGAGTTTCCTTTTCTGTCTTACCAATAAGTTCTCCATCAGGGACAACACCACCAAACTTAGAGTGACAGGCCGATAGAGGTTTTTCGAAGGCCGCATTGAGAGGTCCTGCCAAGAAAGCATTTCTTTGCTTAAGGGTTTCCTCATCAAAGTTTGAGTTCTTCTCACTTAGAGAGAGGATACTTAAGAAGTAACGAATTTGATCAGGGTGATAGCCTCTTGCACCCTCTCCTTCGGTATTGATGAGCTGATCAGCGGTAATGAAGTTACCTGT
>JAUIBX010000106.1 GCA_030427595.1 Bacteriovoracia bacterium | reverse complement strand
GTTAAGGTCAATGGCCGTGACATCAGCACCGAGACCCATGGCCATTTTGATGGCGTTAGTACCAGCAACACCACAGCCAATAACGGTAACCTTGCCACGCTTAACACCCGGTACACCACCAAGGAGAACACCTTTGCCACCTTTTTCTTTTTGAAGGTAAGCGGCACCAATTTGAGTTGACATCCGTCCTGCCACTTCAGACATTGGGAGAAGAAGAGGAAGAGCTCCGTTTGCCGACTGAATAGTCTCATAAGCAACACAAGTGGCACCTGACTTCATAAGACCTTCCGTTAGCTCTTTGTCTGCAGCAAGGTGAAGGTAGGTGTAAAGAATATGATGGGGTTTAAGAAGAGCAATCTCAACTGGTTGAGGTTCCTTAACTTTGATGATCATTTCCGCGGTATCAAAAACGGCCTCAAGAGAAGGAAGGATTTTAGCTCCGGCCTGAATAAACTCTTCATCATCAATACCGATGCCAGTACCGGCATTGGTTTCAACGTAGAGCTCATGACCATCTTCAACAAGCTGTCTTACGCCAGCAGGTACAAGTCCAACGCGGTTTTCGTTATTTTTAATTTCCTTAGGTACACCAATCTTCATGGTTTTATCCTCCAGAACCAATCCCTCAATTGATTCGGTTGCATTGCCAGTTGATTACATTTGTCGGAAATATAAAGGAAAGGCCATGTTTGGAAAAGGAAAAAGCACGGGAACATATCGTTTTTACGGAGTTATCGAGCATTTTCACATCTGCGTTAAAAAGCCTCTAAATAGTTGTTGTCTGTTGCCACCATTACCGTCAGTCAGTACCATATATCCACAGCTTACCAATCTGGAATGCACAGGGATTTTGTGCGTGACCAGGATCAAACCAAGGTTTGCTTTTCAAAGTTTTAGGAAACAAGGAAGTGTCATCCATGAAAGTTAGAGAGCTTGATTTACGAGCAGCGTTAAGGACAGCTTTAGTGCTCCTGCCTTTATTAGGTATGGTTGCAGGTTGTGCCCATGGGTCAAAGAAGAAAGCAACAAGTGCAGTTAAAGAGGGTGAGCTTCATCTCGAAGTGAAAAAATTCACTTTGGATAATGGTCTTAGGCTTCTCGTTTTTGAAAATCCCAAGCTTCCTATTTTCACATATTACACTTTCTTTGATGTGGGTGGACGTCACGAGGGTGAGGGAACGACTGGTGCGACTCACTTTCTTGAGCACATGATGTTTAAGGGGGCGAAGAAGTATGGCCCACGCCAATTCGATACCATGATTGAAGGTAATGGGGGCAGCACCAACGCCTACACCAATTTTGACAATACTGTTTATTACGAATCTATGCCGACTGAAAGTGGCGATCTCGATATGGTGGAAAAGATCATCGATATGGAAGCGGATCGTATGCAACACCTTGCTCTTGAACCCAAGGCCTTTGAAAAAGAGCGCCAAGTGGTCCTTGAAGAGAGGAAGATGCGCTATGAAAATAGTCCCCGTGGTCAGCTCTACTTAAAGATGATGCAAGAAATTTTTGAAGGCACTCCCTATGGCGGAAGTGTCATCGGCAGCGTCGAAGACCTGAAGTCTCTTAATCGCGATCAGGTGATGAATTACTTTAAAAACTTTTATACCCCGGACAATGCCATCATTATCGTTGCCGGAAATGTGGATGCCGATAAAGTCCATGACATGGTTAAGGACAAGTATGGTGATATTGAGCCTTCGACAAAGGAGATTCAAGATTATCGTAAGTCTCGTGACGAAGAGAATCTTTATAAGCATCGTGGGCGTTATGGCCGTCATATCAAGCTTAATAGCGTCGCCAAGAATCCTATGTTCATGATTGGTTGGCCCAGTCAGGCGGTCGGAACCCGAGAGAGTTATGTGAAGGATATACTCAGCTCGATTATTGGTCAGGGGGAGTCGAGTTACCTCAATAAGAAATTTGTTATCGGAAAAAGACCTCTCTTCACAGGTGTTGGCGCTTATAATTACACCCTTAAGTATAATGGTGTCTTTTGGATTTCAGGAGAGCTCTTGGCCAAGAGAAACCTCAACCGTGCCAAGAATAAGCTTCTTAGGGAAACCAAGAGGATGTGTAATGAGGCCATTGATGAGCGCAGCCTGCAAAAAACAAAGAACCAATACCTACTTGGTTATGTCAGCAGTATTGAAAGCAATAGTGGGGTCGCCCACTTCTTAGGTCTCAGAGAAAATATCTTTGGTGACTACTCCTATTATAAGAAAGAGATGGATATTTATAATTCCATCACTGTTGATGAAGTCAGAAAGAGTTGTCAGGACCTCTTTAGTAGCGACAACTACATCATGGTTTCTTCGTGGAACCGTCACCCTAAGCCAAAGAAGAAGTAAGGGAAGATTATGAATAAGTTGAATATGAAAAATATGGTCAGTCTTTTTATTCTAATGGGTCTCTCTTTGACCTCTACTTTTGCCACTGATTACTTTTCAGGCAAAGTGAAGAAAATGAAGTGGGAAGACTTGGATGTGGTCTATCTTGAGGATGATCGTTATCCCACTTATCAACTCAATATCTACTTTGCTGATGGTGCTTTGAGTGATGAAGGTATCAAAGGGGTCACGAGTGCTAGCTTTGATTACATGGGCCTTGGAACTCGCCGTTTTAGTCGAGAGGATATTGCTGAAAATCTGGAATTCTTTGGTGCTAGTCATGGAGCAACTGTTGCCCATGAATACTCCACCTACTTTGTAAGTGGTCTCGTTAAAGATATCATTCCAACAGTTAAGAAAATTTGTCATCTCTTTCAAGATGCCACATTTCCAAAGAGGGAACTCAATAAAGAAAAGAAACGAATCCTGGATTCTCTTGATAACTTCGTCAGTAATCACGGGGCTCTGGCACGTAGGGCCTTTCGTGAGGAAGTCCTGGCGGGCTCACCTTATAGTTATCCTGTCGAGGGCAAAAAGAGGGACATCCGCCGCTGGAATAAGGATATCCTTAAAGCAAAACTCAATCACTTCAATAATAGCGTGAAAAAACGAGTTTACATTACGGGACCTAAAGCTGTTTTGGATGTAGAGTCAGTCGTAACCAAAGAATGTGGTTGGAAAGGTCAGGGGACTTTTGTTCGCAATGTCTCTTATAAGAAACCCAAGGCCCACAAGAGACCTCAGATTACTTTAGTACCAGTTCCTCAGGCCAACCAAGCCCAAGTTCGCTTTGGTTCTTTTCTTAACTATGATGAACTTGATCAAGATGAGTTGATGAGTCTTTCCAGTCACTATCTTGGGGGAGGCTTTACTTCGCGACTAATGCGAGTCCTGCGAGTTGAAAATGGTCTGACCTATGGTGTGAGTGCTTATGCCGGTGCTCAGAAGCAATATGGGCGGGCTGCGATCAGCACTTCCACCAAGGTGGAGAGTGTGGGCATGCTTATTGAGAAAGTTAGAGAAACCCTTAAGAAGGCCATAGCAGGGGAAGTGGAGAAGGCCCACTTTGAGCGTGCCAAAGGCTCTCTCGCTGGTAGTTACCCCTTTGGTTTTGAAAGCTCAAAAATGTACTTGGGACAACTTCTCTTCTTGGATCATAAGGGTGAGGACTATCAAAAGATTTTTGAGTTTCCTCAAAAGGTTCGTTCCTTTAACGTGGAACAAATGGCCAAAATGATCGATCGTATTTTTTCATGGGAAGAGATGCAAATCACCATCGTCGGTCCGCGCTCTCTTAAGAAGACTCTCGATAAGTACGGCGACGTAACAATCAAAAACTACCAAAAGTTTCTTTAGGTACGTGGTACTTTTGCAGAACGCGCGTCATTTTCAATGACGCATGTTCTGCAAAAGTACCACGTACCTTTTATCTTTTATCTACAAGTCGGGACGATTACCTTCTTACGTTCTTTGATATTGCCGTCTTCGTCTTTGATTTCGACGATCTTCTTAGGGCTTTGGATATAGTCAACTTCAATCCAAGCTACGCAATCGTCATCCTCATAACGACTACAGCGCTCACGACGGCTTTCTTTTGGCTGAACAGCTTGTACCTTAGTGTACTCGACACATTTACGACCGCCATCATCATCTCTTTTCCAGCGAACACATTCTCTAACCAACGCCTCAAAGTTATAGGCCGTTTGGCATAGAGTTTTACTATAGAGCACGTTGACCCATGTTGATCTACTTTGAAAGTGGATATGGCTTCCTTTTTGGAACTTGTCTGTACCACCGGCTATGTCACCAACACCAGCAAAGCTTGATGTCATAAGAATTAAGGGAAGGATGAGTCTAATCATTACTTTTCTCCGGGGTAATAGTATCCGTCGCCGTAAAGGTAAAGACGGGAGTTGATCCGCGGTACTTAGGGTCTTGGGCAATTTTTACTTTCTTATAAAAGGCATCGGTGTCGACTTTTAACCACGCTTGCTTGCCTTCTTCATTAAGGCCTTCAGCATAGAAGCTCACCATATTTTCATTTTGTATTTGGGCATTGTCGGCCTTAGAAAAACGACGCACAAAATACTCACCAAGATACTTGAGGGCATGCCCATCAAGAGTAGGGGAGTTCTTACTAGGGCCATAAGTTTCTTTTTCAATTTCAACTAAGATATCAGCACAGATGAGTTTTTCGAGGACTTCAATTCCATACTGGCCATAGCGAAAAGCAACGGCATTTTTATTTAAGGGGCCAGTTCCCGCAAGCACATAGAGTTCCGCCATCAGGGGTTCTCTTTTGAGCTGGTTTAGGAACTCGCGGTTGTCATTTTCTTTTTCAGAGTGGTCACAAGGATTGTATTCACTAATACGTTCTTTAATGACCTTGGGGCACTTCTCTAAAAGCTTTGAATAATTATCTTCATCAAAGAAGATGGAATAGAGTTTGTAGAGTGTTTGGTGCGTTGGTTTGTTGGCGCGGACCAATAGGCGGCGGATAGTCTTGGGGTTAAGACCTGTTTCCTTTGCAAGAATGCGGATAGCAAAGGTTTTATTGGGAAAATTGTCCAGGTACTCGGCCAAATCGAGAGCCACTTGTGCGGCCAAGTCCTTGTATTTAGACTGCTTTCCTGCATGTGAGTCTGGGCCTAATTTCATCTCACCCATCCGTATCACCCGTGAAATTCTTTGGAAATGATTGTGAATAAAATACAAAGCGGGAACCTAGGTCCCCGCCTTGTTGGAGTATGTAAAACTAATTAGTTACAGCTTGGAACTGTAATGTCTTCAGTCTTAACGAGGTTGTCATCATTGTCGTAGAACTTAACAGTGATGTTCTCAGACTGGAAGTAAGGAACAGTTACGTAGCTTGTACAGCTGTCGTCGCTGTAAGAAGCACATCTTTGACGAGTAGAAGCTTGAGGTTGAGCAGCTTGTACTTTACCACGCTTTACACATCTACGGTCATCACCGTTAGACCACTTAAGACATTTTGAGATAGTTGCACGGAAAGTGTCACCATCAAGACAAAGAGTTTTTGAGTAGTAAGCGTTAACCCAAGTAGACTCTGATTGAAAGTGAATGTGACCTACAACAGATCCAGCGAAAGCAGAAGTAGATACAAGAGCTAATGCAGCGATAAGTGATTTCATGTTTTCCTCCAAACAAGTAAGTTTCACCAAAATTGGTGTTAGTAATTTCTGTGTTGGAAGCTTTATAGAAATCCCCAAATCGTTCGTCGAAAAATTTCAAATTTGGACTAAATTTTTAGGGACAAGTCCGAAAAAAACGCGTCAAAAGTCCGGACATGTCCTTAAAAACGAAGGTAGGTCCTTGAAATGGATTACTCTAGGCTAGCGGAGGTTTGTTGAGGGGCTTCTGTCTTGCCCTCGATATTGACGACGGCACCTGGGTGAATCACCAAGTTTGCGGCCTCAAGTTGGCCGTCTAAGCGTGAGGAAGGAAAGAGGCTTACTGTGCCCTGGGAGTGAATGTCACCTTTAATCTCTCCATAAATGGAGAGGTTATGACAGTAGATCGTACCTTCTACACTACCGGTGGGCTCGATGGAAAGAGGGATCTCTCCTTGAACGCGCACTTCACCTTTGATGTGACCGGCAACTTTAGTGTCACCCTTAAAGGTGAGGGAGCCTTGAATATGAGTCCCTGGACCGATGAAGGTATAGTCTTGAATGTGAGTATCGATAGGGTCACTCATGAGTATCCTTAAATAGGTTTAGAAACGAGTTGCTTAAAGACGAGGTCACCCGTGCGGCTAAAGATAATCACCTTAAAAAGAGCATTCTGACCAGCAGCTTTCTTAAATCTTGCACGCACGGGACGAAAGCGCGAAGTTGCAAAGAACTCCCCATTACCAAAGGAAATTTGCATGGCCTCATTGTCAAAAACTCCCGATGGCCAAACTTCAATGTGATTACCCACTTGCATAATGACGAAGAGGTAACCGGTAAGACGGCTCTCATTCTTTGTCATATTAACGATCTTAAAAGAGAGGTCGATACTCTCTGAGGCACTGACGACTTCAATATCCTCGAGTTGAATCTCTGGTGAAGCAGACAGATCTTGGCGACCAGCACTTTGTTTAAAAAGAGCAAGGAAGCTCAGACCTGACTCACTCTTAACCCCTTGGCTAAGTTTTCTTTGCAGGCGGTCACGGTCCTGACGAATGTCCTGTGTGGACTTCATCAACTCGGCTTTCTCTTCTTTAAGCTTCTTGATGATGGCCGGCTCTTTCCTCTCAGCGAGTCTTTGAATCTGCTTAAAGTAAATGCCTCCGGCGGCCACAATGATTAAGCAAATGAGCGTAAAGGTGGGCAGACCAAAGAGCAAGAAACGCAGAAAGCCCTTGCTTATGGTGTAATAGCGGGGAGGAAATTTGTCCTCATAGAGGACAAAGGAGAGCTTTTTAGCTGCTTTGGATTTCATTAATTATTACTTTCTTCTGATTCTGTATTGCTGATACCACGAATGGTGCTTAACAAGCGATCTCCAAGGATGGCCTTAGGGTTTGTTTTCTCAAAAAATCTTTGAGAAGGGGTAAAGGAAGCCACTTGATTAGCTGCTTCTTCATCGGCATCTTCAGAGGCAATACCATGCTTTGACCATTTCTCTGAAACGATACGCCAGTTGTAGTACTCGTCTTGCTTAAGGTAGAGAGTTTTACGACCAACATCTTGGATGGTTTGCGATTTGTATTCTTGCTTAAAAGTGGCCATCACATATTCGCCACCTTGAAGGATGCTGAGGTCACTAATTTTGACTTCAGGTGTTCCAGGTTGAGCAAATACGGCCTTCTTATAGGTTCTAAAGGCCTGAAGACCACCTTTGTTGGGGTCATGAAATTCGGGATGATAAGACTTGATATAGCTTTCTAAGTCTTCTGTCGCCCAGGCCTTAACCCAATTTTCAATAGTGGAAAGAAGGGTGTTCTTCTTATTTTCCCAGCGTTCTTTATCAAGATACTTAAGCTCGTGCACAACAATAATGGGAGTGCGGTTCAATTCGATGTAGCGGGCAATATCGATGAGGTCTGAGTTTGCTGTCACAATACAGCCACGAGAATCAAGTCCCTTTTCGATACGAGTTTCATCATTGGTAGAGTGAAGCCAAATTCCGCCACCAGTTTTTCCAAGTTGAGTATCAATGGGGTTGGGGTAGTTGAGAACGAAAGCACCTACACCGTAAATTTCACCCTGCTTACCATGGCGGCTGAGAAGGTCTTGATGGGTGAGGAAATCAGTTAGGTAATAGACTCCCTCTGGTGTGCGGTGATCCCCTTGGAAAACTTTATCGCCGGCCTTCTTACCCGTGGCCATTTGATATTCACGTAGAAGCTTAGGTTCATTCTTTTCATAACCAAAAAGGTAGAGCTTATGAGTTGACTTTTCGGCCACGATCACATGGTGAGCAAAGAATTGATCCATAGTGAGCAGGGGAGCGGGGATAAAGTTGTCCGAGGCCATGATGGACCAAGAGAGGCTCAGCAAAAGGGTGATAATTTTTGCGCTAGTTGTCATAGTCGAGTGCTCCCTACTGTCACTATCCTTGTCGGGATCTGTTTTCTTCGTCTTTAAATAATCAACAGTACTCCTCTATTTTAATCCATAGGAGCTTGGACTATCAATGCCTAAATCCTTGGAAAGAGACCTATTTTCCTAGTATTGTGCGCCCTATTGGTAGTGATATTATAGAGTTAGCGCGTTTTAATGGAATTCATGAATGAAAATCATTTTTCTGAGCCAAGATGGCAGTATTCATCGCCTGATAGATGCCCTAGAGGGGGATATCAACAAGGCCGAGTCTGAGGAAGAAGTTCTCGAACTTCTTGAGGAGATTGATGAGGACGAAGAGTGTCTTCTCTTTCTCGACTTCGATGGTGATCAGAAGGGTCTCGAAAAATTTAATAAGTCTATTTTTAAAAATGACTGGATCACACGAATTATTATTTCGGGTGAGATGAAGGTTAAGGACTTTAAAAAGCATCAAAAGGGAAAGACGGCAGCTCATGGATATGTCTTAAAACCTTTTACGGCGGATGTTTTTAAAAGCATTCTCAACGATTTAGAAATTTCCCATCTCATTGAAGAACAAAACCTCTATGAAGAAGGTCAAAATTTACCTGATCTACCGTCGACACCTCAAGGGGTCTCAGGCTTTGAAAGTGCAACTGAGGAGTACCTTGAAGAGGTTGAGGAAGAAGAGGAGTTTTCACCCGCTGAGTTTCAGATGAACACAGAGGTCAGAAACCTAGTGGACCTCCACTCTGTTAAAGGAGATGCACCTCCCTTTGATGGTCAGCTTAATGAAAAAATTCAGGCTAAGTTTGATGAAGTTTTTGGTCCTTATGATGATGAGGATGATAATTTTGGCATGGCCGATGATAGCTTCATGGGTGGTCAAGGACCCAATGAAGACATGGGCCTTTCTTTAAAGGAAGAAACCCAAGAGAGCATCTCCCTCGATCTTGGTGGTGATGATACCGCAAGTGCAGAGTTGTCTATCGATGGAGGGGGCGGGGATGAGGAAATTGACCTCGAAGCGGACCTCAATATTGATGATGATTCTAGTGAACCAGAGGTTCAGGAGAATGAGGCCATCTTTGATGATGGAGAAGAGATCGACCTTGAGGCCATGGACTTGGATGAAAGTGAAGACTTCGATAGTGGTGATGCTGAGCTAGATCTAAGTGAGGATGATGGTGGTGAACTCGACCTAAGTGAAGAAAGTGATGATGAAATCGATCTTTTAGAAGGCGATGATTCCCTAGAAGGTGACTTAGAGAGTGAAGACTTAGAAGAAGAACTCACCCGTTTAACTGAAGAACGTGCTTTGCCAAGCCAAGAGGAGTTGGCAGAGTTTGAAGAAGATACTGGTGAGTTTGAGGTGGAGCCTAATGCCACCAATGACGAAATGCAATTTGATAAACCAGATAGTCCAACAACAAGTGATTCAAGTTCTGTTGATAGCACCGGGGAACTTGAAAATGAACTGCAGACCTCTGACAGTGCCCATGAAGAGGAAAGCGAGGATATGGAAATGAGTGACGAAGATCAAAACGACGAACTCTTAGAGTTTGATGATGAAGAGGTTGAGGTAGAAGGCGAGTTGGCCTTTTCTACAGAACCTGAAGAGGATGAAGCTGGTGGGGAAGAAGACGAGGGCGGTCTTGATTTTAACCTAGGCGATGATGCGGGCGATGATGAGGATGAGCTTTCGGTGCAAGCAAGTTCAGATGAGGCAGGGCAAGCGGCTTCTGTTGATGGAGGTTTTGAACTAGATTCTGCTTTAGATGATGATGACGATATGGAAATTGAGTCGGGAGGCGTTTCTGCTGAGGCCACCTCGAGTATAACTGATGGAGGCCAGGACCTCGATTTAAGTGGAGATGCTGGCGATCTAGAGCTTGGCGATGATGATGGTGGGGGCCTTGATTTAAGCTCAGGTTCTGCATCTGAAAGTGATGATGACGAAGGTGATGACCTTGATTTCGGTGGCGATGATGATGGAGATGATGACGAGTTTGATCTTGGCACCGATGCGGCCTTAAGTGCTGATGATGAACCCGCCACTGAGGATGTTCAACTCAGCGCGAGCGAGACTGTTTTAGATGAAGGAGCTGAGGAAGAGCTAGATGAGGAAGGTTCTTTAGAGTTTAGTGATGACGATGATAAGGACTTTGAGGTTCCTGAAGGTGACGATGCAGATGTGGCAGCGACTCCTGCTGGTGAGCGCTCTGAGTTTGATGAAGATGAATTGGCCTTCGCTGATGATGAAGATGAGGAAATAGAAAAAACTCAGGCTATTAGTGTCAATAAAAGGGATCTGTCTGCAGGCAGTGACGATGAGGCCGATGATGACGTTGAGTTTGGCGGTGACCTCGAAAATGACATTGAAGACGAACTTGAAGAGGATGACGATATTGACGGTCTCGATGCTGAGGCCACCAATGAGTTTGAAAATGATGAAGAGCTTCTCAATGAGGACTTCGGAGAGGACACCAAACCTACGGTTGTGATGTCCCAGGAAGCCACCCGCGATCTTGAAGATATGGTCGACAATCAGGTCACAAATGAATTTCGTCCTCAGGGAATGGAAGATAGTGACACGGCCCTCATGGACCAGAGTGATTTTGATGACGAAGGTCTAGATGATGGTATTGGGGACGAACTAGAGCCTGATGTGGTCGAAGAAGTTGCACCTGTGGCCAAAGCTTCAACTCCGGCCAAGTCACGAGCTTCTCAAAAGTCTGATGATGGAGAGTTAAAAATTACACCTGCAGAGGATAGATTGCCCCCAAGCTTTAATGAAGGGGAGGCGGTGAGGCTTCAGGCCACGATTCGTCAACTGCGTGAGGAACGAGAGGAGCTTCTTAAGGAAATTCAAGACCTCAAAAAAGATAAGAAGGTTACAGAGCAAGAGAATCTCGGTTTAAAAGCAGAGCTTGATGAGGCGAAGATAGAAATTTCAATTCTTAAAAAACGCCACTCAGGTGAGCTTGATGAAATGAAGTACCGCTTGCGCATTACTGATGAAAAGAAACTCTATGCAGAAGAGAAGGCCCGTAAGCTTCAAAAGGAGTTTGATCGCCTCCAGAGTAAGGTTCGCATAGACTTTAATCAGATTAAACAGCGTGAAAAGGAACTTGAAAGTCAGCTTGAATTGGTCAAAATGGACACCGAATCTCAAGTTCAATCACGAGATAAGAAAATTTTGGAGCTTAAGAGGAAAATCGATCAGCTTGAATTTAATATGGAAAATATCGTTATTCGTGAACAAAAATCAAGAGACGACAAAGTTCGCCTAGAGGAAAGGTTAGAGCGGATCATGAAGACCCTAAGAGGGTCCATCGAAGTCCTTGAAGACGATATCGAATTTGATAATAAATCAAAGCGAAACCGGGACTAATTGACGTTGAGTACAGACCCTAAATCTCACCAGGATATTCACCACCTGGCCAAAACCATGGCGACTTTTAACTTCCTTCAAGGAA
>JAUIBX010000105.1 GCA_030427595.1 Bacteriovoracia bacterium | reverse complement strand
TGAAAAGTAATATTGAGATAGTTGATTTAGATGAACTAGGTAAAAGACTTCAAGATCTTGAAACGGACCAGTTGCTTCTCGTCGTTGATAGTCGAGTCTGGCAACATTATCAAAAAGCGCTGGAGTCTCATCAACCACGTAACAAAAATATTATTCTCTATAAATCTCTTGAAGGTGAAACGACAAAGACGATTGAAGAGTATGAAAGAGGTCTCGAGTTCTTTCTAGAGAAAGGTGTCCACCGAAAATCTCATTTGCTTGCCATTGGTGGAGGCGCCACAAGTGACTTTGCCGGGTTTATCGCCTCGACCATAAACCGTGGAATTTCTTGGTCCGTTGTTCCTACTACTCTTCTTGCCATGGTGGATGCTGCCATCGGTGGCAAAACCGGCGTCAATTCAAAACATGGAAAAAACCTCATAGGTTCTTTTCACTTACCTGAAAATGTCTGGATCAACCCTAGTTTTGTAGAAACCCTCTCCAAAGAAGAGATGGATAGTGGGAAGGGAGAAATTATAAAGTATGGATTTCTCTCTCAAGAAGCTTATGACCTTATTGAAAAAAAAGCCCCCCTCAAGTTGATCATAGAAAAGTGTGCTGAAATAAAGGAATCAATTGTTCAAAGGGACTTCCAAGAAAAGGGTGAGAGGATTTGCCTTAACCTAGGCCATACCTTTGGTCATGCTTTAGAGCGAATTTATGACCTTCCCCACGGTGTTGCCGTTTTTTGGGGTATGGCACTTATTTTTAAGCTTTCTGGTCAAGACGACTTTCTTAAAAAACTACGCATGTTAGAGAAAGGAGTGGGGGCAGACTTCGGGCAGCCACCTTGGCTCAATAAAACCTTTCCTGTAGAAAGAATCATGGAATTTGTCTCTAAAGATAAAAAAGTACTAACTGCTAAGAAAGTAGAAACCGTCCAAATTGAAAAGATTGGGCAATTTAAAACTAAGGTCTATGCACTAGATGAACTTCAAAAACAGTTAGAATCTAAAAAGGAAGAACTACGTGGATTCAACTTTTAAGGTTCTGAGTGCACCTTTTGATAAAGAGATAGAGGTACCTTCTTCTAAATCTTATGCTAATCGACTTCTCATTCTTGCCGCTATTAAAGATGGGCCCGTAAGTGTAAGAAACTTACCTTTGTCCAGCGATGTTGAAACCATGATTGATTGCCTTAAAAAAGTCGGCCTTAATATTTCAGAGTCTGCAAACGGTGTCATTATTAAAAACTCATTTCCAGAATGTGAGGAAAAGAATCCATTGGCCCTCACTTTAAAAACAAAGGATGGAGGAACGACTAATCGCTTCCTTGCTCCTTTTTTAGCACGTGGAAAGAGAAAATACATTATGGAGGCCGAAGGGCATATGCGTGAGCGCCCTATGGAAGGTCTCGCACTTGCCATTGAATCTCTTGGAGCTCAGGCCAAGCTAAAAACGAGAGAAGGGTGGTTTGTCATAAAGGGTCCCATGTCGGGAGATCATGTCGAGGTTGATTGCACTCAGACAACTCAATTCCTCACAGGAATAGCCTTGGCCTTAGTAGATAAACCTACTGAGGTGATCCCAATTAATCTGGGTGTATCGCTTCCTTATTGGGAATTGACAAAAACTTTGATTAAATTGGGGAAAAGTGATGAAAATATTTATCAAAACCCAGTTGATTTTAGTTCCCTGAGTTATCCTCTTGCTCTAGCAGCAGTAGAAGGAGAAGTTACAGTTAAGAACTGCTCCCAGGTAGATTCTAATCAAGCGGATAGTGCCTTTTTAAAAGTCTTAGAAGAAATGGGAGCCTCTCTTAAGTTTTCAAGTAAAGGTCTTACTTGTAAGAGTGGAAAACTAAAGGCTACCGACTTTGATGGCTCACAATGTCCTGATGTGATTCCTACCTTACTCTATGTCTGTTCATTTGCTGAAGGGACCTCTCGAATTTCTAATCTCGAAGTGTTGACCCATAAAGAATGTGATCGCTTTGTTGAGATGATTAAAATTCTAGAAAACTTTGAGGTTAATTTTACTTTTGATCCCCAGTCCTATGAAATAAAAATCACAGGGGAGCCCGGGAGAAAGTTATCAAAAGACTATCTCCCTCCTGCAGACCATCGCATGGTAATGGTAACCTACCTTTTTCAACGTACCCTTGGTGGTGGAAATATCTTAGGTAATGCTCAACATGTGGCAAAATCTTTCTCAAATTTCTTTGATGTCATGGAATAAAAAAGAGGGGCTCTATAGCCCCTCCTGACTTCTTTTAGAACTTAGCTCACATGATGAGAGAGTTCTTTGTCCAAGCATCATGGATATTATTAAATTCCATAGTGACTTGTTGGTTTCTTTCGTCAAAGCGTTTTTCTTCACGTTTTTCCTGATTAAAAACCTTAACGACCTGAATTACAGGAATTGTGTCCGATAGTACAGCGGTAACATTGGACCACTTTCCCCATGAGCATAAATGCTATTGAGAAGAAGGGGCACAGATAATGCCATTACTAGGCCCAGTTGGCTCAATACCCAGCGTTGCATAATATTCTCCTAATGAGTTAGTTAAGTTCTTGAATTTAGATGAGTTTAGGTGAGTCTTGTAACGGTTAGACGCACCAGTGCCTCTCGCGATATTCGCGTTTAAAAATATTTTAGAATTTTGGCATCTTTGCCTGAGGCTAGATTGTTAACGATCTAGATAGGCGAGCCCGGAATCCAGTTGTTTGATAGTTCTTTGCAGAACTCCTACTGGGGTATCGTGAGTTTGGGGTTCATTACGCCATCAATAACAGCTGCAAAAGAAACATTAAAGATTCCTGCATTCGTCATTTTATTGATGTTACTCATTGTTACCTCCGCGTGTAGTGTTACACGTCCTTTATTTGCAAAACAGCCCATATAAAAAATAAGTCAATAGGGGAAAACACTTTTATTGATTTGTTTGTTTCTTGTTAAGAAGGATTAATAATTTTAATGAGTAGGAATTAGTAGTGGTAATTATGAGTAAACTTCAAACCATGTTTCAAAGTAATGACTAAGTTTTTTTTGATCCCATAAAGGTCCGGAAGCCCAGTCTTCAAGCACATCTAGGCTAAATTCGACTCCGCTTTCAAGAGGTATACGAGGCTGCCAGTTACAATCAAATTGAATCTTCGAAATGTCCGCCCAAGTTTTATTAGGTTCATCTTCTTTATTTTTAATGAAGGTTTTCTTGCCTTTTATACGATCTGTAATTTCATTCAACGTCGTGGCGCGACCACTTCCGATATTATAAACCTCACCGTCTTTACCTTCTTTCGCTGTAACTAAGAAAGCATTAGCCACATCAGTGCAGTAAATAAAGTCACGGGCGTGGCTTCCATCGCCAACGATTGTAAGGGGTTGAGCATTGGCTTTCTGTTGCATCCAAATACTAAAAACAGAGTTGGGGTATATCTTAGCGTGGTCACGTGGTCCATAGCTGTTAAAGATACGTAATGAGTTTGTAGGAAATTCAAAAATGTTTCCCCAGTGAAAAGTAGCTTCTTCAGCTTGAAGCTTAGTAAGACAAGAAGGGGTAAGAGGACCAACAGCATCTGTTTCAAGAGTGGGTGTGCTGGCATCGCCATAAACAGCAGAGCTTCCAGCAAAAAGAAATTTTTTCAGTTGAGATTGGCGTGCTGCCTGAAGCACCTTAACTGTTCCATGAACGTTTGTTGAATAGAAAATTTCAGGACTTTTGAGGCTTGTAATAGGGGATTCAATTCCGGCAAGGTGAAAAACGTAATCAAGATGGCGAAAATTTTCATCATCAGGCTGAATTTCCAGTATGTCTTGATGGACCTTTTTAAACCTTGGATTATTCATCCATTGTTGCAAGTTATCCCAACGTCCATTGGTTTCATTGTCTATGGCAATAACTTCGTGACCTTCTTTCATTAGCAGATCTACAAGGTGACTACCAAGGAAACCAGCAGATCCAGTAACGAGAGATTTCGTAGGATTATTCATGAGCTTATTCTACACTGACCAAAAGAGCGATCAATGCTTTTATTAAATATGCCTGAGTGAAAGAGTCTGCATTTTGATTTTTCAGGAGACTCCCCACAACAAATCTCTAGTTACAAGAAGACCATAACTGACTTTATAAGATTTTTTCTCGCTGGTACGGCAGTGAACTCCAACGGGGATATAGTCTTCGCTGTCAGTATTATTTCTCACTCTTTTATGTGGATAAACAGTAAGAACGAGATTCATGCAATTCATGATAGGAGCTTCTTGTTTCTTTAACTTTTCCATATAGTTTGGGTTTTGCTCATAAAATTTTTTGATTAAAGGAACCAAGCGATCACTAAAGGGTAGAGGTGGGAGAAAAATTCTTGAGTTATTAAAAGCGATGGGTTGACGGGCCCCGTGGTTGTAAGAAACTTTTGGGGGAGCATAAGTCACAATCTTTTCAATTAAGCCATGACCGCCAATTAAAGTGAAAAGGTCATTTCGTTTCTCGTCTACAGCAAGGTAAAACTTAATTTCAACCTTAGCTGGCCCCTCTTCGTCTCCAATGATCTTATCAAAAAAAGAACCTTCTGAGATTTCCTCACAACAGTCATACTCTTTTTTGTTAGAGAAAAAGTCTTTTTTAAAATCTTCACCGTATTGGTAGAACTCGAATTTTTGTTTCATTTCTTTGAGATTGGCCTTATTTGAAACAGTGGGCTTCATCTGAGTTTGGGGGGCCTGTTCTTCTTTTTGCTTTGATATGTTGGTTATCAACTTTCTTTTTATCTTTGAGGGATAGAGGGGTGGAGTTTGTGAATTTGTTTTATGGGGAGCTGACCTTTGAAGCTTTTCTTTGAAAAAGTAGTAAGTGGCACTCGCGATGAATAGGGCTGTGGTTATAAGGAAAACTTTTTTCATGGGTTTATTTTACATGGAATTTTTGGATGTGGGTTTGGTGGTAGTTTTGGACGGTCACTCGTTCACTTTGTGAACGTCGTTGGGCTGGGTGGTACTTTTGAGCGGTCACTTGTTCACTTTGTGAACGTCGTTGGTTTGGTGGTAGTTTTGGACGGTCACTCGTTCACTTTGTGAACGTCGTTGGTTTGGTGGTAGTTTTGGACGGTCACTTGTTCACTTTGTGAACGTCGTTGGTTTGGTGGTAACTTTGAACGGTCGCGAACTCGCGCCCTGCGGGCTAAGTTCTCTTTCTGGTCACATACCTCTCTGCGTTGTCTGGATTGCCTCTGGCAATCCACTCCGCAGGAGGTGAACCAGCTTCGCTGGTTCTGCGTCCAGATGCCGCCAACAAAAAAAGCCAGCTATGCTGGCTTTTTATTGGTGGGGCATGCTGGACTTGAACCAGCGACCACCCGGTTATGAGCCGGGGGCTCTAACCAACTGAGCTAATGCCCCATAATTTGTTGGTAAGGGCTAAAATAACTTATAGAATATCACTTGGTAAAGACATCAGCTGCCCTAATAAACAAAGAATAAGGACTCTGCCATGAAAGCAAGCTTTTGCCGCTATTCAGCAACAGGAAATACATTTCTTATTTTTGATAATCGTGATGCGTCATTAACAAGCCTGTCTGGCGAGCATTTTGCGAATTGGTGCAATACCCACTATGTCGATGGCCTACTCTTTTTAGAAAGCTCGGATAATCCTAAAGCAGACTTTCACATGAGGTATGTAAATGCAGATGGCGGTGAAGTTGAGATGTGTGGTAACGGCGCCCGCTCTATTCTTCACTTTGCAGGACAAGAACTTAAAATGACTCCCTCGGAAGGAGAGACTTTTTCTTTCACAACAATGAACTCTCTTTATAAGGGCAAGGGTGATGGTCTTTTTCCACTTTTGATGACTGAAATTAAAGATTGGAACCTCATTGATGTCTCTGACCTTTTTAAAAGTGAAATGAGTTACTACCTCAACACGGGTGTTCCCCATACACTCTTTCAAGTTGATGACCTTAATAATGTTGATCTTCAAGAGAATGGTCGTCGTATTCGTTATGACGAGCGTTTTCCTAAGGGCTCTAATGTTAACTTCTTTCAACTAGAAGGTCCTAATAAAGTCAGAGTGAGAACTTATGAAAGAGGTGTTGAAGGAGAAACTCAAAGTTGCGGTACAGGAGCGACTGCGGTGGCCTTGAGCCTAGGAAAACTCAAAGGCTGGGGACCAAAAGTTGAAGTCCAAGTCCCAGGGGGACTTTTAGCTATTTCATTTAATGAGGACTTTAGTGAGGTTTACTTAGAAGGACCTGTTGAACTTAAAGAACGTGGCTTACTAAATATCGAATAAGCTAACCACCCCACTAAGAGCCCAACACTATTGGCGAGCATGTCCCACCATTCAAAAAATCGGCCGTTATAAGGTTGAATTATTTCAATCGCCACACCTTGAATGAAGAGCAGCCCCAAAATTAGAATCATCTTCTTAGGGTACCCTTTTAGATAGAGAAAGATTAATCCACTATAGGCAAGTCCATGATAAACAAGATCAGAACCTTTAATGGGTGTAGGGACGTATTCACCAATACGGGCGAGGCTTAATATCCATATAAAGACATTGGCTAACCATGCTAAGTGTTTAAATTTATTTGGTTTTTGAGTTGTGGCCATGATGAACCTTAAAGTTTTAAACCTTGAGCTTATCAACTATTTAACATTCTCGTAAACGATCATAGAATAGGTTTATGTTTAAGAAGTCACTTTTTCTCATCCTATTGTCGTCTTTAATGGCAGGACCTGCTTTTGGTCGCCTTTTTTTAGATGTTTCTATCGTCAATAAGAAGGGGATTGATATTGGCCTAACTCTTGGTAGTGAACTTCACTCTATAGAGGAGGTTCGTCATAATGAAAATATTCTTCTTAAAATGCGTTCTGGAATTCAAGTCGTTTTAGATGCCTATTTTATTGAAGAAAGGACACCAATTAAAGAGTTTGAAGCCAGAGATGTTTATGGACCAAGTTCTTTCGTTGTTGTTAAAGGAAAAATTTTAGATTCACAAAATAAAGTTTTAAAAGACTTTACTAATGAACCACTAAAAATTCCTCTCGAAGGAAAACAGCAAATTCTCCACTCTCAAGAGTCACAATTGGTAGAGGTTACTCTTAGACCCCATCTTAATTAATATGAAAGAAAGACTTGATAGTCTGCTTGTAAAAAAAGGCCTTGTGCGCACTCGTTCACAGGCACAGCAGCTGATTAAAGAAGGCGTTGTTAAGGTTAATAGTGAAGTCATTCAAAAGCCTTCATTTAAAGCAAATGAAGGTGATGACATCGTCATTAGTAAGGACCATCTATGGGTCGGTCGCGGGGCTGAAAAGCTAGCAAGTGCCCACCGAAGCTTTAACTTTTCATTTGATGGAAAGATTGTGGGGGACATGGGCGCTTCCACTGGAGGCTTTGTTGAATACTCCCTCTTCCATGGGGCAAAGAAAGTTTTTGCGGTTGATGTCGGTCATGATCAATTAGCGCTCTCTCTAAGAGAAGACCCTCGAGTTATTAATTTAGAGGGGACGAATATTAAAGATGGATTGGACCTTGAAGAGGATTGTGACCTTGTCGTTGTTGACCTCAGCTTTATCTCTTTAAAGCTTGTTCTTTCCTCTATTATTTCCTGCCTACGCTCCGGAGGAGAGCTCATTGTTTTGGTGAAGCCTCAATTTGAAGTAGGTAAGCAAAGTATTGGCAAAAATGGCATCGTAAAAGATCGCAGCGCTATTTTATCAGCTCTTGAGTCGATCTATGATGAATTTAAAAAACTCGATTGTTTCATTGTTGATGTTACAGCTTGTGAAGTTGTCGGTAAGACAGGGAATCAGGAGTATTTTTACCATTGTGTTTACGAAGTTAGCTCTGAGAGCTACAGTGCGCCAGAATTTCAAAAGAATGAGCTTGTGAATATTTTGGCAAAATAAGGGACCTCACTCATGAAAAAAATTTGCGTCTTTTGTGGATCAAGTACTGGAAAGAAACCTCAATATGTTGAACAGGCCCGTTCTCTTGGTGCAGATATGGCAAAGAGAGACATTGGCCTAGTCTATGGAGGAGCCTCAATAGGTGTTATGGGAGCTATTGCCAATGGCTGCCTAGAGGCCGGCGGAAAAGTATGGGGAGTTATTCCTCAATCCATTATTGATTTAGAGGTGGGTCATCAAAACCTTACAGGACTTGAGGTCGTTGATGGAATGCATGAGCGCAAGGCCCGCATGTATGAATTATCAGATGCTTTCTTTGCACTTCCTGGTGGGATGGGAACCTTAGATGAACTATGCGAGATCATAACTTGGGCGCAGCTTCAGTATCATAGCAAGCCTTGCTACATCATTAACACAGACGGCTTTTTTGACGGCTTGTTGCAGCATTTTTCTTATATCAATAAAGAAGGTTTTTTGAGTGATGCTCATTATCAGCTTTTTAAATCTTTTAAGACCTACGAAGAGGCTCTGTCGGACTTTTCTCGCCTCTAAATTGTCTCTACAGAAATTGCCAGATTTTGGGGAATAGCCTATACTCTGGCTCAAGTGTATATTCCAAACTATTGAATTTTCGAGCTTTTTTTAGGAGTGCTCCACTATGGCTAGGCTTATTTACTTTCTTATTTTTGTAAGCGGTCTCGTATTTATTATGAATATTTCTAAATACGAAGGTGAAGTCTCCAATGATAAATTTGACTTCGACAAAACGGCTGAAGCCAACATGAAAAAGAAAGAAGAAATAGAAAAGCTTTTAGCTCCCAAGAAAGAAGTTAAAGAGAAAGTTAAAGTGGTTAAAGCTGGTCCTCTCGTTGAACTTTCTACTCCCCAGCTGCAAAGCGGGCACGATCTCTATAAGAAGTGTATCGTCTGTCACGGTAAAAGAGGTGAGGGGAAAGCCGGTCAAAAGGCTCCAGCAATTGGTGGTCAATATGAGTGGTACCTCAATGCTCAGATCACTAATATGCAAAAAGGTGTTCGTGTTAATAAAGTCATGATGCCTTATATTTCACGTTTATCTGAGCAAGATATCTCTGATCTTTCGGCCTACATTTCAAAACTACCCTATATGGGAAGAAAGTAGACCTTTCTTTTTATGCCTCTCTACTCCCTCGGTGATAATTCTCCCTCCTTAGGGAACTCCGTCTATATTAGTGAAAGTGCCGATGTTATCGGTCGAGTTCATGTAGGTGATCATGCGAGTATTTGGTTTAATTCGGTTGTAAGGGCCGATATCAATGATATTCATATTGGTGCGGAAACTAATATTCAGGATCTCAGTATTCTTCATGTTGTTCATAAACTTCCGCTCATCATTGGTAGGCAAGTCACTGTCGGCCATAAAGTGACCCTTCATGCCTGCGAGGTTGAGGATAATTGTCTTATCGGGATGGGCTCCATTCTCCTCGATGGAGTGAAGGTGGGGAGAAGCTCTGTTGTTGCTGCTGGAAGCTTACTTCCTCCCGGGAAGAAATATCCTGGTGGAGTTCTTATAATGGGTAATCCTGGAAAAGTTGTAAGAGAGTTAACAGAGGAAGAGCGCCATCAATATGGCCAACATTATAAGAGCTATATTGAGGCCAAGAATGAGTTCTTAAAAGAGTGTCATGTCATAAAAAAAGGGCCACTTTAAGTGACCCTTTTTTCAAAGCCTGAAAGGCTTGTGGCACTCCTTAGCGGGCGTTCACATTAAGGAAGATTGAGTTAACAGATTTTCCTTGAACGCTTCTCACATGTAGAAGAACCTTATCGGCTTTGAGCTTCTCAGGAACGATGAAGTCATATTCGAAAGGTACCATTTTAAGAGCACAGAAATCAGAGATTTGTTTCATCTTAGGCATGATGGAGTAGACATCTTTACCGTTATCCATCACATCAATTTCATCAAGAACAAAACAGTCACTTGGGTTGTAACCTTTTAGAACAACTCTTCTGCTACCAGCTGATTTTTCAATGTACTCAACACCTGCGTAGACAAATTCATCAACGGCATCTGATGAAGCTTCATCGACACTTAGTGAGGCACGTTTCTCAAAGACACTCTTGCCGTTTACGACGATGTCGTAAACACCTTTGTCCATAACACCAAGATCAATCGCCTCAACGAAAGGAACGATCATTTCTGGGCAGTAGGGATTAGAGGGATCGTATTTAAGAGATACGATCTTAATGTCTACCTTACCTGGCTCCATTTTTACGATGGACTTAGGTGCCCGGTGGCAAAGGTTGGGGAGATAACCTGAAATGATAATTTGGGAATTATCGTTAGAGTCAAATCCTTTTGGTGAATAAACATCTTCAATGGGTACCATGACTTCAACTGGTACTGATGCAACTGCTACACCCATGGCCATAAAAGCGATTAAGACTTTTATTATTATGTTTTTTACTTTCATGACGACCTCCTATGGTTCGCGGAATGAATTCCTTTTCTTAACTTTCGAGGTTAGTGTAGGAATCCTTAGATGAGCTGTTTATGATGCAAAATCTGTTTAATCAACTAAATAACCATAAAAAAAGATGATATAGCTCAGCTTGCCTCTAAGCTGACAAATAGATTAAATATAGGGTAGGACTAAAGAGTGAAATTAGGTCTCACCTATACGCGACCTGTCACTTTTCTCAATGTTCAATTAAGGAGAATGTTGTGATGAGAAAAATGCACTGCTTAAAAAAAACGCTTGTAGGTTTTTCATTTGCGATCACTTCATTAACATCTGCTGCAGCGGGTGACTGCCTGCCCGAAAACGACCTAAGTTTTCCCGTATCCCAAGATAAATCCTCTGATGCTCCCAGTGAATTTCAGGTGCGTCGAGTAATTGAGCGCTTTGAAAAAGCAGTTCAACCTATGGTTACTCGCTACATGAAGAAGACTCTAAAAATAGAACTCGATTGGGAAAATCCGCGCGTTAATGCTTCAGCAACGAGAGATGCTGACAACAATCCTGTTGTCGTGCTTTATGGAGGTATGGCCCGTCACCCTGAATTGAGTCCAGATGGCCTATTAGGAATTCTCTGCCATGAACTTGGTCACTACCTTGGTGGTGCTCCCAAAAAGTTAAGAGGAATGTCGACTAAGAGAAGTTGGTCTAGCGCAGAAGGTCAGGCCGATTACTTTGCCTCCAATAAGTGTTTGCCTCTTCTTTTTAATCAGCCTAGTGAGACCGTTAACCTTGACGCTCTTAGCAATAAAAAACAGGTCGATAATGCTGAAACCCGTTGTGGCAACGACCCAGTTTGTACAAGAATCGCCTTAGCTGGTCTTTCTATGGCCAAAGTATTTGCTAGCTTAAAACCTTTCTATGAAGAGCCAAGTTTAGAAACCAATGATCACACTCAAGTCCATAAAACCAAATGCGCTAAAAATCAACCAACTGCAGCAGCGGGTGAAATTTTATAGCTTACCATTACGACGTGCTTTTTCTTTGAAATTTCCAAGCATTTCCTGTGGTGTTTTCTCAATCCATCCATGTTGCTGCACAGATTCTT
>JAUIBX010000104.1 GCA_030427595.1 Bacteriovoracia bacterium | reverse complement strand
TGATGACCTCGCTATCACAGGTCCTCTTCACGCCCAGGTCCTTCCTCATCTGGGCCAGTGTAATCAAAGGGAAATCATCAGAAAAACCATTAGGGTTCATGATGTCATCGAAGACCATAAGAATAATATTAATTCCCTCATCAAAACCCATAGAGCTGATCAAATTTTTCTTATCGGCCATTCTCTTGGTAGTGCCATCACCATTGAGCTCTACCACGAATTTGGTGACCTCATTGATCACTACTTTCTTCTCTGTCCTTTTCTTGGGCCCAGTCAAAATAACGAAAAATACCTCAAACTTTTTAAAAATCCCGTAAGTCGCTTGGGCATGAAAGGCATCACATACTCGGCCCTCAAAAGCTCACGCCTCTCCCATGAAATCTTTAAGCGCTGGCTGGGAGAAAACCCTTTTAATCACCACATCCCAAAAGAGATTTCAAAACCCTTCTACATAAGAAACTTCTTCTCTCTTGTTTCAAACTACTTTGAGGACTTTGAAGAGCTTGGCACCCGTCATAAAGTGGGAAAAATGGACCCCAAGCGCTCCTTCTTCCTCCTTGCCCCCAATGACTACTGGGTGCCACCAGAAACCTTAAATTTACTACCTCGTGAATCAACTATTATTCACTGTTCAGGGGTCCCACACGACTTTTGTCTGAATCAAAATCATTACTCAAAGGTGAGTTCTGAAGTCACTCATTACATCAGGGAAAACCAACTCTTATAAAATATTTCCACTACTCTCTCAAACAAAATCTATTAGAATAGAAGGACACTCAGGAGGAAGACGTGGACCAACAACAGCAAGAGAATTTACTCAAAGTCCTTGAACTTGAAAATGAGGTGATAAGAGAAAATCTTGTCACGATTCAAGGAAACTTATCGGAGTCTGTTAACCTCAATGATGAAGCACTTTCCATTTATGGAGAAGTCGACCAACAATTTCAACATCTCGTCAAAGGATCACAAACCATAAAAACAAATGGTGAGACCATGCGCGAGATATTAGAGGAAACTGTCACCTCAGCTAATGAGATGATTCAGACAGTAAACTCCGTTACAAAATTTCTTAAAGGAATTAAGGCCATTGCCTCCCAAACAAATCTCCTGGCCCTCAATGCAACTATCGAAGCAGCACGCGCAGGAGAAGCAGGTAAAGGCTTTGCCGTTGTTGCCAATGAAGTCAAAGAACTTTCAAAACAAACCTCATCACTCGTCGCCACAGTAGAAGAGTCTCTTTTAACTATTGAAAGAACCAGTCATGATGTAGAAACAAAGATGAATAAGGCCATCAATCAAAGTGAAGAAAATAGAGAGACTTTAGAAAAGTTTAATGAAATCGTTATCAACACTGATACCAACAACACCAAGGTGATGAATAATGTCAGTAAAAATAGCGATCGTATCTTTATCACCTTGGCCAAGCTAGACCACGTTGTATGGAAAATTAATACCTACCTTTCTATCTTGAAGAAGAAGCCTATGTTTAAGTTTGTCGATTACCACAATTGCCGCCTTGGTAAATGGTACTACGAAGGCGATGGTAAAAAGAGCTTCGCCCACACTTCAAGCTATGATCAATTAGAAAAGCCTCATGCCATAGTCCATGACGGGACCAAGCCTATTCTCGAAGCACTTGAAAAAGGTGAATATGACATCGGTCTCTTTCAAAATGCCTTAAAAGAAATGGAAGAAGGCAGTGAAGGTGTTTTTAACTTTCTTGATAGTATTCTTGCTGAGAAACGTTAAATCACTTACCGAGCTTTCTCTTGACAACAATTTAATCTCTCACTATCTTCTGAGCCAAACCTAAAGGGGTGCCAGCAAACTGGCTGAGACTGAAGGTCTATCTTTTTAAAGACTTCAGAACCCTTTGAACCTGAACCAGATCATACTGGCGTAGGAATTAGGAGCTTGTCTTGAAAAATCAGAATCTTTTGAGGAGGTCTTGGCCTCTCACACTCATCAACTCTCTTTTCTTTTTATTTTCGTTATTATCGTTATTTTCGCTGTCCACCTACTCACAAAATGAGACCATCGTTGTGACAGGTGAAGATAGGCAACTCCAAGACATCAAAAAGAGTGCCTTCAACAGCAACTACTTAGCTCAAGAGGTGGAAGCTGAACTTATAGAGCAATCTGTCCACCTAGAAGATATCATTCAAAATACGCCAGGTGTAAGCTCAGCAGGAGGAACGGGAAGGGCCCGATTCTTTCAAATCAGAGGCATTGGTGAGAGATCCAGCTATGAGGGGATGCCCAATGAAAGTGTCACTATTCTCTTTGACCATATTGATTACACAGGAGTAGGAGGTATCCTTTCCACATTTGGTCTGGAAAATTTAGAAATTTATAAAGGTCCCCAAAATACCATTATGGGGCCAAGCTCCCTAGCGGGAACCATCAACGCAAAGACCTTATCACACAGCTTTCTATCACAGGGACAAACAAGAGCACAGGTGGGTCTAGAATCCTTTTCTGGTCGCCTTTTCAATCTAGGCCATTACCAAAATGTGGGCACTCTTTCTTCTTCCACGATTCTTTCCCATAACTCTACTCATGGGTTCTATGAGAATGCTTACCTTAAGAGAGAAGATACTAATAGGCGTGATGAATTTTCTTTCAGGCAAAAGCTTAAAGGAAAATCATGGAGTCTTAATTTACACTACTTTGACTTTAAAAGTGGCTATGACATTTTTAACCTTGAAAATACTAAAATCACTCAAAGTGATAAACCAGGCGAGGACAACCAATTAACTTGGGGCGCCTCCTTCCTTAAAGAGTTCAAATTAGGTCACACTAAAGGACAATTTCTTATCAGTGGGCATAATACCAAATCATTCTACTCCTATGATGAAGACTGGGGAAATAACCCCAACTGGCGCCATCTTCCCAATTGGAATCAAGACTATGACTACCGCATTGCCTTCACCAAAAGCTTACGAAACTTCAATATTGAACAAAAATTTATTTACGATTCAGGTGGGACCTATCACACAACGGGACTCTTTTTTAAAAATAACCATCTCCGTTCACGAGAACTCGCTTTTAATAGTGAAACTGTTCGAAAAGACCTTCAGTCAGTTTTTAAAAGGCGGCGCCTTGCTCTCTATCATGAAAGTGAAAGGCCACTTCTTAAGGGATATTCCCTCTTCTTTGGAGGACGGCTTTCACAGCTTTTGTCAGATTATCGGGACTCTCGCGCTATCGCTGTCACCCCAAGGGAAAGCTTATGGGGAGGCCACCTTGGCCTAAAAAAAGAGAATTATAAGAATTTATGGGTTTTGCGCCTCGCCCGTGGCTTTAAAGCGGGAGGAGTAAATATAGGTACCACGATTACAGAAAATCGGCGTCAATTTGATGATGAATCTCTCTATGAATTGAGCTTTAAGCATGAATATACTGCGCCTGAAACTCGACTTACGACCACCAATAATCTCTTTCTCCACTATCGTCAAAATGTGCAGGTGAAGACCTCCTATCAAGATGACCCCAGTGACCCAAGCAGCTTCACTTTCTATACTGATAATGCCACAACTGGAAAAAGTGTAGGGTTTGAAAGTCAAATTAGGTGGCGTCCCCAAGAGAGCTCTTATCAACTATCACTTCATTCTCACTTTATGCATAGTGAATATGGTGACTATATCTATGAGGGACGAAACCTTAAAGGTCGTGCCTTTTCCTACGCTCCCCAATCGAAGGTACGGCTTTCTCAAAGTATAGAAATCCTAAAGAGCCTGCGGTTGGCCCTAAGTCATACCACTAGTAGTTCTTTCTACTTTGGGAACTCTCACAATGAAAAGGCACCAATGTACATCCACACTGATACCTTTCTCACTTATCAAATTAAAGACTTAGAGGTTCAGATCTATGCCAGAAACCTCTTTAACGACCGAAGCGAAAATCGAGGCTTCTTCTTTGGTAACCGCCCCCCCGACTTTGATAATGAGAGATTTGTCCAAATAGGTCACCCCCGCTTGATCGGCATCAGAATGTCAGGCGCTTTCAACTTGATTTAGCTCATTGATTGTTGGTGCTTTTTTATTATGATAGGGCCATGAAAGTTTTCTTAACCCCTATCCTTGCCACTTTTCTTTTGTGGCCACTAGGACTCACGACAGTCCATAGCGCAGGTGACATTTACGATCATGACACACGTCTATGGTCAGGTTTCACTTGGCGCCAATTTAAGTCAGGAAACTGGAGTGGCGATCTTCACGGCGAATTGCGCTGGTTTGATGATATAAGTCGAGTTGGGGCCTATGTCATTCAACAAAAGATTCACTACCGAGTGAACTCAAAAACGGTCATTGGCCTTGGCCCTAGCTTTATCAACCTGGAAAAGGAAAAGGCTCCTGATAATAATAAAATTCGTGCTGAGTTTCAGGCTTCACAAATCCTTTTTCAAAACCAAGAAATAACTTTCTCCACCAGAAATCGTTTAGAGCTGCGCTGGTGGCAGGCCAATGACAGAGAAACAGAACCCATGACCCGCCACCAATTGAAGTTCGCCAAACGGGCCAGCTTTCTGCCTTGCCTCACCAAAATTTCGATCTCAAATGAATTCTTCTATGACTGGTACAGAAGTGACTTCAATGAAAACCGCTTCTTCCCTGTCAGTCTTCACTTTTCTTCTTCAAAAAAGAACACCTCTGCAATCCTTTACCTGCAGGTTCGCTCCCGTAAGCGCCTAGAAATATGGCAAGAGGCCTATATTTTGGGCCTTACCTTGATCATTTAGTAGATAAATTTTTCTAAGAGGCCTGAAGCAGAGGGTCAAAACTGTTACAAGTTTCACATGTTAGATGTAAGGTTTTCACTACTTTTCCTCCTCCTTTTGCTGGCAGGCCAGCTTCACGCGCGGGACCTCAAAATAACGGTCACTCAGAGGGAGCACTACCAAGTAGTGCAGTTCTATGGGGGTTTTAACGAAGACTTTCCCTATGAAGACAACCACACCCAACTTACTACATTGAGAGAATCTAAAAACATTCTCTTAGTGATTCAAAGAGGCTTTGGTGGCTCTGTAAGAGACCATAAGAAGTTTGTCAGAAGCTTAAGAGAAAAATGCCCGCAAGGAAAATGTAAAATCATAACCTACCTAGAAGGCCAATGCTCCTCCATGTGCACGACTCTCTTTTTAAGTGGGGATCAGCGCATTGCCCGTGATGACTCTTGGGCGAATCTGGCATTTCACAGAACACTTATAAGGATCGGCAATAGAAGGATCCCAATTCAAACCGTGAATAGCATGGTCCGTTACTTTAGTAAGTTTCCAGATGTAGATGAAAACTACCTAAAAAAGCATAAGAGAACTCTCTTTAAGCAACCTAATAATAAACTTTCTCATGTTCATGGAAGTGAGCTTCTAGATGCAGGCTTTGCCCATGAACTTATCAATATACCCCAAGGTGACTACCAAAATCCCCTCCTTATCCAGGCCTTTTAAAGGAAAGAAATTACAGACCTCCATGGCCATGAGGGTAATCTCAAAATAACTTAGCTCAAATTAAATATAGGAGTTCACTATGACCAACAAACTAATGACAACTTTACTCTTCATCACAATGGCCAATACAGCTTTTAGTGCCACCGTTGAGTGCTACTACCATTTCACAGATAGCATCTTAAAAATTGAACCGAAAATGAAGGTCAATGCCTGCACGGCAGACTTTATTTGGGGCAAGGATAATGTCTGCTTCAAAGGTTCGGCCAAGGCCCTCGCCAAAAAGATAAACCAGGACTACTACCGTTGGGCGAGTTCAGGCTTAAGGGTCACAGAAGCTGCAGTAGAAAATAATGACGAAGTTAGCTATCTTGGGATTGATGCCCAAAGCTTTTATTCCGCACAGAGAACAATCTACCGCTGCCAATAGAAAAATTTAGTTACTTGAACCAGCTGTGGTGGTGTTTCTTACATAAATATTATCGCAGCTGGCCTTAAATTCACCATTAAGCCAAATTTCATAGCCTCGAGTTTCTTGTAAGCGAAGAATCTTAGTTTCTAGATCTGCCGCAAAATGACGTCTTTGAAGGGTAATACCACCGTCACCTTGTTTACACACTAAAAGACTCCACCCCTCTTTAACAGTAATGGTGTCCATCTCACTTGCAATGGTTAGAGTACTCATTAAAACCATGGCCAAAGCTAAAATCTTTTTCATCCGGAACTCCTTCGCTTATTGATTTTCTTTAATAAGCACTTCTAGCACCGCATGTTTTTTCATGTCATGTGGATGGCGTCTAAATTCACAGGTGTGATCATTAGGGGCACCTAACTACCTTTTTCTTTGAGGCGGTCGATCTCTTTGCCAATTTCATCCGCTTTTTGAGAGAGCTCTGAATAGAGCTCGATATTGCCATTTTGCTGAGCAAGCATGGCCTCATGAGAAAGTCTTTCAAATTCTTTTTCCAACTTTTTAACGGGGTCACCTTTTAGAAAACCAAACATAAGAGCTCCTTAGAATACATGAAGGTATCATAGGAGGAAGCACAAAGGGCTCAAAGGCATTTGCCCTAGGCAAAAACGCTGTCTAGCATTAAATTCCTTAAAATTGGACAATAACCTTTAAGGCCAAGGCCAAAAGGGTCAGACCGACGACGATTTTCCGTTTGCGTGGGGGGATTGTATTATTGATCTTTCTTCCAAAGTAACTACCAAAGATTGAGAAGAAAAAGATCGTCAAGGACAGATCAAAGCGAATGGCCTCTTTAAACGCCATAGACGACCATTGGAAATTTCCTAAAATGGAAAAAAAGCAAGTACAGGAGATAAGAAGATTTATGGTCGGACTCACCTTCTTGGGTTCAGTCAACTTAAGACTCAATAAGGTCGGTCCTAGGATCACACCAGAACCAATACCTGTAAGACCGGCCAATCCTCCACTCAAAGTCCCAGCAATAAACTTAATCACTCTCTCTTTAAAAACACTAAGATCCCCTTTTCCATCAAAGCGGTCTATCAATAGCCTAAGAACCATGGTGATCATGATGGCCACTAGTAACCCCTTAACCACAGTGTCGCTAAAGTGATAGGAAAAATAAGAACTCACAAAGCTACCAACAGAAACAAGGGGAAAAAGAGTTGCCCCTAAGCGCCAATCAACAAGACCTTTACGATGAAACATCGTCACATTAAAGAGAGTCACCAGCATCACACAAAAGATACTGGTATAGATAATGGTCTTAAGAGACAGATCGATAACACTAGGCAAGAGAGGAATGATAAAAACACTTCCTCCGAGACCAAGGAGTGCCGAAGCAAGACCAACAACAGAGCCAAGAATGGCCAAAATGACATAAGTCATGGGGCTCCCAAAAGAAATGAGATTCTCTTAAAGTGTAACAAAGGGCGTAGTACTAAGTACAATCCCCAATGAGCTTTTACTGCTCTGTCATTTAAGATAAAATCTAGGCATATGAATAAATACCTCTCAGGCAACAAAACTTTTTTAAAAAAGGCGAGCTCCCTTTCTTTAATTGGTCTTCTTGGTTTTATTCTCTATGCTAATCTCTTTCTCCATTTTAATAATTGTTTAAATGCTTATGACCTTGGCCTCTATTATCAGGCGATGGTCAATATGGCGGTTGGAGATCTCAACCCCTACCTCACAGTTAGAACTCTTCACATCTTTAATGACCACTTTGAACCTGCCCTCCTCTTAGCGAGCCCAAGTGTATGGCTCGCCGGTTTTAGTGCAGCAGGACCTCTCATTTTTGAGTGGGTGACCCTCGTTTTCTTTATTTGGTCTCTCTATTATCTCAACGGTAGAAAATATCTCATCGAAACGACCTTCTTTGTCCTCTTTTCGCGAGGCCTCCTTACGGCCTATGTCTTTCCCATTCACCCCAACACATGGTCCCTCATTATTTGGCCTTTTTTGATTTCGGCACTAAAAAGAGAAAAGAATTCTCAGGTCATTCTTCTGGCCTTTACTCTCCTCCTTTTTAGAGAGTCCTATGTTTTTGCACTTCCTGGAGTCTTTCTCTTCTTCTTAATTGAAAGGAACAGAAAAATGGCCATGGCCTCCTTCTTCATGGTGGTTGCTGGTTTTCTCATTATTTTTCCTCTAAGAAAATTGATTTTCGGTCCAAGCTATGACTATGGTGGTGTCTTTATTAAAGGCCTCCTTAATGAGCATATTTTCTTCATCTTTAAGCAGATTGCTCAGGTGGAGACCAAGGCCTTTTTAAAGGTCTTTATCCCCTTTTTGATACCTGCACTCTTCGCCTTAAAAAAAGACCCCAAATGCATCAAAGAAAAAGCCCCTCGCCTGATCCTCTTTATGATTGGTCCCGTCTTCTTTCTTCATATTTTAGCCGGAAAAATCCATTACCATTATGGCATCACCTTTGTAGCGCCACTATTGAGCCTCTTTCTCTTATCAAGCACATTTAAGGACTTTTTAAAAAATAAAAAAGTCGTGCTTCTTAGTGGATTTGTTTTCTTTTTCACCGCAACATCCACCTACACCAAATGGGTCAAAAGAACGGTATTCATGAAAAATGACCAATGTGTCATCAGCGCAAAGAAGAGGGCCGACACATTAGACTTTATCAAGTTCTTTGAGAAAGAAATTCCTTTGGAGGCCACCATCTTCTCCTCAGGAAGAATTGTCCCCCGTATCATGGCCCCCAAAATAAAGATCTATGTTCCCTCTCATTTTGTGGTGGACCTGCCTCAATATGATTACCTATTACTGGAAAAGAATATTGATGGGGAGTTTCGCTCATTTAACCAAAACCGTTACCAGAAAGTGAAAAGTCTTTGTGAAACAGAAGGGACAAAAGTCATTAAAGATGACCAACACTTTTATCTTCTCAAAGGTCCTATCCTACCCCAATGCTACAATCATATTTCTTCTTTTATGTAGCGTTTGCCCTCTAAGAGCCAAACGATGGAAATAGGAAAAATGGCGATAAAGTAGGTCGTAAAGGACGATTTGGTGAAAATAATAAAGACCAAGAAAACCAAGAATATTCCTAACCAGTCGTCTCTTTTACGATAATACCAAGAGAGGCCACTCATCCCTAGGACTGCGGTCAATGAAATCGGCCATATTAAAAATTTAGGAACATCCCAAAGAATAGTATTTCCCATTGGGGCAAAGAGAAAGACTTCAAAGATCTGTCTGTAAAGTGAATGAAAGTCGTGAATCATAAAAGGTAAGAGAACAATCAAAAAAACCACTCCACCAATAATGAGGGTCTTTAAACGCCCCTTAAAAAGAAGAATAAAACTTAAGATTGCCCCAGGATATTGTTTAAAACCAAGGGACAGACCTAGAAAGGGGCCTGACATTCTTTTGGGGCCCACCAAGCACAAGAGCATCATTAAGGACGGCAAAAAATCATTGGTTCCCCTATTAAACGCCTTAGTGAAGACATAATCGACAGCAAGAAATAAACTGCCCGCCAAAAGCATCTTGGTCTTTTCAAAACGAAAGAGAAGAAGAAGGGTGATGAACAGACCCCAATACCCAAAGAAGTTTCCAGCATACATTCCCTTTTTTCCGAGAAGCAAAATAAAGGGCGCATAATAAATAATCCCTAAAGGCGTATAGATAAAACCACTATAGGTATCAGTCTTTCCTTTCCGAGTTATGGTAATGGGGGCCTGTTCAAAGAGGATATGTTGGTAGGGATTCTCCTTTTCCTTAAAAAGGAGACCAACGGCCTTTTTATGAACAACCGCGATATCTTCAATGGCCTTAAGTGGTCTGTAAATATTGTATAAAGACTTTCCCATACGAAAGGAAAAGAGGGCAATAAAGAGAATAAGAATCGTTCTTTGAAATACCCTCTTTTGGCATAGAGAATTGAGATCTTTTCTTATTTCCCCTTTAAATTTAAAAACCAAGAAAATAAGAGGAAAAATGAGCAGGCGCCACCAAGGGTTGAGGGCATCAATTGTTTTATGGATAGCAAAGAAAGGAAGGAGAGCAAGAAAGAAGTACTTCACTATTTTTCACACCTCGTTAAGGCCCAAACATTGGATCGCTCACGCCAATTTGTAGGATTGAAGTTTTCAAGTAACGAAAGAGGATAAGTCGAAAATAATATTTCACACTCCTCTCTAGCGGCTAAGATCTTAAGCTCACCATACTTGGTCGTCCAAATATCTCCTGAAAAGTCTTGCAGCTCCCCGCTATAGGCCTTTACTTTAAAATTTTCTCTAACATAGAGGTCAAGATCAAGAATAGGTATGGGCCTATTTTCAACTTTATGAAAATGGAGGGATGAGATACCACTATCATAGAGTGCCTTATAAAACTTCAAGGGTGTGTAAGCAGGTTTCAAGGCCAAGAAAATCATGACAAAGAGATTGAGAGAAGCAAAGAATTTAAAGATAGGACGGCCACCCTTCCACTCTAAAAGATCAATCTCCTCACAGGCCATTATTCCCATCGTCAGCATTAAGGGAGCAACGGGATAGAGAAAGCGCAATTCCTTGTGACCAATTAAATGATGAACGACTAAAAAGGGCAGCACACTCCAAAGGAGGTAATGAGACCTTTTCTTTAGAGCAAAATAGAGGAGGCCAAAGAGCATTAAAGGGCTAAAGGGACCGAGCTTCTTTAAAGATTCGATCAGGTAAAAGAAGACTGAGTGTTCTCCAAATTGTTTTATTTTATCCAGATAAAGATTTTCATAAATATAATTAAAAGGAGAGAAGCTAAGCCTACCATAACCTAAGCTATCCAAGGCCAACTCTAAAAGGAAACAAAGAGTAATAGGTAGAACAAAACCTAGGAACCAACGTTTTAAACCAACCTTCCTCACAAAGAGTTGATGAAGGCCTAAGCCTAAAACGATAAATCCCATTTGGTGGCGCATAAGAAAGGCTAAACCTAGAAGAAATGCCGCCAGAGGTCGTTCAAAGCCTTTCTCCTCTTTCCTTAACAGAAAAGAGAGCCCAACGAGTAAAAAGGCGGTTGCCCAATTTTCAGAGTTCGTGCGTACGGAGAAGACCTTAAAAAAGAAACCTAAGTGAAGAAGAAAACTTAACCAAAGAAAGGACTCCGCTTTTCTAAAGGAGCCCCTAACTGTTTTAAGAAAGAGGCAAACAGCGCCAAAGGAGAAGAGTCCTGACAGAAGCCTCAGACCCGTGGCCATTGAGAAGGGATTTAGACCTAGAAGATCAAAGAATTTTACAAAGGGGAGAAAAACAAAGGGAAGGGCCCATGGCCTAAGCCTTGTTTGATACTCCCAGGAGTCGAGACTTGAGAGTAAGCCTGCTTTAAACGCCGCAAAGTCTACCGCGTAATATTGTTCATCAGGATGAAAGAAGCCAAGGGAGAAAAAGGCAGCAACCACCATCATAATGAATGAAAAACCTACAATTTTCTTCTCGATAGGCCCCATTAAATCAAGACCGAAAAACTTTGCGAAATCCATAGGGCTTAAGGTTACCGACTTTTGGCCGGTTGTGCTATGATTTTGGCCATGACGACGACATTGCCTCAATGGACCGCCCCTTTT
>JAUIBX010000344.1 GCA_030427595.1 Bacteriovoracia bacterium | reverse complement strand
CTCTCTAAAAAAGCCGCTGAAGATATATTCTCTGCTTTTACGCAAGCTGAAAGCTCAACCACGAGAAAATATGGTGGCACCGGTCTTGGTCTGGCCATTAGTTCGAAGTTAGTTGACCTTATGGGAGGAATGCTAAGCGTTGACTCTCAGGAAGGCATTGGCTCCACCTTTTATTTTGAGCTTGACCTTGAAAAGGTTAAGGCCAGCGAAAGTGCTCCTAAGGAAGAGGAAGAAATAGCGCCTCTTAAAAGCCCATCTAGTTACCATATTCTGGTGGTTGAAGATAACTTAACCAATCAGAAATTAGTTTCAGCTTACTTAAGAAGACTCAATCATACTTTCGATATCGCCCACCATGGTAAAGAAGCCCTAGAGCTTTTTGACCTCAAGTCCTACGACCTTATATTGATGGATGAAAATATGCCCATCCTAAACGGGATCGCTACAGCTCATGAAATAAGAAAGAGAGAAAGGGAAAAGGACCTAAAGCACACTCCTATTATCGCCCTCACCGCCAATGCCATGGCCGGTGATCGTGAACGCTTTCTGGCAGAAGGGATGGATGAATATCTCGCCAAGCCTGTAGGAAAGAAAGCACTTAGCGAGATGATTCAAAAAGTCTTATCCTGAAGCTAGTTAGATACTGGTATTACCGCAGCGTGGGTAAGACCTGATCAGAGCACCGATAGTTCCCCCATTTCGCCTCTTGAGTTTTTCCCAATAGGAAGTATTTCTTGCGCTACTTCTAAATATGGCCCCCGAGCCTTTGTAAACACCGTTACGTCCGGCCAATAGTTCTTCCATAATATCTAGACCACATCTAATATTGTTGCCATCATCTCTAACAGAGGCCACTCCGCAATTTGGTCCGCGCCAATAACGTCCTCCACGATCTTCGTTGAGTTGGAGGAGGCCTACAGCGACGCCGTTAGTGGCACGAGTATTTCTTCTGCCCGAAACACAACGGGACTCATCCCAAGCGATAGAGGCAATCGTCCATACCCAAAAGTGTTCTTTTTCCACTTCACTGAAACTGTCCCAATTTGGACAAGCCTCTTGGATATGATTAGGATTCATAAAAAGCTCACGACGGTCAGAGCCTGAGACGTAATCATGAACGATACGCCCGTGAGGACCATAGCTCCCATCACTTCCGATAAAACCAGTACAGTCAGCACCTTCGTTAAAGAAGGCATTCGTCAGGCGTGGCAGTCTTTCTCTCCCACCAGCAAGAAAAATACGCGCTTGATCGTTTTCACCTGCATAGGGATCAATAAAGGCTTCATTGGTGGCACATCTTCCACCTGGAGCATTTCCAAACTCTTGCGGTTCAAAGAATTGACCACAAAGAACTCTTTCAAAATCATTTTGAGGGTTTCCACAGTGAACATTAGCAAAGGAATTTAAACTTAATATCGATAGAACGAGGAGTATAAGTTTCATTACTTACCTCCTTTTTCATAAAAGCACTCAGTGGTCACTTCATCATTCAAAAGAGACTTAAACTTAAGACCAGTAGATGTTTTCTCAAGGATAGCCTTTTGAACTCCATTTTCACTTACCTTAGGACAATCGAAGCGACTTGTTGTCTTGATTAAAGTGTTATTCTTATATTTAAGTTCATGATTGTAATGACAACCATCAGGAACCTTTTCACTCTTTTCTTTATTGAGAAGATCAAGATTAAAAACAACCCGAGGGTCGAGCATCAGAAGACTTGTGCCATCTTTAAAGGAGGGGTAACTAATATTGACCTGAGGACACTCGCCTTTAGACTCTTTCTTTTGCAGAGTATATTCACCCGGAGAAAATACCTCTTTAATTTCCTGTCCAGCATGAGAAAAGCTGGGGGTGCTGAGAACAACAACAGTTAGGAGCAAGGGCTTTATCATTAGCATTTCCTTATTCAAATTCAACAATCAGAACGACTTCGATAACTACTTATTAATATGGTAGTGGGAGGAGGCTTTTTGCCAAAGAACTAATTGCAAGAGAAAAAAATCGAGCCCCATTTTTAAGTACTTAGTTAAGTATGTAGACCAGATAATCAAAAAAGGTGGAATTAAGATTGCCTAAAAAAATTGGCAACTCAATAAAAAAAGTCCATGAGAAGGCCCTCTTTGCTGTCAGAGGGCCTTGAGATGAAAGTCAATATGATCATCAATAAAACTTTGGATGAAATAATAGCTATGATCGTAACCTTCGCGGTAATTGACCTGAACCTTCTGTCCACAGGCCTTGGCCGTTTCCTCAAGATGGGAAGTGAGAAGTTCTTTTTCAAGAAATTCATCACTGGTGCCT
>JAUIBX010000343.1 GCA_030427595.1 Bacteriovoracia bacterium | reverse complement strand
TACCTTTTTTCATACTGTTATTATGCCAATAAGTGACATTTTGCGCGAGGTGGAAAACTTGTCACCAACTCTCTCAAACGCTATTGTTGACTGAAAATAGCACCTAAATATTGGCCTGTTTTGGCCCAAGTAAAGAGAGGAATCATGGAATTTTTTCTAGATACAGGAATTGTTGATGAAATTAAAGAAGCGGTCGATTGGGGCCTCGTCAATGGTGTCACCACCAACCCTAGTCTCATCGCCAAATCAGGTAGAACTCAAGAAGATGTGATCAAGGAAATCTGTTCTCTCGTTAACGGACCCATCTCTGCTGAAGTCATCAGTACCGACAAGGTAGGGATGCTCAAAGAGGCCGAAGAGCTGGCTAAAATCCATGACAATGTTGTTATTAAGCTTCCCCTAACCATTGATGGCATTAGTGCTTGTAAAGTTTTGAGTGACCAAAGTATTAAAACCAATGTCACCCTATGCTTCAGTGCTAACCAAGCACTATTAGCGGCTAAAAATGGTGCCACTTATGTCAGCCCCTTTATTGGTCGTCTCGATGATATTGGCCATAGTGGAATGGGCCTTATTGAAGAAATTCGTGTTATTTTTGATAACTACGGCTTTCCCACTCAAATTCTAGCGGCTTCGGTTCGCCATAGCGATCATGTGCGTGAGGCGGCTTTAGTTGGCGCTGATGTGGCGACTATGCCTCTGTCGTGCATGAAGTCCCTCTTCAAGCACCCTCTCACCGATATTGGTCTAGAGAAATTCCTCGCCGATCATAAAAAGTCTTTATAGGTACGTGGTACCTTTTGGGACTCACTGCCCAATAATTTTGGGTACTTGGCCTCAAAAGGTGACACCAACCAAAATACTCAAGTTTTTAAATAATTGATCCGAAAAGTCTACTAATCAGAGCTTTTTCTGATTTGGGCTTAAGGATTAACTGTGACAACCATTGCTCGTGGACTTGTCGTCATTCTCATGGGTCTATTGACCCTCAACTCTTGTTTGAAAGAGGAACCCAACCGCCAATCAAGTGGAGGGTCATCTTCTTTTAACTCAAACACCACACCTGTGCGCTGGTCAACAGGACTCCTCAGCTCTGGACTTGACCTCAGAATCAGTACAGATATTAGCGATAATTTTGTTGGTGCTGACAATGACAGCTCAGGGAGAAACCCTATTGAACAGATGCTTAAAAATTGGAACGAGGCCAGTAGTTTGACCTTCTTTCAATTACCCGCAAATGATATCGCAAATAAAGACACTGGTGATTTAAATTCTTATAAGAATGATGGGGTTCTTGGAATCTACCGTTCAGATAATTGGTTTAGTAATGTTAGTTCTCAGGCCTTGGCCATTACTCAATACTTTGGCTACCGAAGAAATGTAGGGAGCTCTTCAGAATATGTCGAACTCTTTCACGCAGACATTCTTCTCAATTACCGTGATTATAGCTTCTCTACTGACTCCACCTCAGGCACTTATGACTTGGCCTCTGTTGTTCTTCATGAGCTGGGCCACTTTGTTGGCCTAAGCCACGTTAATAGCTATGCAACGGCCTCTGTTATGCAACCCTATCTTGGAATGAGTGATGAAGTAAGAAGTCTCTTTAATTACGATCGCTCAAGTGTCCAAGAACTCTATGGGGTATCTCCTCTCATTGCCAGTCCCAGTGGCTTTCAGGCCATCCGTTCGGCTTCAGTTGTGGCCGACACTCAAACAGACAGACCTAAGAAACTTCCAACCTCAGCACGCGAACTTGACAGTGGAGAAGTCCATGGGGTCATCGAGTTGAAGGCCGACGGTGAATGCCGCCATTACCTTAATGGGCATCTTCACTACGCTCACTGAGTCAAGTCCTGCCTACTTAAATTTGTTACAGTTAAAAGCTAAGGAGTTTCTATGGCCAGGCTTTGTAGCTTTTTTTCTCGTCCCTTTCTCTATCTCTTTTTTGTAAGCCTTCTTTTTATTTCGACAACTCATAGCTTTGCTTTTGATCACAGCTATAAGAACTATCAAAAGGTTTTAGACCAGTTTGTTGTCCTCAAAGGCAGTCAAAGCTACGTGAACTATAAAGCACTCAAGAACAATTCCCAGGACCTCAATCAGGCACTGTCTTCTTGGGAAAAAGTAAAAAATAAAGACTACTCATCTTGGACAACAGATCAAAGGCTCGCCTTTCTCATCAATGCCTATAATGGCTTCACCTTAAAGCTCATTATCGATCACTACCCCGTGGAGTCGATTAAAGATATTGGCAACTTCTTTTCTAGCCCTTGGAAAAAAGAATTTTTCAATCTCCTAGGTAAGAAAACCC
>JAUIBX010000103.1 GCA_030427595.1 Bacteriovoracia bacterium | reverse complement strand
AAAGGACCAGCCTATTTATCTAGGTTCATGACAACCTTCTAAATTTATACCAATACTGTTGAGTCGATTTTCGTAAAAACGTTATCAGCAATATTGTCTTTATCAATGGCCGTGACTACCTTTTGGTTAGCCACATCCACAATATAAGCAGCTTTTTCAGTAATAACGAGTGAATCTTGTCCGCCCTTTTCCTGAAGTTTCTTAAATGCATTTCGCAACTTAAAAAATTCAGAGTTATCCATTTCCAAGTTTCTCTCTTTCAAACGGTTTGCCGCGTGAACAGAGAGTTGGATTGGTCTTTCACCTTGGGGAGCACCAACCTGTTCCTGAAGTAAATTCTTAAACTCATTAGGATTAACATCCTGACCCTGCTGGGACTTATCAACCTTCTTATGCTTCGGAAGTTTCGAAACATTGGGGATAAGCATGTTGTTAATATGAGCCTGTTTACTCATTATTCGTTTCTAACCTTAGTGTGAAATTTCGTTATTTTTATTATAGGCTGCGTTAGCCTGTGACTTCAATCCTTTCATCATTTGGGGATTTTTTGCCGCGGCGTGTTTTTGTTTAGGTAAAAAGAAAGAGTCCACATCACGAAGGGCAACTTTCTTGTTGTTATCTACAGTCAACATAGTTTCACCATTTTCAAAGGTTACACCAGTAACAATACCTTCAGCTTTCGTCTTCCCTTTAAAGGCCTGATACTTTTCGTCCCATGCTTGCACATCGAAACGATAATCCCCTTTAACGGCACGAGCACCATCCATCGCAATACCATCCCATGTGACACTATTGGATCCAGAACCCATGGATTCTCGCTCTAGCTGAGCAATGAGGTTATTGGCCTTATCAAAGACGCGAACAACCACACTCCTGGCCGGACGATCTAAATAGAAAGGAAGGTTAACATTAATCTTTTTTCCATCATAAGGAACGCTGGTTCCTGAAGTATGGATCGCCTTTCCGATAAAGCTAGCACCTTGGAACTTAGCTTGGTTTTCAGCACCACCTGTTGTCTTATCAAGCTTAGTGTTCATATTGGCAAGCTGCTCAAGCTGAGCAAATTGGGCCATATCGGCTGCAAACTTTTTCTGATCCACTGGCTTAAAGGGATCTTGATTAGCGAGTTGACTTGAAAGAAGTTTTAAAAAGGCATCCTTATCAAGACGGTTGTGAGTGTCTTTATCGACAAACTTTTGTTCTTGGCGAGCACCAGCAATGTCGTTAAGAACCTCTCCGACATTGCGATCATCATTTCTAATGGTATTAGGATTTACTGCGCGACCACGACCAGGACCGTTATATTTAGAAATATTTCTAAAATTATTTCTTACTTCATTTGGATTACCAATTTCAGGCATCTCACTTCCTTACCGTATCGTTCTACGCTGCTTGGTAGTTCATAAATTGCTCACGGGCATTCTTCCAAAGCTGACGTCTTCTCTCTTGTCTTGAACCTTCTTGAGAGCCATCACTTAGGTTTTGTCCTTGAGACTGATATTCCCCACGGCCTTGACCTTGCGAAGAATTGTTGTCACTCATTTGAGAACGGTTTTCTGCAAGAGAAAACTCCGCTCCATTCATCACTTTAATATCAGAAATTTTAACTCCATTACGAGTTAAAGATTTAATGAGCTCAGGCCCATTTTCCATAAAGAATTGATGACCCTTTTCTGTCATGGTGTTGATCTGCAGATCAATTTGCTGCCCCACACCTGTACGTTGAGCCGAAACTTTAAAGTTGCCAAGCTCCTCATGACGAACAACCATCTCCACAGAGTCCTGACCACTCATATAGGACTGCTCGATATAACCACTGATTTTGTTAATAAGCTCTGTCTTGTTATTGGCGCTAATTTGACTAAGGTCGAGAACCTGATTCTTACTCGCCATCTTCATTTCTGAACCATCAGAATTCTTTGAAAGTTGAACATTCTGAATCTCAAGTTGATTTTCGCCTTGGCCTTCAAAAACCTCTGTCATTTGAAAGTCACTTTGGCTTTCTATTTGGGGTTCCATGCCTTCAGCACGAATCATTCTTTTATCTGTAACAAAGGACTCTTTCTTATATTGACTCACGCTAGGATGAGCAGCCCTTTTAATTTGAGGAACGCCTGACTCATTATTGATATGAGACTTTCCAAACATGGCCTTTCTTTGAGCAAGGAAATCTTCCCCACTTTGAACATCAAGACTCTTATTCTTAGCAAACTGAGCTTTTGACGCTTGAGAATTTGTTCTTAAGGCATTTCTCATTTTGGCCATGTCAGTAAACTTATCTGAAAATTTGCCTGGAATACTTTTAGCTTCTAGGGCCTTTGAACCTTCGAGAGAATTTAATTCTCCCTTAAGAGCTTCAGCAGTAATCTTGGAATTGTCGCCATCGAGGATTTGAGTGAATTTTTCAACGAGGGCCTCAGGACTAAGTGTCTGACCTTCAGGTGTAACAAAGGACTGCCCATCAAAAGCGAGGGACTGAAGAACCTCTTGGGCTTGAGGAGAAGAGAGCTTACTCATCAATTGAGCAACATCTCCCTCAGTTTGCCCTTTGGAAAGTCCCTCCGTAAAAAGACTCATGAGGTCTTTAGGGCTAATGTCATTGAGAGAGCCCTGACCTTTAAGAAGCTCTGCAAATTCACCAAGGACGTTTTCAGAAACCTCACCTTTCGCACCACTACCCTTAGAACTAGCTCCTAGCAGCGATAAGATGTCTGAATTTGCGACCTGTTTAGAAAGCATTTTAGCCTTTTGTTAACTCGTTACGTCACGACTATTTTTTCATATTCATGAACTGTTTTTGAAGTCGGGCAGATATTTCCTTATCCATAGAATTAAATATCTTAGAAACTTTTTCGGGTGCTAATGCCCCTAGGATCCTCACTGCTATATCTACGTCTTGTACAGAGAGCACTTCGGCCGCATTTTGGGGTCTCATGCCCGATACAACATCTACCATATGATTGACTCTTTTCTTCTGGTTTTGATCATGATCATCAAGACAACCTAGAAGCTTATCGCTTTTGCCCTTAAGCTCACGGATCTTTTTGGCAAGATCGGCCTCTGATGCCTTAAGAGATTCGGTTTTTTTCTGGAGCTCTAACTCTCTTAATTCAAGAGTTCTTTCTTTATTCATAAACTCTTTAGAGAGATTCACAATATTCTTGGGATGAAAGCGCTTTAGGCGCAAAAGTACTTCCTTTTGAACGGCGTTATCGAACTCATCTTGAGTATATTTCTTTTCATTGGCCTTATCGTCTTCACCAAGAGAGGCAAAGGTTAAAAGTAGCACTATTAAAAAAAGACATCTCTTCATAAACTCGTCTCCTTAGAACCTCTTTTCATATGAAGAATCTCTTCAATATCTTCCTGCTCTTTTTTCTCTTTTTCTTTTTTCCAAGTATCTTTAGCTTTTTCTTTCATGTTTTGGATAAGCTTAGACTCACCCATCGCCTGACTAACCTCTTTCAACTTGGCCTGATATTTTCTTTCTAAACTAAAGAGAAGATTTTCATTCGCCTTTATATCTTCCTTCTTTGCCTGAATAAAGTAGGGAAAGAAGCGGGCAAGTCTGCCATCAGAGTGACCTGACAAGCTCTTTTCTTGAAAGTCGTAGGCCTCAGCAATATGTTGCTCTAACTCAGCGATACGCACTTTCGTATTTTGTATATCTGTATTAATTTGTCCTAACTCAACTTTGAGCTGTTCTTCTTTAAAGTGGCGTAATTTTAAGAGCCCTTCCAATTTAAAGCTAAATTTCTTTGCCATTAACTGGCCTCTCCTTCAGCACCGTCTCCGCCGCCGTTGACAGAGTTTTCGGCCTTTCTGGCAAGCTCCACCATGTGATCAAAGAGATCTTCAATTGTTAGGGACTCATTCATATCTTGAATTTGCTTCATCAACTCCATGAGGTCATCATAGATGGCGATGGCCTTATCCACTTTTGGGTTACTGCCATGGGCGTAAGCACCCACGTTGATCAGGTCCTCATTTTCTTTGTAGGCGGCCAATAGATCCCTCAAATGAGAGGAAACAATTCTGTGCTCGCGGCTGACAACCTTATTCATGACCCTTGAAATCGACTGAAGAATATCAATCGCTGGAAATTGGTTTTTTGCAGCAAGTTCACGGCTTAAGATAATGTGGCCATCGGCAATGGCCCGAACAGCATCGGCAATCGGCTCATCCATATCGCCACCTTCAACAAGTACGGTATAGAGTCCTGTAATAGAACCCGCATCAGATTTCGTTCCGGCCCTTTCCATAAGTTTAGGAAGGCGAGCAAAGACCCCGGGGGGATAACCTTTTTGTCCCGGTGGTTCACCAGCATTAAGACCGATTTCTCGATAGGCCATAGCAAAACGGGTAATCGAATCCATCATAAAGAGAACATCATGACCTTGATCACGGAAAAATTCTGCGATCGTTGTGGCCGTATAGGCGGCTTTCGCCCTAATAAGGGGAGACTGATCAGAGGTCGCCACCACAACAACGGAACGCTTTAGTCCTTCTGGACCCAAATCATTTTCAATAAATTCTAGAACCTCACGGCCCCGTTCTCCAATAAGAGCAATGACGTTGATATCGGCATTGGTATTTTTTGCAATCATACCCATTGTAACTGATTTACCAACACCGGAACCTGCCATGATCGCCATACGTTGACCCTTTCCAGCGGTCATAAAACAATTAATAGAGTGAATGCCGGTATCGAGAGCCTCCTTAATGGGAGGTCTTTGCAAGGGATTAAGACTCTCTCCGAAAATTGAGCGCACTTCATTATCACCTTCAACGGGTCCACGCCCATCAATGGGATTTCCTTGAAAATCAACAACACGACCGAGATGCTCATAACCTATTTTGATATTTGTAGTGAGATCTTTAAGATAAACACGGGTCTCTGAGTTGATACCAGGGAGTTCATCATAGGGCATGGCCAAACATCGATTTCCCTTAATGGCCACAACTTCACCAAGAGAGCGGTCACCGAACTCGGTGACAAACTCAACATTCGCTCCAATCACAGCACGGCTAAGATTGATTTCGTATACCGCTCCATTATTCGCTGTGACCTTGCCAACTTTCTGATAGGGCGAATGATATTCATAGGCCTTATGAATGGCCCCTAAATCAAGACTCATTATTTTCTCCCCCCTCACCTTCAATATCATCTTCAGCTTGATCTTCTTCTAATGGATTTTCTGACTCAAAAGAGTCACTTGGCAGCTCAGTTTGTTCTTGAGCGCTCATTTCTACAGAGTCCTCATTTTGAGCGCTTTCTGAAGGTCCAATATCAATGAATCCACTTTCAACAACTTCACTTAAGCTTTGATTTTCTTCCTCATCGGCAACAAGACCCACCGATTCAAAGAGACGAGATAGATTATAGAACTGTTCTTTTAAACTTCCATTAATAATGCCGTTTTCACTTTCAACGACAACACCAGGACCTTCTATATCGTAATCCACTTCAACTCTGATATTTTTTAATTCGCCTAGTTTCTCTTGTAGGATGTCCAAAATATCGGGCTTGTCCTCAAAAGACTTTGAGTCAATTTGAATGAGAACATTCGATTTGACCTGAAGCTCATTCATGAGCTTCTCAAGTAGACGAACGATGTAATCTCCATCGTCTTTAAGTTCTCTTAAAATAACCCACTTGGTAAGATTTCGGATGGTACGGTAAACCGCCATTTTCTCAGCGGCCAAAAGCTCATGTTGAGTCTTAAGAACTTCCCCAATCATTTCGGTAATGGATTCTAACTTTTGTTCCACTTCAGCACGAGTTTGAGCAAAGACTTCCTCTTGTCCGTCTTTAAGACCTTTTTCAAAGCCTTCTTTATAGGCTTGATCTTGAATACGGACCAATTGCTTTTCCACTTCTTCTTGAATGAGGCGCTGGCGCTCTAAGTCTTGCTGCCTATTGATGCCTCGGTGTTCTCTCACGATCGGTGCGATTTCAAACCCGCTTTCCTGAGCTTGAATGCGCTCTGACTTAATGACCCTCTCATGCTCTTGGACGTCCATGACTTGGTCTTTTCTTAAAGGCTTAAACTCGAAGGTACCAAGACCCTCTTTGGTTTCCGAATCGTCAAAGAGCGGCTCGAACTCATAGTTTCGAATCTTATCTTTAAGTAGGTCCTGTAATTCCTTCATGCCCAATCCTTGTGCAGGTTATTAAACAAGAGCGTCTCCATCGCCACCGCGTGAAATAAACGCCTTACCTTGAGCTTCAAGATCCTTACATTTCTGCACAATTTCTGACTGTGCTTTTTCAACATCTGAAAGCTTCGTTGGTCCAAGAGCATCAAGATCTTCCATAAGAAGTGTAGCTGCTCTATTTGACATGTTTTTAAAGAGTTTGGTACGAATTTCATCAGGAGCTGTTTTAAGTGCAATAACAAGTTTGGCGTTATCAACCTCTTTAAGAAGAGACTGAATACCACGGTCATCGACATAAACAAGATCTTCAAAAACAAACATAAGTTTTCTGATTTCTTCAGCAAGTTCTGGATCTTTTTCTTCAACTCGAGACATGATATTTTTCTCAGAGTTTTTATCCATGAGGTTAAGCATATCCGCGATAGGCTCGACACCTCCAAGCTGATTAGTATCAATTGAACCAAGAGTACTAAGTTCAGTTTTAAGAACATCATCCAATTGAGCGATAAGTTCTGGTGAAACGTAGTCAAGGTTCGCAACCCTTAGTACCACCTCAGCCTGTAAACCTTCAGGTAAACGTCTTAGGACATCCACTTTACGCTCAGGGTTCAAGTGAGCAACGATTAGAGCAATCGTCTGCGGATGCTCATTAATAAGAAAGTTCGCAAGAGTTCTCGTATCTACCAGTTCAAGAGACTCAAGAGTATTTGAGGTACCAACATCGACAATCTGGCCAAGAAGCTGCTTCGCCCTTTCCTCACCAAGAGCATTAACAATAAAGTCACGGCCTCGGTTTTCAGAGAAGAGGAGGTCATTTTCTTCATTAAGCTGAGTGTAGAATTCCTCTAACACTCTCTTAATCATCCAAATAGGTGCCCTATTGACGTTAGACATAGCATTAATCATGCGTTTAACATCATTGTCTCGCATATACTCAAAGATCAGCTGAGTGGTATCAACCCCCAAACTACTGAGTAGGATTGCGGACTTGTCCTGTCCGGAAAGCAGGCTATATTCGGTATTTGGATCTAGGTTTTCGGCAGACACAACAACCTCTCCTTATTTTGCCTTATTAGGCAATTGATTTATCAGACTCTTGGGTATGAATCATCTCATGAATAATCTGAGCGGCCTTACTTGGATTATTCTCAACAAGTGAAATGATCTTTTCTCTCAACATATTCCCTTCAATCTTTTCAGGGTTAATTTTCTCTTCCATTTGAGGTAGAGCATCTTCAAGCCCAGGTAACTTTTGGTTTGCTTGAACTCTCTCAAGTTCCTCAAGTGTTTTTGGAAGAAAGTCTTCAACAGACTCAACCGTATTATCAGTAATCCACTGAATAAAAGGTCTTACAACAAGGAAGAAGAATAAACTGATGGCAAGACCAATCGTAAGGTACTTAATGATATTCTTAATAAGTTCCCTATTGGCCTTCTCTCTAAGAAGCGCCTCAATGGCCTCCGTATCTTCCTTGGCAAATTCCATATTCTTGATGACCAGCTTGTCACCTCTACGATCAGAGAGTCCGATGGTAGAACTTACGATCGCAGAAAAGTTTTGAAGGTCGGCCTCACTCCAAGGCTCATAGCGCATCTTAGGCTTACCATTTTCACCCATAACAGGGTTTCCTTGGTCATCCACAACAGGCACCCTACGACCATCGATCATCACAGCGGCAGTAATTTTCTTAACTCCGGCCGTTGGCTTCTTTGACTTCGTCACCTTAGAAGGAACATTGTAATTTCTTGTCGTAAGTTTCTTATCAACACTATTTCTGGTTTCAGGAATACCTGGCTGCGGTGTTTCTCCAGGAAGATTGGAGCGTGCACCAGGAATCCCCTGTGGACTTGGACGAGCCCCATTAAGCTTTTGGCTATTTTCCACTTCAGAGAGAACCGCTTTATTTTCCTGGTCGTAAGATGTCTCTGTTGAAACAGACGTGGTGAAGTCCATATTCACACTGACCTTAGCGATCACCTTCCCCTGACCGACAACTTTGGCGAGAATATCCTCAATTTGATTTTCATATTGAGAATTCATCTTATTTTCTAGAGCTACACGGTTGGCCGTATAGGCCGTCATAGCATCGCCAATATTCTCAGAGAGCTTCTTACCGCGATCATCTAGGATCACAACATTCTCTGGTCTCATACCATCAACTGAACTTGAAACAAGCTGGCCTATACCTTTAATTTCAGCTTCGGTCAGGGTAACCCCTCTTTCAAGTTCAATAACAACAGAAGCAGTTGGTGGTTTCTTTTCACTGACGAAGGGACTGGACTCAGGAATACTTAAGTGAACACGGGCCCTCTTGACCCCACGAATATATTTAATGGTTTTAACGAGCTCTCCTTCAAGAGCTCTTTGTTTATTAACTTTTTGAACAAATGAAGTGGTTCCAAAACTTTGCTTATCAAAGACCTCATACCCAACAGTTCCACTAAAGTTAACACCTAGAGTAGCGATTTCTAGACGCCATTTATTAACCATATCCTCTGGAATACGAATGACTCGACCATCATCTTCAACAAGTTTGGGAATATTCTTTTCTTCCAGGAGTATTTGAATCTTTTGCGAATCTTCCTTATTGAGATCGGAATAGAGCACTTCATAGCGTGTGTCCGTCACCCATAAGATCATCGCTACAATCGCACCAACAATGAGCGCAGTCGTGGAGACTAGACCGACTTTCTTATTAAAGTCGAGCCCCATGAAGAACTCTTTGAAGTTACGGAAGATCTTTTCAATAATGTCTTGCACGGAAATCCTCCTGATTCATTCCATTAGGCCTTTCTCATCCTAAGAAAGACCATTGCTAGGCTTACACCTGCATTTTCATTACTTCTCTATAAGCATCGAGCACCTTTTGACGAATCTGATTCATACTCTTAAAGGCGATCTCTGCTTTTTCCACGGCGAGCATTGTCTCGTGGATATTCTTATTTTCCCCTGTCACAAGTTTTTGAATGGATTCATTCGCTCTACTTTGTAACGAGTTCACTTCATTTAATGAGTTGGCCAGAAAATCTCCAAAAGTCGCATGACCTTTAGCCTCTGGTGTAGGAGAAAGACCATCAAGCTCCTCGACCCACTTAAAGTCTTCCACGCCCTTCATTTCCGCAGAGCGAGTCCAACTTTTTGCATCGTAGCGATTCAAAATATCCTGAATTGTTCCTACATTTTGAATGGCCATGGCGTCCTCCTGACGTTAATTAGCCTTAGTTTTAATTCTTCCCAAGTTCTAATGCCTTCATGGCCATAGACTTGGTTGTATTCATTGCACTAATATTGGCCTCGTAGGCCCTTGAAGCAGAAATCATATCTGCCATTTCTTCCATTACATTAATATCGGGATAGGCTACATAGCCCTGGTCGTTAGCATCTGGATGATCAGGCTCATATTTCAAAACAGGAGGCTTATCTGAAGAGATCACCTCTGTAGCGTGAACACTTTGGGCCTTTTCATCGAGCTCCCCTTCCAAAATTTCGCCAAAAGACTCTCTTGCTGGCTCAGAGCCAAAGACAACTTCTTTCTTTCGGTAAGGACCACCTTCTGGTGTGCGAGTGGTTTGAGCATTGGCAATATTTGAGGAAATCGCCCCCATACGCTTACGGTTTGCCGCAAGTCCTGAAGAGCTAATTTTTAAACTTGTGAGAAAGTCCATTTATTCCTCCTACCTTTCACTCTGGATGGTGTATTTCATCAACCCTAGTTTCTTATTCAGTAATTGAACAGCAGCATCGTAGAGGATTTTGTTCTCTACCATCTTTGCCATTTCCTGTTCACGGTCGACAGTATTGCCATCTTCTGAGACGACTCCATTACTGTCTTCATAAATTTCGGGCTCGAGATTATCGAAACCACCATTACCCACATCGTAATGTTTTTCGTCGTGAGCTTTCATTTCCATATTTCCATCAACATCAAGCGCTCTCGCTAGAGCAGCTTCAAAGTCTACTCTCTTCGCTTTATAACCGGGCGTATCGGCGTTAGCGATGTTACTAGAGATAACTTCTTGACGCATTTGGCGGAAGTTGAGCGAGGCCGCCAAAGCTTTCATTGTTTTATCTTCTATTTTCATAACATCTCCTTCACCACACACCCGGTTGGATGTGGAGGTCAAAAATTCAATTATCTTAAGTTAACGAAGTAAGCATTTCCATCGGAACGATACTCATTAATCTTATTTCTTAGAGTTCTAATCGAAACACCAAGAATCTTTGCTGCTTGTGTTCTGTTCTCACTCGTATGAATGAGGGCCTTTTTGATGAGAAGCTTTTCTGCTTCCTTAAGAGACATCAAACGAATTCCTTCGTTGTCATCATCTGTCATCATATTCACTGCTTTCTTTTCACCAATCTCAAGGTCAGCTTCTGTCAGGCAGTCATTTTGACAGTTCGCCACAGAGCTCTCTAGAACTGTACGGAGCTCATGAACATTGTGAGTCCAGTAGTGGCTAAGGATTTTGTCCATAGCTGAGGAGTCAATTGTCATCGGACGACCAGCAGCGAATTGGCTTACAAAATGTTGGGCCATCATTTCAAGGTCGTGAGCTCTTTCTCTAAGAGGAGTAAGACCAAGAGTGTTGCTGCTTACCATCGTATAAAGACCACGGTAAAAACGACCAGAACCTACAAGCTTTGAAAGGTTCTTCGTTGTTGTCGCAATAATACGAACATCGATATCGTAATCTGAAAGTTCAGAAATAATTTTATGAAGTTTCTTTTGAAATTCATCTTCAAGACCATCAATATTGGCGAAGACGACAGTACCAGTGTTGGCCTTCTCAAGAACACCCTTATTAAAGCGACCTTCTTCATCACGCCAGCCAAGAATGTGATTCTCAACAGTCTTAGCATCCGCACTACAATCAACCATTTCAAATGGCTTATCGACACGACTTGAATTTTCGTGGATGTAGCGTGCGAGAGTTCTCTTTCCTACCCCAGCTTCTCCAGCAATAAGTACTGGTGCTTTTGTCACTGAGACATTGGCCGCAACATTTACAGCCTTTTGTACTTTTGGATCTCTTCCAAATAGCTCAACATTTACCGTTTCCATTTGACCTCCTGTCAATTCTTGAACCCAATCCTTGGGCCGGTTTTTATATTGTTCGCTCTTTAATGGCCATCAGCGATAGCTCTGACCTAACTAACTCCTTAATGGATGCTGGCGTCCCTTCGTCCTGCAAGATTTTTTCAAATACCTCGCGGGCCTCCTTAGGCTTGCTATTCTTTGCAAGTGCCATGCCGCGAAGGTAATTGCATCTTCCGGCGTAATCCGTTTGCTTATATTCTTTTAAAAATTCTTTAATTTTTGGCTCTAGTAAAAGCATAGACTTAGCGTCGCCCTTACCGGCCGTGATCTCAATATCGAGGTATTCGAGGCGCTCCCTAAGGCTTCTCATGAAAGGATTTTTAGGCGCATAATTCTCGGTGTCGGCCAAAATGGCCTTGGTGACATTTTGAAACTTATCTAAATGACCCTTTTGATAGAGGCTATCAGTGTACTGATTGATCATGGCGGCCAATTCCATAGGGTCAAAGATTGTCTGGGTCTTCTGATTTGAAAGATAGGTTTC
>JAUIBX010000102.1 GCA_030427595.1 Bacteriovoracia bacterium | reverse complement strand
TGAAGGCACCACAACCAAAACGTTCCAAGTCATATTTAGCCGCCCCTGTCGCCATCATTTCAATAGCACAGCAAGCGAGACCAAAGGTCATCGGCCACAAAGAGTTCTTACGACCCCAATTAAAGAAGTCGTCAACTTTCATTAGGACAACGCTATCTTGCATCTTTTTGTATCCTTAAAATAGTGAATTGAATTGCTCTAAATTTACCTGTGGCACCTCTTCAAGTCAACGAAACTAAAGGGGGTTATGGCCTTTGTCTGTCGCTTTAAAACCTGTCCAAACGCTCACTGTGTCAGGATAACATAGAGTAAAACTCAGACCTCTGGACTTAAGCTAGACCACGTTTTTCTGGGGTTATTCATAAGAAAAACTGAAGTGAATTTCCTCAATAAAATGAGATTAGAAAGCAGCGCAACGCTTGCTGTGAAGAGAGGCCAAAGAACGGTATTGGGCCTTAGAAACACTCGAAGGTGAACGGTCCACATTCTGGCGCATAATGGCCAAGCGACGGTTATCGTTTTGGCACACGCGCTCCATAATCGCCTCATACTCATGAACAGCGGCTAAAGGATAAGGCAGGCCATAGGCCGAGCTGATAAAGTGAGCCCCGCTACGACTAGTGGCACCAAAAGAAGAGGGCTCCACATCGTGCTTACGAAGTGAGTTATGAAAAGTCTTGTAATAGCGACCAAGTTGATAAAACTCGTGAACCCCACGACTTTTATTGACTCGACCAGACGAAGGATCAACAACACGGTGGCAATTGCTCTCTCCTGCCTTGTCCTTAAGAAGTTCAAAGAGAACTTGGCACTCGACCAAGAAGGCCTCCACTTCGCCGCCCTTTCCTTCGACCGTTGAAGTAATGAAATCCTTCAGACCGAAAGGAGCTCGGTAGGGATTAAAGGGCTCTCTCAGAGCAAAGTGAGTCAACTCGTGAGCTGTATCAAGAAGAGCATTTTTAATCGTGAGGTTGCGATTGATGTAAACCTTAGAGCGGCTTTCATAAACGACTTCATCTGGGTTAGAGGGAGAAAATTTACGGACAAGAGTTGTATCGGTGAGAGAACCTTCACCTGGTAAGACGAGATCACTTAATCTTTTGCCATAGGAGCGGGCCTTTTTTTCCGCCATGCGAATAATCTTTGCTCCGGTTGGTGCCTTTTTAAGGATCCTTAGAATCTCTTGCAGACTTTCCTCTTCCGTGTCGGCCATCTTTATCCAACGTTCACCGTAGGAGTAAGTCTTATCCACATCGATGGTTTGAATCTTACGCACAAACATCTTAGCTTGAGTTGAAAGAGTAAGAAGTGAAATGGAAAGTGTGATTAAGATAAACCTCATTGAGAGATTTATCGGATTTTGCGAGCTTAGCCCTTATTGAGGGTCTGAATATTTTAAGAAGGGGCAAATCTTGCCCTCGTTATTCTTAAGGGAGTTTCAGAGCTTTAAGCTCTTCTTCTAGATTGGGACGGTAATAGAAATCTTTGCGAATAAGTCCTGTTATAAGACCTTTCATTTTTTCCAGATCGCTATATTTAATGGCAATTTTTAAAGCACAGTGAAAGGCCTTTTGGCCTTTGTAGACTGAGTCACTCGGAAACACCCTCCCCTCCACATACTCTTCTAAAATACTATCCTCATCGAGAGAGAGCCCAAGAATTTCATAAATGGCCTTGAGGCCTTTTCCTAAAACGACAACATCATAGGGCTGACCCACCACCTGCTTATGAAAGAACTTGGCGATGGCCTCGGCCATCACCTCTCTGCCCTGGGCACGCACCATGGTGCACGCGACTTTTTCATCGGCACGCGCACCCGAGTCCACTATAAAGAGCAACCTCTTTTGCTCGGGTTCTTTCTTCATGGAAAAGAGAGAGTTTGATGCAGGATCTTTGGCCTTCTCGAGGTAGAACTCTTCTGCCCAATTAGGAGCTTTTGGTCTTACGGTAACAATTTTATAATCCACGATGGCTTGACGCTGAAGCTGCACCTGACTCACTTTGTTGTTTGTTGAGCAAGAAGTCATAAGGGGAGGCCATAGAAATCCCAGAGATAGTCCAACCGCCTTGATCAGGTTAAATTTGAGTCTATAAATGTCCTGTCTAGCCCGATTGTGCATCACGTACCCGGAATCCTCTTGAAGTTTATCTCAGCAAATTTTATAAACATTACATCATAATTTTAATTGGGAACTCAACTAAAAGGAGAACCACATGGAACACAAGTTACCAGAACTACCTTATTCAAATGATGCATTAGCGCCTCATATTTCTGCAGAAACTATTGAATACCACTACGGAAAGCACCACAATGCCTACGTAACAAAGCTTAATGCTGGCATTCAAGGAACTGAGTACGCGGAAATGAGTCTTGAAGACATCATCATGAAAGCTGACGGTGGTCTTTTCAATAACGCTGCTCAAGTTTGGAATCACACTTTTTACTGGAATTCACTATCACCAAATGGTGGTGGCGCCCCTACTGGTGCTGTTGCTGATGCGATCAATGCCAAGTGGGGATCTTTTGATAAGTTCAAAGAAGAATTCAATGCTAAGGCCGGTGGCAACTTCGGTTCAGGTTGGACTTGGCTTGTAAAAGACTCTTCAGGCAACCTTGATATTCTTAATACTGACGATGCCGACACAGCGATGAAGCACGGTATGACAGCTATCCTTACTTGCGATGTTTGGGAGCACGCCTACTACATCGACTACCGCAACGCTCGTCCTAAGTACCTAGAAGGTTTCTGGAACCTTGTTAACTGGGACTTCGCCAACAAGAACCTAGCCTAAGTAAGTCATAAATTTTGATATCAAAGGGGCTCCTTAGGGAGCCCCTTTTTTTTTTTGGGGTACTTACAAGTCTCCCTTCGTTTGGTCACACTCGGGTCAGCCTTTATAATAAGGACATGAGATTTTTAATGATCTTCTTATTTATGACTTCTTCCCCTTACGCTAAGGAAATCATGACTTGTGACCAAAGCATGGCCCTCCTTATCATGCAAAAAGTGAGAAATGTCGCCCTTGAACATGATCGTAAAAGTGGAAAAGGGGTCACCGATACAATTGACTGTTCTGCTGTAGAGAATAATTACGGAGAGGCCTATCAGACAGAAAGAAAAACCAAAACAAGGTTTTGCGACCTAAGTGAAGAGAGCGATGAGAGCGAAGAAAGGGATGAGCATCACCTTACTCAAAGTTTGGAAGAAGGCATTCTTCAAACCTTAGGTGGCGACGGCGGGGACTGCTATAAGGACTTTTACCTAAAAGAAGTCACGGCATTTGTAACAGGAATGGGAAGACCCCCCGAAGGTGCCAGAGACTTTTGCCTCCCCTACGCCCTCCTTCACGATAAGCTTCGTGCAAAGGAAGAGCACTGTAAGCAAATCAGTAAAGCTGATAAAGATCCCAGCTCATGTGAGATTCCCGACGCCAATGGCCTATGCCCAGGACAAAAACCTGTAGCCGAACCCCAGACTACACCTGAGCCCGAAGACGGTCGTCAGTACAATATCAAATGGTCTGGTGGCGCTGTGAGTATGTGACATCGTGCGCTCACCAATGCCCAGTGGGCATTGAGGTGGCGCACAGATGTATGTGACCTGCGCAGCCATGCTAGGGCGAAGCCCGCGGCATGGCGAAGCGAACTCAACAAAATCAAAACTTTTTAGAAGCATTGGCCTGATCCTTCCATGAATTTTTCTCAAAACTTTTCTGCGGTAGTTGAGTGGTAGTTTGGCTCTTGCTATTTGAGGCTGCGACAGGGCGCCGACTTTGTCGGCTGTGTCGCTGCTTGGTGGAGCTGCGCTCGCGTCACCTGACATGCCACAGGCATGTCGTGATCGCAGCGCCTAAACTATCACCCTTAAAACTTCTTCAATACTCGTTAAGCCTTTGATGACTTTCTGAGCGGCATGAAGCCTTAAGGGCAAGAAAGAGCCATGGGCAATCCGCTGGAGTTCCTGTAACTCAACGTCTGACTTCACAGCTTTTCTCAATTTATCGTCAAGAACGATAAGCTCATAGATACTCATTCGTCCTTTGTAACCAGAGTTCTTACAATCCTCACAACCGACGGCCTCGTAAACATGGCCCGGAACTTTTGTCGAATAGGGCTTAACCATCGACTGCCACCAATCTTCATTGGTCTCTACTTTCTTCTTACAAAGAGGACAGAGGACTCGCACAAGTCTTTGGGCAAGAACACCTTTTACGGTGGCATTAAGCAGGTGAGGTGGAACACCGAGATCCAATAGCCTGGTGATTGAACTCAGGGCATCGTTGGTGTGAAGGGTACTAAAGACCATGTGGCCAGTAAGTGACGCTTGAATCGCCATCGAAGCCGTTTCAGGGTCACGAATCTCCCCTACCATAATGATGTCAGGGTCTTGCCTCATGAAGGCCTTAATGGCGTTGGCAAAGTCGATTCCAATATCTTTATTCACCTGCATTTGATTGAACTCATCATTGATGATTTCAACAGGATCTTCAACAGTACAAATATTAACTTCAGGACTAGTGAGATGTTTTAAGGTTGCATGCAAAGTCGTCGACTTACCAGAACCTGTTGGCCCGGTTACAAGAACAATTCCATGAGAACCTTCGGCCATCTCCTTCCAGACTTTCAAATCTTTGGGACCCATGCCCACATCATCAAGATTTTTGTCGGCCATCTTAGGATCAAAAATCCTCATTACCAACTTTTCACCGTAGTGAGTTGGAATGGTTGAGGAACGAATCTCAATAACACGGTCTTCGGCAATTTCTCTTTTGATACGACCGTCTTGGGGCTTTCTCTTCTCATCCACTTTCATATCCGAAAGAATCTTCATACGACTAAGGACAGAGAGCATAATCTCGGGTTCAAACTTATAAACAACTCTTAGGGTGCCATCAATACGAAAACGAACAATGCCCACTCCAGACTTTGGCTCTAGGTGGATATCAGAAGCACGCTCTTCCCAAGCATATTGAAAGAGCCAATCAACAATACCTGAAACCCCCATCTCATCACGGCCTCGGGTGGTGTTGTTCCCAAGAGATTTCATTTTTTCAAGTTCAGGGTTTTGAGAGGCGCCACGATCACGCATCAACTTCGATACGGCGTTACGAACTGTATAGAATTCCTCGATACAAGACGTAATGGTAGTGGGGTTGGCCAAATTGATTTTGACTTCCCTCTTCGATATTCGAGAAACTTCATCTGTCCAAGAGAGGTCAAAAGGTTCTGCCGTCACAATTTCAATGATATTTTCGTCAGCACCAACCGGAAGAATACCAAGGCGCTTTACATAGGCCTTAGGAAGTAGACTTGTGACTTTATCAATATCAATTTTAAGGGGATCAATATGATAGAAGGGAGTGTTTGAATAGTTGGCCAGCCACTTGACGAGATCATCAAGAGTCAGAGTACGTCCTTCCACTCGTCTATCGGGAATATCACATTCAAAAATACTCACAAGAGGATGCTGACTACTACGCCCTTTCTTCTTGCGGATAAACTGCTCTTGCTCTTCACCAATAATGCCCGACTTCACCATTTCTGGTAAAACCTCATCAAGAGTCAGCTTTCTCATGGAATTGTTGTAATTAAATTTGAGTGCCATATTCCACCTGAGATTCTTATCGGTTAGAATAGGGGTCATCTTAATTAAATTGTGTGCACTAAACGATGTGATTTCAAGACCTTATGAGTAGCGAAACAGATAAAAAAACCATTACTGACGATCTTGAAATTATCGATTTCTTTAGAATTCTTCACAAAAGCAAGGAGAAGCTGTGGCTATGGCAACAGCAGCTCGATAAAGACGGTCAGCGTCCGGTCCACTTTTGCCTCGTTCGCAAGGTTGATGTGCTCAAAAAAACCCTGGAGCTGACTCCTTTAACTGATGAGGGCTTCTCCTTTACTAAGGGCAACCAAGAGCTCTTTCTCTATAGCCGCCAAAAAAATACGGCCTTTAAATTTGTGCCGCGAGAGCTCGAAGGCCACTACATCATGTTGGCCATGCCCGCAAAGCTCAATCACCTCAGCGAGGACCTCGCTCAAAAAATTAGCCTCGTTGAGGTCGAAAATGAGGAAGAAAATAAGCATAAACGCCAACAGCCTCGTAAGACCGCAGGGGAAAAACAAACCGTCACCCTCAAAAAAGAAGAGGATCTTAAGCCCCCCAAGCAATACTCACTCTATGACATTTCTGCTGGAGGCCTCGCCCTCAAAACTCCCGACCCAGGTCTCTTCAAAAAAGACGAAAAAGTGGTTCTTATTAAAATCAATGATCAAGATCTTCCCAATATTGTTAAAGGCAAAATTGTTTCTATTCGTCACATAACAACGGATGACCTTTTTAAGGTTGGGATCCAATTCATTAAAGATTAGTACGGCTGATTAATCGTCATCATCGTCATCATCGTCATCATCATCGTCATCATCACCTTGGATAGGACCCGATGTGAAGCTAATGGAAAAGCGGATGGTTCTTCTCTCTAAGACTTCCCCATCGATACTCAAGGCGATAGAGCCGAGGTAAGTAAAACTTTGAGGATCTTCTTCCTCAATTTCTTCTTCTGTGATTTCCTCTTCAAAAGTATCATCTGCCGCTTCTTCTGGCGGACTCACAGATGAATTCTCCTCTTCTGCGCTCTCCTCTGAGATTTCAGCGTCCTCAATATTTTCACCACTTTGGCGAGAGGTGGGCTTAACTTCTTTAGAGGCCACACGAGGTGTCTCACTACTTTTTCCTTCGGACGAACTTTCTGTTGCCTTCTCGGCCTTAGCACTGGCATCGATATTCGCACTTCCCGCACCAGCAGGAACACTTTTAGATTTTGAAGAAGGCGCTCTATCTCCAGCGGCTATTTCCACAGAGGGACCAGGGACCGTAAGAGGCGCAGGAGAAATATTAAGTGAAGACTGAGCGACTAAATTCGTAGGAGCAGGAGATTTAGCAGGAGCAAGTTCCTCATTGGCAAGAGGTTCATAGAGCTCGGCCACTTCCTCTTCAATGGATTCCCTTTGAGGGGAATTTTCATTGGCGCTTTCGATCGCCATATCCGCTAGCTCTTCCCAGTAACGGTCTTCTTCATAAGAATCTTCTTGAGAGAAATCCATTTGATTTTCGCTAGCAGAAATCATCTCAGCTTCTACCGCGACAAAATCATCAAAGGTTGCCTGTTGAACAGCAACCCCTTGAACAACCACCGCAGCACTCAAAGCGTGAGAAAGAGCGGCTTGTTTAAGATTTCGTAGCAGATCGAGAAACATCCCTTCATTATAGGAGAAGAACCGAAATCAGGAGCTAACTAGCTAATTTCACCGATAAAATAAGACTTGTTGGTAACAAAATTGACGTAAAATGGAGGCACTTAAGGAAGGCCTGATTTTAAGAACTTAAATTGAGCTAGAAGCTCTTAACGGTACTTGGGAAAAAGAGGGGCTACAATCCATAGAGGACCAATGAGAAGAAAGGCCAAGTCTTGGAAAAAACTGGGCTTCTTTCCCTCTATCTTATGACCAACAAATTGACCAACCCAAGAGAGAACGAAAACAGCAATCCACAGGGTGAGGACTTGTTGGGTGGCCATATTCTTTTGCACAAAGAAATTGATCACCAACATCGGACCTACAACCACTACCATCAGCGCACTAAAAGATAGCGATAGGCTGAGATAAAAGAGCATCGCCAGCACAACAATCACATGGGAAAAGTTAAGAGAGTATTGCTCAAGAATAGCTGGGCTTGGAATTTCTCCTACCATGCCAAGAAGGCTCATCATAATAAGGGGCACACAAACCCGATGAATATTTTTGTTGGTGGAGTTTTGGTGGGACTCGCCATATTCACTAAGCCAAGTGTCTAAAGTCTTCATGAGTCCCTCCCTATTTTAATAAGTGGCCATTCTTCTTTGAAAGGCCTTCCCTCTTTGCCACTGAATGAGTGGACCAAAAATCGTATCGATCTTAGCTCCATTATAATGCACTTCTTCTAGGCGACCAGTTAAAAGTTTAAGAGAGCTGGTGACAAAGATCACATCACTGTAGCTATCAAACATGGGGTAATCGCGGATAAAGGCCTGCTCTTCCAACTCATTTTCTAGGTTGAGAAGGACCGCTAAGAAAGAACCACTTCCTTTATTCATCGGCGTTCGAGAGGCCATAAAAGAAAGTTTTTCGATTTCATCTTTGAGGATTTTTTCGCGCTCTTCTTTCTCTTCAGGAAGATCACGGGTTGTCATCATGTAAAAGACCAGTTCAATACCGAAGCGTTTTTGATCGTCAGGATTGATGGCCAAGAGAGCTTTTGCATCTTCAGGGTCGCTAAGAAGCATCTTGCCTGTGAACTCATCATATTGAGGAGCAAAGACCACTTCCTCAGCAAATACCAAGGGCTCCATACCTTGGGCCATTTCTAAAAGAAGTGGATTAATTTTAATAGTAGTTTCTTTGCCACGAGTACTTAGCTGGCGAGTCAGCTCACCAAGCATCATAATCTTGAGATCAAATTCAGCTTGCTCAAGATTAAGGTCACGACTAGCAAAGGTTCCCCCTTGCATCTCTTCTTTCTTGTAGGCCTTCTGCAAGCGCGTGACGAGTTCTGGTCTGGTGAAGACAGCGAAGGATTCAGTGTCAGCTTTGTTAACTCGAAAAGTTTTTGGTTTTCCCTTTTCATCTACGAGGACATAAACCAAATCATGACTTCCCAATGGCTGCGATTCATGACGATAGAGTGGAAATTCCTGCGCCAGCACTTCCCTTTTGAGAAGGCGCCAAGCAGGCATAGAGTCGAGGTTCATCAAAAATTCTAAATCCATACAAGTACCCTTGTTTATTGCCACCCCATCCTAATCAATTGGCGTGATTTCTACAACGGCCCAAGGTCAATGGTTGGTAGTTTGTACAGTTCTTCTAGAAAGGAATTCCAGCTAGTTACACTTTTAAAAAGGGAGCTCTTGGCCATCTCAAATTTTCGCATGTAGTAAAGCTCTTCATTGGCCGGCAACCATAGGCTCATGCCGGTAAAATAACCAAGAAGATAACCGGCGCGCTCTGATTCTCGGCCTTCGTAATAGAGGCTCCCAAATTGAGACTCAATAAAGACTTCCTTAAGGCGATAGTGGGCCTGACCTACAGTTTGACGAAGCATGGTACTCTTTGCGGTTTCTCCACCTGCGAGAGACTCTTCCCATAAGAGTTTTTCAATAAGGCCATAGAAGAGACCAAGATCGATCATGTCACCTTGAAAGCGTGGCGCTTTTTCTAAAATAAAGAGGAGCTCATTCTTTCTCTTAGGGTCTTCTTTAATGTAACTCAAAAGTTGAGAAGCGACCTTTTGAAAATGAACAAAGAGATTACTTTCAATTTGAGCACCGGCCAAAGTGCTCATAGTAAAAGTTCTTAACCCTTTAGGATCAACACTTCCTTGATAACCTTGATCTCCCCAAGAATCTTTAGTGAGAAGTGGAAGAGAACGGGCCAAATCAAAAGGTGTTGCCCCCTTATTAATCTGATCGAGGAGTTTTCGATAAGGAAGGCCAAGGTAATTTTGAACTTGATTAGAACCTGCGATGAAATCAGCGGAACGAGCGACTTCAGCAATCACCTCCATACTTTGCATCAAGCAAGCATCAAAGGCGAGGAAGTCAAAATTCTTGCCTTCCAGAAGTTTATCGCGCCAATTCGCTAAGATCTCTCCCATGCTCGTTATATCGATAAAGGACTGATCGCTATAGTCAAAGGCGATACCGCCAAATTGCTTTACAAGAGAGAATGGTTGCACCTGAGGTAGGCCAACAAATGAATCCAAAATAAAGTCTTCAGCTTGAAAGAATTGAGATTCTCTTGATGATTCTCTTGGTGACTTTCTGGCAGACTTCCTTAGAGGAATAAGGTCCATGAGTTCTTTTCTTTTAAAACTCTCCTCATGAAACTGACCAAGAAAGCCTTCACCATGACCCCAAACGACAATCATATAATTCTTGGCAGGATAGTTTTGAACACCCCAACTAAGGAAGTTTTTAAAACGCGCTTCTGCCGATTGCACACGCCCCTGCCCCATTTCCGGAAAAGACTTCACTATAGGTGAACGAATAAAACGCTCATCCATGCGCTCATAATCAGAAAGTCCGAGATCATCACGATATTTTTCTTCAGTTTGAAAAACGTGCAGACGTCTCACACCAGTATCGTAGTAGGTATCTAGTTCAACAATCACATCTGTTGTCGCCGTTGAAGAACCCAAGTTAAGTTCGTTAGCGAGCTGACTTTCCATTTCATGGAGGTCCCACAGAGCGTAGGGAGAGAGGTCATTATCGGCGGCCATGTAAACCAGAACTGTCCACTCTTTTAGGCACTTATCTCTTTCAACACGCTCACGGTAGGATTCGTAGCCCACATTGCCTTTTTCTGTGACAAGAGCATCCTGATCGTAAGAGTACTGGCCTTTGTTAGGGAGTTTGGCCCACTTCCTTTCACAACTGACCTTTGGGTACCAGCTTGGGTAAACCTCATTTCCCTTAGCAATTCCACAAAGGTGTAGGAAAGAGATGAATGTGAAAAGTAGGTGTCTCGCCATAAAAAAGAGGAGGCCTTAAAAAAGACCTTCCTAAAAAGCTTAGTTTTGAGCCGCTTCTCGTGAGCGCTCAATCAGACCTTCAACAACAAGACCAAGAGGCTGACCTTGCTTTGAGTAATCTCTGATATATTGCTGCCACACCGCCGGTACAGGTTGACCTTTTTCCCACTTGAGATCTTTACGGCCACCATCAATCGCCTCTTCAATCAACTTATCAAGACGAGTAAGGGCACGAGTTCCTTTTGGTGGAGTCCAAAGAAAGTCAGGGTGCTTATTTGAGTACCACTCACCACCAATCACTTCGCCTTCCTCATTGAGTTCTAGGTCATAACGATAAGTTACAGTGGAAACAAAGTCGTAGTTCTTATTGTCATACTCTCTATGAGTAGGATGAGTCTCGGCAATGTACTCAAGTCTCATTTCAACCCCAACAATCGATTTGGCCTTGGGATCACGGTAGCTTTTGAATTTATCTTTTGAGAAGTCTTCAACTGCTACAGCTACATCTTGATAGTTATCCCATGAAGTTTCAAAAGTTTCGGGGTTGAAGTAGCGATAGCTATAAGAGTAAACCGGCTGATTCCAAACTTCGTAGTCATAAGTCGCATCGATTACAAAAGAGCGGTCAGAAATACCGATTTGATTCACAACCGACTTATGCCAAGTACCAGGATTGGTATCAAAGCAGTTTTGATCAGTGATACGACCATTTTCCTCGTCACGCTTGGGATCTTTTTCGTTACAACGACCACCAGAGAAGTTGGTGTAGGTTCTGACTTCAGCCCAAAGAAGAGAGCCAAGCGCCTTAATGTCTGAAGGATAAAAAGGAATCATGGTTTTGCCATCAGCAGCGACTACATTAACAAGACTTGTTGGACGATCCATCATATAGGCAGCGGGTGCCCAACCGTGACAAATTCCCATCCAACTTTCAACTTCACCTTGATTTTCATAGTAGTAACGGCCTTCTTCAAGCATGGAATGAGTTAGGGACTCACTCTTATCACCCACAAGAAGATCATACTTTTCAGCAGGAGAAAGAAGGCTAATAAAGCCACTTTCAATGATGATGTCTGATTTATTGTCGCGAACATAATCGGTATTCACGAGCCAATCACTATCGTCTTTCTTATCTGGGTCGACATAACGGAAGGCCAAAACACCTTTGTAAATGGCCCAGTA
>JAUIBX010000101.1 GCA_030427595.1 Bacteriovoracia bacterium | reverse complement strand
GAGGTCTCGCGGAATAATAACAGTCATCGTCGGGTCCTTATCCTTCCAGCCAGTCCAATAATGGTGGCCCCGATGGATATAACGCCAAGGATAGAATGGCAGGATACAGAAGAAACTTGCAAGGTGCCCCCACAGATCATTTAAAATTCTCTTTGAAAAATAATTCCCATGTCCGTAGTCGTGAACAAGAAAGAACCACTGCAAAATGGTTACACTTAATAGGAGTTGCCCTAGTAACCACAGAACAACTCGTTCTTGAACAGCGCCCTTGTAGGATAGGAAGAGACCAAGAGCGGTTAAGAAAAGGACGGCCACACTGATCATCCACGCTTTAACATTATTTGCAATCAAAAGGTGGCGATAAGCTTTTGTCAGTTCCTCTTTACGCTCACTTTTCATTTTTGGACCTTTTTAAATAAGATGAGAAGAGTTCTGGATTTAAGTCAGTAACTTTATCAATCAAATAATCTTTAAAGAAAGATGTTATTTTTTGATTAGCGCCCTCTGCATAGGACCAACCCACATCAAAGTCTTTATTTTCAGGGAGGATATCGCTCACGGCATGAACACAATGAAGAACCCTTTCTTGCCCTTCTCTCCGATTCCCTAAAACGCGGTATTTCACGCGACCAGAATTAAGCCGATTAAGCTGAGCTCGGCCTAGCTCATAGAGCTCATCTTTAACTTCATAATGACCAGAGAGTTTAACCACCTTCTCATCCCTTATGGCGTAGTCCATGGTTTCTTCAAAACTATAATTCTTTCCTACGACCTCTTCTCCAAAAAGCCTCACGTCACCTGGCCCAGTAGCAGGTAACCAGCTAATGGTGAAATCATCGGAGACCTTGCCTTGATCAGTCCTGTAAAAAACAGCAAAGCTGTGGGGCGACCAACCAGGTATCCATGAATGATCGTAAGAAAAGAGTGCCATATAGCTTTTCGCCTCACCTTCAAAGATGAAGAACATGCATAGAATAAAGAGAGTCGGCTTTATTAGCTTTACCATGGACTACTTTAATAAAAGTTTGTGATAAGAGTTAAGGCCCAAGTTCTTATAGCTTTTCTTTTGGTCTCCACACCAATGAACAACAACTTCTCTTAGTTGTGCCTTTTTACCTAGGCCAAAGTGAAGGCGTGGATCACCTTGAGCAGAAAAACCATTAACAGCAACCTTCTCTTTTACAATACGCTTGGCCTCTTTGCCGCTCTGAAAGAGAACTTCTACCTTTGTTCCTAAGGCCTCGCGGTTGCAGGCCTCATTTAATGAGACGAGGTCTAAGCCTATCCAACTATGGTGAAAAGCCCCCTTATTCTTAAAGAAGAGTGGATTCCTAAAGAGAGAACTTGCAATGAGGTCCATTTGACCGTCGTTATTAAAGTCAGCTGCCGCCATGCCACGCCAATTGCCAACTTGATTCATGCCTACCTGATCGGCCACATCCACAAATTGTGGCTTTGTCTTAGGTCCACGATTAAGGTAGAGACGATTCTTTTCAAAGCCATGAATACACTTACCGCGAATATCACCCCACTTATCAATATAACGATGAATCTCAGGGGGGGATCTGGCCAACTTCTCGTTGATATACCAATAGTCAGGACACTTTTCGTTTTCAGCACGAGTGACACCATCGTAAATATCATCAACCATGCCATTGGCCTGGGCGATATCTTGATAACCATCATTATTAAAATCTACAGCGGCAGCGCCCCAGCCAAAACGGTTCTCGTTGAGGGCCCCTAGCCGTGTTGCACTTTCAGTGATCTCTGGCACAAAGTTTTGACCATCCTTCCCTTGGGAGAAGGTCCACAAAAGAGAACCCTCTGCTTGAAGTGGCTGGTGAACATTACTGATATAAACATCCTGTATGCCATTGCCATCAAAATCGGCAATGGTGGCGTTCATTCCCTTGTAGGTATCCTTTCCAATGGTACCAAAGAAGCGCCCTTTTATATTTTTAAATGTCTTACCATCTTTATTTAAGTAAAGATCATCGGCCCCAAAGTCGTTGGCAATATAAAGATCAGTCCAACCATCTCCATTAAAGTCTGCCGTACCGATGGCCATGGACCAACGAGTCTCAGGCATATTCACACTTTTAGGATCGAGAGCTTGAAATTTATCCTTTTTACGCAAAAAGATAGTATTGAGGCCACCATTATTGGCCATGTGCCATGACTCATGCATGAAGTTGAACATGCGTCGGTCACCTTCAAACTGAGCCTGGGGTAGTCCAAAGAGGTCCAGTTTGGTAGGCGTATCATAACCAGGGAGATGAGTGGCAATGGTATTTCCCACGATAATGTCGAGATCACCATCTTTATTAAAATCGAAGGCATTAAGAGTGGCGGAGTTAGAAAACTTAAAAAACCCCTCTTCTTTAGTCACATCAATGAAATCAATCTTACCGGACTCCATCAATTGGTTCTTAAAAACTCTTGAGCTACCCTCTTTACCAAAAGCATAAGTAATAAAGAGATCTTTATCACCATCTTCATCATAGTCCACAAACATAGCATTTGAAGCCACACCATACTTCTTATAATCAGAGGCCTTTAAACTTAACTCTTCTTGGTCTAGCCTCTCAAAATGAAAATTGCCTTTATTAATGAAAAGGGCGTTACGATCCTTGGCACTCTTATGGGGGTTATTGAAGAAAACATCCATCAGACCATCATTATTGACATCAGCAACGGCCACACCATCCGTAATCGCCAAAATCCATTTGCCCATATGCTGAACTCGCGGGTCTACCGCCTCAATAATGTCACCCTTAGAAAAGGCAAAATCACTGGTTTCAGGCACCACCTGCTCAAAGCTAAAATCAGACTTATGTGAAACAAACGTATCTCTAAGAAAGAAATGAAATGAAGACCAACCAATTAAACCGACCAGAGCAACTGTTCCAGCCTTTTTGTAATAGCCGCTATTCCAAAAAGCTTCTTTGAAGTACTCTCCGAAACTATTGGCTTCCCTTGACTCTTGCCAATGGCCACGTAGGAAACGATAGGAAGCGAAGGTTAAAGCAGCATAGAAGAAGGTGTGATAACTTGAAAGCAGGTGATAGAGAAGATCCAGTATCCCAAGTGAGATCCCTGCAATAATTTGTTCTCTCTTGGTCTTTGGAGAAGTGGCAGGGTCAGTAATCATAAAGAAAGTGAAAAGAAAGAAGGCCGGAGAACTCAAAGTGCCAAAGAAAAGCGTTTGCCACGGCAGGTAATGCTTAATGAGAAGGGATCGCAGAATTATCTGGGCCGTAAAAGTTAAAAGCCAAGAAATGACCAACCAATGGCGGTTAATTTTTGGCATAAAGAGCAGCATCGCAGCCCCTCCCATAATAAGGGGCATAGAACTAATTTCGTTCCATTGATAGGCAGGCGCTGCAGAAATAAACTCATTGGTGATTAACAAAGATAAGGCAACGCCCATCAGCGCGGGGTTAAAGACGTGACGACCTTTTAGGGTGAAGAAGTACTTGGTGGAAATGGCAAAGAAGACAGGTACCAAAGGATAGTAGTAGCTGTGACCAAAATTCACCAACAGCGACAGACCAAGGCTGGTGATAAAAGCCGAGAGAGAAAGTTGAAACTTATTATGAAAGAGCACATCATAGAAAAGCTGCAAAAGGACAGTGGCGGCCGAGGTGATCAACACCTGAGCAGGGCTTCGGTTAAAGCCCAACACCGTTAGACCAAGAATATTGAAGGCGAGAAGGCAGCAGCAGGCAGAGATTTTGGGGTCAATTTTTTGGTAACCTAATTTCCCTAAGGTAAGGACTGCATTCATTTTTCTGAAACCTTCATGTAAACTGCATATGTTGCGGGATTGGCCCCTTCGCGGGAATAAAAAGCCCATAGGAATTATAGTTTGAGCCCATGCGATTAGAAAACCTACTGAAAAACTTCCCGCATATAAGTCTTGCAAATCAGGAAGAAAATACAGAAATACTCGACTATTTTTCGCGGTTTTCCCTTAAAAACCGTGAGAAAAGTGTTGCTTACCACCGCGAACCTGACTTCTTCGCCCTAATTAAAGCACGGGGCTCCTCTTCGCTTACCTTTACCCTAAGGGATGATCAAAGGAAGCTCCAAGGTGTGGCCTGTGTCTCCTATCGTCAGGGCCTCATCAATGGAAAGCTTGAAACTGTCGGCTACCTAGGTGACCTCAGGGTTTCTCTTAACCGCAAGCTGATTAGAGAGTGGCGCAATTGCTTCAAGGAGTTTTTGGCCCTATCACCTCAGCTTGAAGAAACAAAGGGCTGCCGCTTTTATCAAACGGCCCTTATGGAAACCAATGCCGACTCCCGTGCAAACTTAGCGGCAAATAAAATCCCAGGGGTTCACTATTTCAACTATGCCCCTTATGACATGGTCAATATCATTGGCCTTATGCCTTCCTTTAGAAGCCCTCGTCACTTTTACAAGCAATATCATCTAAGAAAAGCTCAAGCATCAGATCACGAGGCTCTTGTTGAATTTCTCACGCTCCATGAGAAAGAAAAGCCATTTGGCCATGATTGGAAAACACAATTGCCTCACCGCTTAGAAAATTGGCCAAACTTTAGCTATGAAAACGTCTCCCTTCTTGAAGATCAGAAGGGAAAGATAAAGGCCTGCCTTAGCTACTATGATCCTCATGCTTTAAAAAAGATGAGCTTGCCTCATATTCCTACAGTCATTAAATTTTTAAAACCTATCAGTTCACTCATACCCGGTATGGTTCAATGTCCTGTGCCCAATAGGGATGAAAACCTGAATGTGGCCTACGTCGAGGATATTCTAGGAGAAGGTCCCAAACTTAAAGAGCACCTTTTAAAAGAGTTTGTTAAAGAAAACTACAAGAAATTTAATATGTTCGCTTTAACAGGCTGGAAAAATCACTTTGATTTACAGCTCAGTGGATTTCTCAGTCACAGAACACCGATGGGAATCTTTACCGTGGCCCCCAGTGAAGAACTTCAGCCTCAGCTAAAGAACACTCCCCCAAGATTTGATATGGCAATGGTATGACCAGACTTCAAACGGCCATCACCCATGTTCTTAACCTTTCTCTGAAACATCCTAAAAAGATAATAGGATTGTGGCTCTTTGTTGTCATTGTGATGACCTCATCCTTTAAACCTTTTAAAATGCTTATCACGATCGATGGTCTCATCAACAACAACTTTCAATCAGCAAAAAACTTTAGAACCCTCAAAGAAAACTTTGAAGAAGGTACGCCACTTCTTCTGCTTCATCACCCAAGATATGATCAAAGAGAGCTGTGTGATTTGCGAAAGTGGCTCACAACTCTTCCCTCTAAAGAACCCCATCTTTTAAGAACACTCTCACTATTTTCGCTCAGAAAACCCCGTTTATTACCGGCTCAAGAGGACATGTTTCCCCGCTTAACTTTCCCAACTCTTTTGAGAGTCCAGTGTGCTCAAAACCAAATTACGGGTTGGCAAGACTTACGCCAAACGCCATGGTCAGGCGTTCTATGGCCAGACACTGGTCTTTCATCAAAGCCCTTATCATCCTTTCTCACCGAAATGCGCTTTAAAGACCTCGGTGAGGTCAACTTTCAGTCCAAAGTTATTCCCAAGATCGTTCAAAAAATAAAAGAAGAATATCCAGAGGCCCTCAAAGAAAAGACATTTTGGCTGGGAGAAGCGGCCTATCAAATGCACATGAAAGAAGGGTTACGCCACAACAATCTCCTCAACGGCATGCTTCTTATTCTTGTTGTGCTTCTGATGAAACTCTTCCTTGGTACTTGGCACTCTGGATTATTCTTTATTTCTACTCTCATTACCTGTGCCTTCTTTCTCTTTGGTTTCATGAGTATTACGGGCACTCCACTAGATGTGCTCAATAATAGCCTTTTCATCCTGTTATCAGTGGCCTCTCTTGGGGACTTTATTTTTATTTGTCACCACCAGAGAAAGTTTCAAACTTCCTGGCAAGAATCTTTTAAGGCCCTCATTTTCCCTAGCTTCTTCACAAGCCTCACAACCTTTCTCGGCTTTCTCTCTCTCGTCACGTCAGACCTAGACATTATTAAAAGGCTTGGTCTGTGGGCGGCATTAAGTGGAGTCATTGAGTGGTTGGTTCTTTTTAGCCTCCTGCCAGCTGTCATGAGCGTCTTTTCCAAGAAAAGACCCTTTAGTGTCCATACGAGAGCATCATCTTTTTTAAATAACCTAGAAAGAATTAGCTTAAACAAGGCGACAAAAATCATCTTTGTCTTAGTTTACTTCGCCGCTCCCTTTGCCCCTTTCACCTTCAATATTAACGACAATCCAACGCTTCTTTTTCCCAAGTCCCATGAATTTAGAGAGGCGATCGCAACATTAAAGAGAACCCTAAACTTTAGCGGTGAAATTAGTCTTGTCGTCAAACGCCAAGGAGGAAGTGAAGATGATCTTAAAAGAGAACTCCACCTCCTCGATCAAAAAGCGAACCTCTTAGAAGAAGAGCGCAACATAATAAAGGTAGAAAGACCTTCACGCCTCTTATCATTCTTTGAGCAAGACTTCCCTCTGCATGAGAGACAGCTCATCAGAAGCAACCTCAAAAAATCTCCCGGCTATCGCCAGCTCATTTCTGACACCCATATTAGGGCCAAGCTCTACCTCAAAGAGACTTCATTGAGAGATATTAATCATCTCCGAGTCCTTACTGCTCAAAATATTTGCCCCAATAAAGAATGTGGCCTTAGCGGAGCCCTCGTTGCCTATGCTGAATTTTCTCAACGTGTGCCGCGCACTCTACTCTTTTCTTTGGCCACCAGTCTTATTCTGGTCTTTATTATTTTATTTCTCATTCACTTGAGCCTTAAGAGGCCTGACCATAAGCTATCTCTTTTCCCGGTACTTCTCTCTGGCTTTTGGGGTGTAGCCTTTGTCCTTCTTCTCTTGGCCATTACCCAGTTTAAGCTCAATTTTGTCACCTGTGTCGTCTTGGCCATTCTTGTAGGGATGACGGGTGATAATGCAATCCACTACCTCCTTGGTCATCAGTCGGGCATTGAAAAGGGGATTGCTGACAAACAAGGAGCAAGCCTCTTAACCACAGTTATTATGTCTCTGTGTTGCTCTATCTTCTTCTTCTTTAGCTTTCAGCCTCCAAGAATACTTGGGGTTCTCTTAATCTTTGGACTATGGGGTTCTTTGGCCGGAGACTTATGGTTTCTTAAGGCCCTACTTAAAAAAAAGGGAGACCATTAGGCCTCCCTCTTCTCTTTACTTTTTTTATTGTGATCTAGCGGTTGTAGAGCATAAAAGCATTCATCCCCATCGCCACAGGAAATGATCCGGCACTTTGATTAAGGATTCTCGTCGCCTTACTTATATCTTCACCCTTTTTAATTTCAGGGAAGAGTTTTTGATAGGCCTTCACATCCCAACTTACAGCGCGGCCGTAGAAATAGTTACGATAACGAACTCTCTTAGCACGGCCTTCTTTTGTGGGTAGGTCTTTTTTGATGGTCTTCTTTCCCCCTTCAAACTTTGTGGGAAGAAGATCTTTAAGGTCCTTTGGAGGATTCTCGTAAAAAGAAGGGAGGTCGACTAATAAAAGCTCACCAGTAACATCACTTCTGAGCTTGGTCGGTCCTTCAACAATTTTCTCCAATGTCTCGGCACCACGATCAATGCGATCACGAAAAGGATCAATAATCATAGAATTAAGAGCATCCAATTCATTTGCGGGACGATCCTTAACTTCATACCAAGCAATTATGCCAAGCCTTGCCGATTCTCTGAGGTGTTGAAAAGCCACTTTTAGGTCAGCTTTCCCATTAGGAAGAAGAGTATAAAGATCCTTATGCTCCTCTTTTGAGAAAACCTCTTTTACTTTTTTTGCTGTAACACCATCAACTTTTGAGAAAAAAGAATCGATCCCAACGAGAGTACCTAAGTGCTTCGCAAGCTTCATGGAACCTTTGACATTGTAGGCGGTAAAGCGCTTCATCCATGCCATTCCTTCATGAAGCCCTGCAAGTGCGCCCACTCTCTCAGCTTCTCCTAGGTAGCGGTATCTTTTAAAATTATCTGAGAAAGATGCCGTTCCATAGAAGAGCTTATGATCCCAAGCAATTTTTTGATCCTTAAAGCTTAGCTTTTCAATTCTTTGAGCGGCCTTCAGCGCCTCAGGGTAGACAACTTCACCAATATACTTTTGTAGCTCTTCAGCTGATTCAAAACGCTCCTGATCGGCAGTAAAAGGCTCACTAGCAAAGCGAAATCCTGCATCCCACTGCTCTGTCGGCAAATTAATTCTCATAAAGGAGGCAAAGTCGAGTACACGAGAGACAATCATACTATGAGTGATTTTTTCCTTTCTCAAAAGAGGGTACATTTTATAAGAGAAGCTTTTAAAGGCCCTAAAGGGAATCATTTGGGCAGCAAAGAACTTCAAGTCATCTGGGTAGCTGTCATATTCCTTATCCATCTTATTAAGGAACATTTCGATTTCTTCTTTCTTTGTGATTTTCAGAAATTGATCTCTAAAATCTCTAAACTTCTCACTCATGGCCTCCTCTGAAATATCATTCAAAGAAGCAATTTTCCTTTTCGCTCGAGTACGAGCCGCCTTTTTACTCTTAGTGAGATCTTCTTTAGTCATCCAAGGATAAACAGAGACTTTCTCTATTCCCGCCTGAACCTGAGGTGCTCCCAATATGAGTGCCACCGTTGCTAATTTCAATAACTTCATCGTTCCTCCCTGAACTACCAATGCATAAAACTTAAAATATTTCCAAAAAGTGGACGTTTCTTTTTAAATAGGCTCTTTGTGTGAAGGCGCGTCTCTTCAAAAGCAGGCATATGGCGAATGGCCCACCTCATAAAGCCAAAGAAGAGGCCAATACGCTCTTTAGGGGAGCGCTCATTAAAGGCAATCCTAACGAGGTTCCAAGAGCCCAGCGCAAGGGCATATTGAAGAAAAATAATAAAGAAGAGTGTACTTAAAAATGAGCGAATAGGTCCTGACTTCCAAATCGAATCATTATAGAGATCAAACTCTAAGGGGACATGAAAAGATTCGTCGATATGATGGTAATGATTAAGGTGATACCAAGAGTGTTCCCTCTCCCCCTCGGGATAGGCTTTTTTGAGTAATTTAAAATAGGCCATCGAAAAGGCTTCAATCTTGGCCCCCGGTAAAGTCATGCCCAAAGGAGCCTTTTTCATAACCCATGCCAGGAGGCTGCGAATAAAACGTGGAAAGGGAAAGATCCTTTCCTTAGGCCATTGAAGCTGAGGTGATTCCGCTAAGAAATGACGAAAGGCCTGACTATGATGAAGCTCTTCACATTGAAGTTTCTCAATAGAATCTTGCACGACACCATCATGACGAAAGCGCTTATTTCTAAAGTAAAAGAAACCATAAATAAGAACTTGCTCAAGCATGATTTGAGCTTCAGTAACAAGCTTGATGTAGGCGTAAAAGAGCTTAAGCTTCTCTTGATCACTGAAGTCGTTAAAAGTCGAAGTCCCATAGAAAGGAGTCAGCTCCTCTTTAAAATGGGAGTCATTAAAATTCACAGGCGAATTAAGAAAATCACTCCACTTGTCTTTCCAAGATTCTTTGTTGAGCAGGAATTTTTCAAAGATAGGTTTGGACTTCGGCATGGTACCCAGATATCCTTTAAATATTAGCGCGATCTCGCTTAGGACCTATTATAACGATAATTGAGGGGCGATCACAATGAAGACCGAGTGGGGTAATCTTCTCCTTCTAGGAAATGCCATCTACCATATCTTGGGCGGTTGTGTGTCACTTGGGCCCCAAAGCTGGACTAAAATGTTTGGTCAAAAGCTCTACTCCCTTGAATTTCCTGACAAATTTGATCCGAAATATCAACTCACAGTAAGGAGCTTAGGGGCCTTCGCTCTCTTTACAGGGGTGATTTCCCTCCTGCTTTTTCTTATGGGTCATAGGGAAACAAAGGGTGTCTTTCTAATCTGCTTAGCAGGTCTTTTTGTTCTAAGGGCATTACTGAGAATTTTTCAAAGAGACCTTTTTCTTGAAGCCTATAAAATAGACTTTAAACGCTCGATGAAGAATGTCATCTTCAACTTTATTTTGGCGTCGTTCACTTTGTGGCAGGGACTTATCTTAATAGATAACTAGATCCACATCACTCCATCAACTTTCTTAGTGTGGGTAAAAACCTGCTCATCCCCTTTGATGCCCCAGCTCCTTAACCTCTCTATTTGCATGTGAGGCTCATCGGCAGGGGTGGACTGAAAGCGCGGCTCCTCGTCCTCACTCAAGTTTGCCCTTTGAACATCCATGATCCAAACATCTTGTTCGATGACTTGGCGAGTGTAGTACTCAATAAAGGGTTTGAGGATAGGTCCCACGACAGGGATTTTATAAGCAATGTAAGTGTAAACTCGGCTTTTAAAAGAAGATACCGGAGTGCACTGAGAGTTGATGACATATTGAAAGCGTGGGCCAAACTTATAATCAACCCGTGTGATATTGGGAAAAATAAAACAGTCTGTGTGCTCCATAGGTGCGCTCGAAGGGTTCAATAACGGCTTTATCAAAACACCAATACTATCGTCAGGTTGATCATAGGTCACCAAAACCTGAGCATCTTTCGTTTCCGTTGTAAAAGGCACCTTCTTTTGACTTTCATTTCTAAACCACCCTTTATGAACAGAAACAGTATGAGGCACGTCCATAAAGTTTTCCACAAGGTTGGTGACTTCATTATTAAAGTCAGTGACCATGATATAGCTCACCCACCCCTTTTCTTTATAAAATGGCCAAGACCAAATGTTAGGGGAGTCTGTCGCCTCTCCTTCTCCCATCCACACCCAAATGGCCCCCTCTTTTTCAACACAAGGAAAGCTGCGAGCGCATCTCTTACCTCTTACTTGTTGGTCTCCTTCTGAGGGTACACGACAAACAACTCCGTCAGCATTATAGGTCCAACTATGATAGGGGCAGACAAGCTGACCATTTCGAACCTCTCCTTGAGAAAGCTGAGCGTAGCGATGAAGACAACGATCCTCCAAAGCACTCACTGTCCCCAGCTCATTTCTAAAGAGAACCAACTCGACATCGTAGATCGTGCGCTTAATGGGCTTTGACGACGAGAGCTCTTCACTTTTACAAGCGATATACCAATTCTCAATGAGCTTTCCATCTCTTTGGCGCAAGTTGCTCAAGTCAAAACTCCCGATATTTCTTCATCAATCTGAATCAAAGGTTCAGGTTTAATATTGCCCTCTACTTTTATCTTATGACCACGAAGCTGATAATAAAAGTTTAACGCTTGCTTTTTCACAACGACTTGAGCTGGTCTTAGCTGACCGAGCTCCCTTGCTAATTGATAGTGATAATTTCCTCTCAACTCCTCTTCTAAAAAGGAGGCGACTTGTTCAGCATCTTTTCCCATCTCCCCTTCCAGAAGAAGGCCGTAACCAAGACCTCCAGCTTGTGGACCAGCGAGAAGACAAATGGCCTCAAGACCTGGCCACTTCTCCTTTATGTTTGAAAGAATAATCAGCGCTTGGGCTTGAGAAATCTTTTCTCCGGCCAGGTCCACATGTATGCCGACACGATCACCCCCTCCATGGAGCTGGCGATCGACGAGACCAACCGCCGCCGCGCCAAGCAGGTCGCCTACAACATCGAACACGGGATCACCCCGGAGACGGTGAAGAAGAACGTCGATGACGTGCTGTCGGGGCTCTACAAGGGCGACACCGACATGAACCGCGTCACCGCCAAGATCGACCCCAGCTTGCAAGGCTCCAACCTCAAGGCGGTGCTGGACGGGCTGCGCTCGGACAT
>JAUIBX010000342.1 GCA_030427595.1 Bacteriovoracia bacterium | reverse complement strand
TGGAAAACGAATGCGAAGAGGTCTTCTTTTTAGCACCCCTTTTAAACGTTCAGTAACGAGGTCTTCCCAATACTCCACTTTATGCCTTTGCATAAGCTCAGTCATATAGCGAGAAAGGTTCTGACGAACATGAGCAATCTCAACGGGCTGATCATACTCATCAACATATTCATAGATTTCACTGACCTCAGGTTGGGTGAAGATCTTTTCAATAAGGCTGGCACCAAAGTAATTGTCATCTTTAAAGTCAATGAGACCAAAGAGATAACTGTTAGCATCATGAAAAGGGGCCATGCCCTTATTCATAAGAAGAGCACTAACATCATTAAAGCTGGTGTAATCGTCAATTTCTGGTGCTAAATGCTGATCATCAAGTTCTTCAAGACCAAGAGTTGCTGCCTTGTAATTCTCAAAAGGCATCAGGCCAGAATACCCCTCAAGCATGGGGTTCTTATTGACGCTATCAAGGTAATATTCAGCATATTGGGTGTCCCCCTGAGACATAATAAGACCATGACCAGCAAGGATGCGATCAAGAAAGACATCCCCTTCTTCACTACTAAATTGCATATCCATTTTCTCAGGTAGATTGCCATTGAAATGGTTTTGACATGAGCGTGGAATATCAAGAGGCTTGGTCTCCCCTAACATAGCGTCGTAAGTAAAAACCTGAGTGAGCATCATTTGCAGAGTCATCCACTTGGTGGCCCTGACATAGTTCTTTGCTGTAGGAGCTCTAAGAAGCTGAACGATATCACGGGCCAAGACTTCGTTGGGATTATACTTAAGCTGCATACGGCCCCAACGGCCTTCTTCAATCATCAAATGATAGTCTTCAACCATTTTATTGGGACCGTGAAGGATCATATCGCGGGTCAACTCATCATCGCCGATAAGCTCGCTGTTGATTTCTGGCAGGAGGCTTTCATAGAAGTAAACCCCATCATACTCACGTGGAATATAACCACGAAGAACAACGATAAGGTCACGCATAGGAAGGGCTACTGAGCCGAGGTAGGTTACCAGAAGCTCAAGTCGTTTCTCTCTTTCTACAGAGGTATCTGCAAGATATTGGCGTACAGACCTCATAAGTTCTAGGGCCTCTTGATGAAAATCACGGATCTCACCATTGTCGAGTTTTAGAGGTTGAGGCTCCTTTTCTTCCTTTTCAAGGCCCATAATTTCACTGATCTTACGATCGAGATACCCTTCAACTTTTTCTACCTTACACTCTTGTTGCGCTTGTGCCGTTGGAATAGGGTCAGCACTACCACCACAGGCCTTGCCCTTAAGGCTATCCACGTAATTATAAAAAGCACGGTCTTCGCGGCTATAGATTTGAGTATTATCACCAAAGAGACTTTGAAGCATGAGCTCTTCTTCAGAAAGAGCTTCCTCTTGCTGATCAGCTTCACCACAGTCAGGTTGTAATTCCTTTCCTTTAAGGGTGACTTTGAAATCATTTATTTTCTTTGTGAGATCTTCTAAGGAAATACTATGGTCAAAGCTGGCCGGTGTTCTAGAAAAACCACGATTGGCCATCTCCTGAAAGACACCAAGATAGAGCAACTGAAAGCACACAGCATGAACGATTATTGAATGGATTACATCTTTTAGCATAGTTAGGCCTTTTTCCTTACCTCTATAAGGAGCAAGGCATGTGCCAAAAGAAAGATCTTAAGTACCTAATTTTACGAGAGAGATAAGGCCCATGGCCGTTCAAACTTTAAACAGTGAGAAGAACTTGATCAGGTAAAACTTTCAAGCCCCTGTGAATCGACCAGGTTATTTTCCTCACTAAAAAGAAGCTCAACTGCGGGGGTAGATTTGGCCTTCACTAACCAATGCCACCAGTTTTCCTCATTAGGAAAGCTCTCCTTCACTTGATAAAGGTGATAACCAGGCATGGTGGGAAAGAGATGATGAACTATATGGTTATTAAAGCTCAAAAGGATGTACTTGGTTACCCAGTTGGGAAAAGTTAGTGATCTGGTGTACTGGTCTTGCTCATAAAAGGAGATCGGCTTTACTTTTTTTCCATGAGTATGCTGCTGAGGTACAGAACTATGCTGGCTAAGAAGAAGCGGGTCACTAATAAAGAGAAAGAGAAAGTAGGCCAAGGCCCATAGTTTAAAGAAAAGTTCTGGACCTATTAAGTAAATCAAAAAAGCATAGGCGACTATTAGGAAGAGAATAGAGAATACACTTTTTAAAAAGTGTTCGGGATAGAGTGCCTTTAGCTTTTTAAAATTCCAGAAATTAGAAAGTGAAAAGCTCACAGAAAAAATTGGAATCCACAAGCGCCAACACATATTCACAAAGGATTTCTTTCCAGGAGAGAGGTCTCGCGGAAT
>JAUIBX010000100.1 GCA_030427595.1 Bacteriovoracia bacterium | reverse complement strand
AACAAACGGGGGAGTTCATTTTTCAGTCTCTTACTAACAAAGGCGCTCGTCCTCATGAGTTTTATCGAACCGCAGGACTTGCTACCGATATTCAAGCTCTAGGAGACGATCAGACTCCCTTAGATTTTAGAGTCATGCCAGCAAGAACCTTGGATCAAGTCTTAAGGGCCAATGCAGAGGTGGAAGACCTGATGCGCACTCATGGCTTTCAGATGCCTGAAGGAACCATGGAGCCTTTCTTGAATCATGCTCAGGCCTTTCAAGAGGGTATGGAGCGCTTACAAATCAATGAGACGACCTCTGGTGTTTTTGAAGAGGTTCTCTATCACCCAGGAACAAATGAGCTTCTCTTTCGTCGTTACACTTATGCACCTGATGGTAGTCAAAGGGTATTAGAAGAGCGCTTCTATGATCTCAATGATGATGTTGGTTTTGAAGCGGCCCTCCTGCGCTTTCAAGGGATGGGAGAAGAAGCTGAAGAGCAATTGCGCCAAGTGGTGATGGCCTCAGGTGGCTGTCAAAGACCTCTGAGAACCACTATGCCTATTGGTGAAGAAGGGGAAAGAAATATCGGCGATATTAATCGGGTGATGGAAGAGTTGTGGCGTAGTGAGCTTCAAGGCGCACTCGCTGATAACTTACGCCTTGAGGGCAATAATACTTTCACTCTCGATCTTGATCTTTTAGGGCGCGATCACACCCTCGTTGGCAACCTCGATTCTCAAGGACGCCTTATTGATGTCAATTTTAGAAATCCTCAACTTGCGCGTGATAAGAAAATGCGCATTCGCCATATTCGTGGTGACAATGGCGATAAGCAATTTATGATTGAGGCCTACAATGAGTTTTCTGGAGAGTGGGAGCCCCAACTTGTGCTGGAAGGAGAACTTGGCTACGACGAAAGAGGCCGGCGCATCCCAAGGCTGGCCGCCTATTTGAAAGGTCGCCAAGGGGAGGGCCAATTTCAATTTGATGGCTTTGAAAAATCAGTCTATGACCTCAACTATAGAGATGGTCGTTTAGTGAGTAGCGGGGCACGCTTTCGTTACGATGGAACCCGCGTAGATGAATACAATAGTATTAGTACCAGACGCCAGGGAAGTGGTGGTCTCGTCAATTTTGCTTTTCATCTCTTTTTTACTCCCAATGGAAGGCGTGAAAAGGTGAGAGACACTGTTATTGAAGAAGCTAGGCGTACCATTGCGGCCACTGACTACAGTGACTTGGTTACTGATAGAGACATCATCACCTTAGCCGATGAAGTCACTGAGGCCACCGCCATTAGAACCAATAACTTTGGTCAAAGTAAAAATCGCGTTGAAGCCGTTGCGACTGAAGAGGCTTACTCTCGCTTTGGTGGTCTCATCATGGAAAGAATGGTGGCGAGCCTCGTGGAAGGGGAGAGTCCGGATAATATTCGTGACCTCGTCAACGTGGTGATGAGGGATTTTCGCCTCTGTCTGCGTCGCTCAAGTCAGGCGCGAAATAGTGATATGGCCAATGAGTGCATGAACGTCTTTATGAGAGAAGCCCCTATCGATTTGGCCAAGGAAATTCTCAAGCTCAAGATGATAGATGCTGGGCTTGGTGATTTTCTTGAAGTCGGTGAAGAGGATTTCTTGGCCTGTGCTCAAGAAAATTATGATCCCATTAAGCATAGAGTAGAAGGCGATGCCGGCATGGCCGTGGTCCAAGGCTGCCTCTATCAAGCACTTATGGGTACGGTGGATAAAGTCGCCCCCAATATCATTGATCAACAGATTGCCGATATTTCACGCGACTTTAACCTTAATCTCACTTACCCCCAAGAAAGAATGAGGCGTGCACGTGAAGAAACGCGGGCCTGTATTGCGAGAGAAGGGTTAGGACGTTTTGGACCTCGTGGTCTTGAAGTCAACCTTAACCGCTTAGGTCAAACAGGAGCGGACTTTTTTGAGCAGGCCTTCATGAGTTGTGTCAACCTGATGGTTGAAGACGTGGCCATGAACGTCGGAGAAGTGGTGATGGCCGCTCGTGTGAATGAGCTCGAGCTAAGTGATACGGCCAAGAATGCTATCATTCAGGAAACGTATGAGTCTGGCATGCAAAGCTGTATCGAGCGCCAAAAAACTCATATCGCAGAAATGCGTGAACGCTACCAAAGAGAGCGCGCTCAGCAAGTGGCACGGACAGGCAGTGACCGCAACCTCAATATTGGTGTTGTCGTTCCTCCTTTTGATCCGCTTGAATGTAATAGGGTCTTAACGAATTTGGCGACCGGGGCTGCGCTCGAGCAAACCCTTACTGAAATGTTTGGTGCTGAACGCTACCGTCAGGTCCTTGAAAGAGAGGGAGTGAATCCACGCCAGTGTTTTGAAAATCTTCATCGTGAAAACCTCAATAATGTACCTCTATGGCTTATTGAAAATCATGGCCTCTCTCCAGAAGAAAAGCAGGTCGCCAGTGACAGAAGAGATGCTGAAATTGATGCGGCTTCGGCCAATTGCCTCAAAGATGCGGTTACCATGGCCAGTTACTATATTGCCCAAGATACTTTTACAGAGGTCCTCTCTGAAAACTCTGACTATGCTGATATCAATTTAAGCCCTGAAGTTCAGGACCAAATTGGCAGAAGTGTTCAAAGATGTTTCAGGGAAAACTTAAGAGAGGTCAATCGCGTGGATGATGTCCTCGCTCAACAGGAAGCTCTTAAAGATGTCTGTGCTGTTGCCCTCCTGCAAGATCCCGAACTTCAAGGACCTCTTTTCACTCCCTTTGTCGAGCAGGCCTTAGGGCAAATTGAAATGACTCCCGAAACACGTGAGCAAGTGGTAACGGACGTCATTCAGGCCTTAGGTCAAGATCTTCAAGAGGCCACGACTATGGATCAGGCCATGGAGATGGTGGCAGGCTTTAAAGGTAAGGCGGTCCCCATTGTTCTCAGAGGAGTCTTAACCCAAAAAGTCGGTGAGCTAACTCAAGCTGAAGGTGAACAAGGTCTAAGAGACACCCTCACTCTTGTGTCTCAAGTTGAAAGAGAAATTTTTGGAGAAGATGGTAATGGTCCCCTTGGTCAGCGCTTAGTCGCCGCCATAGAATCCGGTAACGATAGTGAAGTTCAAGCGGCGATCAGCGCTATCGAAGGCCGTTCAGCTCAAATTCTCGGACCTACTATTTTGAGGGCAAAGGGTGAGCAAATGTTGGCCGAAGGTGCCCTAGATTCTCAGGCCGATGTTGAGCTTCTCGTAGAAAGAGGAATTGAGTTTCTCAATGCTTGTTTAGAAAGAACGACGGCCGCTGGTGCGAGTGACCCTCTTGATCAGTGTGTTCAAGAGACCACGGTAAGAACCACAGAGTTTATTTTAAGAACTAAGCTTGAGGAAACAGTTGCTAACCATCCCCTTCTTCAAGGCATTCTTGGACAGGAGGAGCGCCAACAGTTAGTGAACGATCTTGTTAATGAAGAGCGCCTTGCAGAACTTGAAAGAATTTCGGCCTTAGATGACGGTCCAGAAAAGGACCGCCTTACAAGTGACTTCATTCTCACTTTTAAAATGGATGCTACCAACGAAGTTTTTAGTCGATCTGTGGCAGGTATTATTGAAGAAAAGCTGCCCACACCTCGCTATTTTGATGAAAGGGCCACTTACTTTCTTAATCGCAACCGTGAGCTGATGGCCTCCCGTGCGCGAGAGGGACTTGGTCAGTGTGTAGAGGGACTCTCTCAACAGGTGGACAGATCAACCCTTGAGGCCCCCCATGGTCTGACTGAGATCAATCTTGATCGTTGTCTCAATGAAGTGCGCCTCAACCTCACTAAAGATATTCTGCCCAAGAGGTTGGAGTTCCTCCTGCATTACCTTCACGGAGATATTAATCGGGTTCAAAGACTTAAAGATATTGCCTTAAATGAAATGACCGCCTGTGCGGCCACGCAGACAATGGAACAAAGTGCAAAGACCTATGGTAACCATCTTGATGGCTGTTTAACCAAAACCATTAATACTTTTGTGGGTGCCGTGATTGAAGATATGCGCATGACTGAACCTATTCTTCTTTCAGGTGGAGAACCCCGTGCGGATTGGAATCAGTGTCGCTCTTCTATAAGAGGTACGGCCTATGCCCATGTCTATGGGGATGGTCCACAACCCCAAAACTATCAAGATATGGAAGAAGCAGAGTTCTACGCTGCCCTTTATCGCGATGGGGAAGATGTCAACCCAAGTCGCGCGCCTAATCTCGATTGGCTTATTCCCAATATTATTGAATGTGCTGTTCAAAAGATTGCCCCCAATGCCACCCTTGAATTTAGGGAGGCCTTTCTTGAACGCCATGGAGAGGAGCTTGATGAAGAAGGCCGTGACCTCCTGATCAGCCTTACTGAAACGGTCCATAGAATCTTTTCAAGTGAAAGACCAAATGGTGAACCCATTCTTATTGATATCTCTAACCTCTTTGGTAGACCCAACCCAGAGACTGTTTCAAATGAACCTGCAGGTGACGGTACTCCACCCGTGAGACCCACGCCGATTATGGATCTTCTCGCCGAGTTTGAACCACTGGTTGTCGAACATATCAATCAGGCAGCGGCCTATGATCCTGAAGGGATGTCCCAAGCGATTGAAAGTTTTGAAAGGCTTATGCTTGAGCGCCTACAAGCGGCTAATTCTGAAGAGGTTCCTCTTGAGTTAGTTGTTGAAACTTTACTCCAAAGCGACCTCGCTGATATTGCCATTGAGGCCATGATTTCAAGTATCGTTAAAGAAGAAACCATGAAGGCCCTTGAAGAAGAGGGCGCCGATACAGCTGTCGTTTGGCTTCTTAGTTCAAAGAGAATGATTCGCCGTCTCTTTGGTGATGGTCCAGGAAAAGAGGCGATTAATCGCCTCAAGCAAGAATACTTAAGACCCCTTCTCTTAGGAGAGCGTTCTGATGTTTCTATTCCGCCAGAGTTGATGGGAGGAATTACGGAGGTTCTCATCAATGACACTGTAAAGGGTGGTTTTGTTGAAACCCTCTTTGGACCTATCATTCAAAATAAACTCGATGAAAAACGCGACTGGGTAGAAAGTGGCTGGACGGCGATTTTTAAAGTTCCTATCGCAGGACTCAGGGGACTTAACCGCAATCGTGATTTTACGTGGGGTAATCGTTTTGATCCGGTATCTTCTCCCTATCACTTAAGAAATACACCTTCAGGCCAAAGGGCGGTTGAGTACTTTGCTGAAAACCTCCTCAGACCAATGCTCAATGGAGGGATTTCCGATCAAGAAAAAGAAGAGGCTTCTGATGCTCTTGGTGACATCATTGAAGAGGCCATGGGTGAGAATAACCCACCAAGGGCCCCTCGCACTGGTAGAAACGGCCGTAATCGCTAAATTACATTTTTTCAGGGGCAGGGATACCGAGAAGAGCTAGACCTTCGCGCATCACTTCACCTGTTGCATGGGCCAAGGCGAGACGGGTGTGAGCGAGAGTCTCATTTTCTGCTTTTCCAATAGGGCATTCTGCATAGAAAGAATTAAAGAGTTTCCCAAGGTCGTAGAGGTATCCGCACAAATGCATGGTCTGAAGTTTGGCAATGCCCGCTGCTACGACGTCATTAAACTCCATGAGCTTGACCATAAGAGACGTTTCAATTTCTGTGTTTAAAAGATCCCAGTCGACAATGAGGTCTTCGTTGTAGTGAAGTTTTTGGCATAGACGGGCAATTCTTGCATGAACGTATTGAAGGTAGGGACCAGTTTCTCCATCAAGCTTGAGCCACTCTTCCATACTGAAGACAATCTTGCGGTTATTATCAACACGGGTCATACCGTACTTGATGGCACCATTGGCGATCATCTTCGCCGTTTCATCGACTTCTTTTTGGGTCCAGCCCGACTCACTATCTTCAAGGTACTTATTAAGGAATTGTTCCTTAATTTGCTTTTCCATCTGAGAAACAAGATCCATAAGGGGAACGATATTTCCCTTACGTGAAGACATGCCACCATCGGGAAGTTCAACCATGGCGTACTTGAGGTGGTAGCACTTTTTCGCCTGTTCAAAGCCAATCTTCTCAAGCACCTTAAAGACTTGGTTGAAGTGGTAGGCCTGGCGGTCATCGACGATATAAATATTCTTATCAATGCCAAACTCTTCAAACTTCTTACGGGCAAGCTCAACATCTTTAGTCGCGTAAAGCCCAGTGCCATCTGTTTTGATCAGAAGACAGAAGCCTAGTTTATCGTCACTCAGGTCCATGCCAATGGCGCCATCGTCCTTAACGAGTTTGCCCTTTTCATAAAGCTCTTTGGCGTAAGACAGGGAGGCAGCATCAACTTCAGACTCCCAAAACCAGCGATCAAAGGTGACATCGGCCCAGTCATAGGCCTCCTTCATAAGATCAACAGACCACTTCTTGGTCTCTTGCCAAAGATCGTAGTATTCACCGGATTCCCCATGAAGCTGTTTAAGAATTTCAGTAAGCTCCTTGCGGTTTTGTTCTTCTTTATCGGTGCCAAGCTCATCTTCAAGAAGAGTGTTGGCCTTGGTGTAAATTTCTCCAAGCCAAGCGCCTTTTTCCACTTCAGGAACTTCTTCTTTGTTGTACTTCTTTAAGTACCATAGGCACTTCGCCACGTGAGTTCCCGAGTCGCCGGGGTAGGTGACGGCGGTCATATTCACACCGCCAAAGCGGCACATGCGCACGAGAGCATTTCCTAAGCAAAGATTTCTCATGTGGCCGACATGAAGAACTTTGTGTGTGTTAGGTTGAGAATACTCAATCATCCACTTCTCATCGCCCTCAATAAGACGATGCTCAAAATATTCTCCACTGTTAATTTCGCCGATGACAATATTGCCAAGAGACTCTCTTTTGAGAAAGAAGTTGAGGTAAGGTCCTTGAGCAGAAACTTTCTCAACTATGGCGCATTCACTAATGGCCTTGTGGCCGGCCAATGCTCCTGCAATTTGAGGCGGTCCCTGGCGTAAGGCCTTCGCGAGAGGAAAGCAGGCAAAAGAGAGGTGACCCATTTTAAAGTTTGGTGCGGGACTAAAAATATCGTAGAGGGCGCGCTCTTCTAGATTCGCCTGGGGATAGAGGTCAGCTACCGCTTCGCTTACGGCCTGAGTAAGGGTCTTTACGAGGGTGTTGAACATCAGGGTGTTGCAAGAGAGAGCGTCCTTTGCTTTGTCCTTAGAAGAGTTTGAATCATTAGAGTTGGCCATGGGGTTTCCTCACTTAAGTTTCGCCCTAGTATGGTATAATTTTTGATATATGTCTTTAACAAATGTCGCATATAGACGTAAAGGAATCATCAGCGTGATAAGGTTTTTGGTGCTCTTTCTCTTCTTTTTTTCACAAGGGGTTTTCTCACAAGAAAAGACGGTGAAGAGCGAAGATCAAGAGGCGCAGGCGAGGCCTAAGGTCACCGCCGAAAAGCCTTATGTTAACGATGATGCCATGACCGAAGAAGAAGAGAAGAAGCGGGGTATCCTGCAACAAAAGCTTGAGGAGCCGCGTCTTTCTAATAAATGGTTTCGGGGGAATTACCTCATCTACGATTGTGATAAGGGCTTCTTTGCCTGTGTGAATAACACCAGTTTTGAAAAGTGCAAGTTTCAAAGGATGAAGAGAAAGGAGCGTAGGGAAGTTGGCATGGCCTGTGCGCCCTTAAAGCGTTTTGACACTCAAAAAGGCTGCTTCAAAGTCCAATATGAAAAGATGCATAATCAAGTTCCGAAGCTCTTCTGCATTAATCCGAATTACAGGTAACAGGTAACAGGTAACAGGTTACAGGTGTAGCATCCTAGACGATTTTTTTGAACATGAGGACGTGAGGTCCGACGGTGGGAATGTCGAATTCTTCACCAATCTTTTCAAAACCAACTTTTTGATAGAAGCCCATGGCACTGGTGCGAGCGTTACACCACAGTAAGGTGCAAAGGTTTTGCTTGATAATAGGGAAGGCCATTTTAAGAAGGGCGCTAGAAAGACCTTTTCCTTGAAATTCTGGAAGGGTCGCCATTCCTCTTAAACGGTATTGGTATTCATCGGGAAGATCGGGGTGGTTTTCAAAGTAGAAAGACGCCACTGAAACAAGCTTTCCTTCGAGAAAAGCACCTAAGTGAAATGTTTGATCGTCTTCATCATGGGGAAAGATCACCTCATCTTTAGGTCGATCTTGCCTCAACATTTGATGGCGAATTTCGTAGGTGTCAGTTGCACTTATTCTTAAAACTTTCAATTGATCTCCGTTGTCCCCTGGCATCCCCAGCACAGTTGATTCCTAAGAAAGGAACACCCTTGTTTCAAGCTCATGAACGAAAGTCTGCAAGGGTAGTATTTGTGTGCGGATAGCCCTTTATAGTGGGCTAAGGGCCAGTTGTCATCATGTAAGTATAGCGGCCTTTACAAAGTTTCCGAAACTCGGAATAATCGTTCCATGGCCAGGCGGCCAAGTGCTTGAGAAAAGAAGGAAAAAACAGAGTCGGGAATACCACTATCTGGCCCCCGCCATTTGGCCGTGGTGGCAAAGAGGCAGCGCTCTTTGTGTTTACTGACGTTTATCATGCCCTTGAGACCTTTTAGAAAGCCTGCATCAAACTGAAAAGGATAGCTACCTGGTCCAGTGATCCTTTTAATTTTAAAATCTAAAACCATATTAAAGGGCAAGAAGGTGTGGCTCAGGTACAAGCGAATACGTTCTTTAGAATCCGAATATTCACTCTTTGTGACAAAATCAACAAAATCTTCATAGCGCTCATATTGAGAAAGTTTGACCATGGCATATGAACAATTTTTTTTATGGAGCCCAGCGATTAGGTAGTTGAGACTCTGAGTTTTATCATCATGAGTTTCCACTTCACTTTTGGCATAGGGTTTTTCACCCAGTGATTCTTTTATCCGGCGAGACACGGGAAGATTATCCATGTTGAGTTGGGTTCCCATGGCAGTTTGACTGGCGTGACTAGGCGCTGCAAAGTGAAGATTCACCACGAATATCAATAATAAGACACTAAAGATTTTAAGTATTTGATGCATGTCGCCTTTTCGAGAGTCCGGTGGCCCTTTAGTCTAAAAAGAAGGGGAGTGTCATCAGACTCTCTACATCAATCTATCATAAACGCCAAAAAAGAGGAATGAAGCCCCATGGCCATTGAATCTGTTAAGCGTCGCGGAAGAACCAAAGACGCCGTTATTGAAAGTAAGGATCAGCGCTGGCATTGTCGAAACCGGATCACTCTGGTTTTTGGCTCCAACGATGTTGAAGATCTTGAGACCTACCTTTACACAGAAAATGGTCTTGAATTTACAACAGTTCAGTTTCACCAGGCCAAGTCAAAGGCAGTTGAAGAGATTCTCGATAATTGTATAGATGAGTTTTATCGCGGTCACGTGACTGAAGTGCATACCACCCTAAGCGATGATGGTCTGACGGTGACAGTTGAAGACAACGGCATCGGTTTTCCTCTTAATAAAGTGAAGCAGGTTTACTCTGAGTTTAGGACTGGTTCTAAATTTAAGGATGAAGAAGTTGATGAGAAGGGCTTCCTTCATCGTACTCTTGGTCAAAACGGCCTCGGCGCTGCTGCCACCTGCCTGACCTCCGATTCTTTTATAGCGACAGTACGCCACTACAATGCGAAAAAAGAGCAGACCACCAAGTTTATTGATGGGGCCAATAAAATCACTCAAACTAGGCCAAAGGCGTTTAAAGGCCACTCTGGGGTGAAGATTGAAGTTAAGCTTGCTAAGGAAGTTTATAAGAACCCTAAGATTGATGAAGACCTTCTAAGAAAGCGTATTATTGACTTGGCCTACAACAATCCTGGTCTGACTTTCTACTTTAATAAAGAGAAGTATTTCTATAAGAAGGGTCTGTTTGAACTCGCCGAAAGAATCGATAAAGAGTCGGCTCAAAATATTCTTGATGATCACTATATTTACGAAGACACCAATACCAAAGGCAAGAAGGTTAAGGGTCGTATCGACATGCACCTCTCCCTCTGTATTGATAAGCAAAGTGATGACCGTGAGCGCTTTGTCTCCTTCGTAAACTCAACACCTACTTTTGATGGTGGTTTCCATCAAGACCGTTTTCGTCGTCTCTTTATAAATGCGATTAAAGATAAATTAGAGCGTCAGGCCAAGAAAGAGAAAATCAATCTGGTGGATAATGACGTTTTGACGGGCCTTACTTTTATTCTTGGAATCACCATGCCCAACCCGCGGTTTGAGTCGCAAACAAAGCGTAAGCTGGTACGTGACCTCAACCTGGAAAAAGGTATTGAAAAGGTCATGGGTAAGGCGATTGATAAGTTCTTAAGAAAGAATAAGGACTATCTCGAATTGGTGATGGAGCGCGGGAAAAGCCGCCATAAGTTTCAAATGCTCAAAGAGGCTTCTAAGAAGGGGCGTAAACAAAAGAAACAAAGGGTGGAAAAGCTTCTTGATGCCAATGAAAGAAGGGACCGCTCAAAGTGTACTCTCTTTATTTGTGAGGGGGACTCGGCGATTGGTGGTCTACGTTCGGCCAGAAATAAGCTCTACCAAGGGGGCATTGCCCTTAAAGGTAAGCCCATGAATGTGGCCCAAGCGACCATTAAAGATATTCTTAATAATCAAGAATTTTCAGACATCATGTCTTCCATTGGTTTGGTTTTAGGCCAGCCGGTGGATTGGGATAACCTTCGTTATTCAAGTATTGTTTTCTTGGCCGACTCTGACGTGGATGGTGGTCACATCAATACACTTTTGACGAATTTCTTCTATACCTTTTGGCCAGAACTCTTTGAGAATGAGGCCATTCAAATTGCTAAGGCCCCACTCTTTGAGGTGGTGACGGATAAAGATACTGTTTACGTTGAGACGCCTGACCAACTTGAAAAGCTAAAGAAAACAAATGCTAAGATAAAGGCCATTCACCGCAACAAAGGTTTGGGGGAGATGAGTCCTGAGGCGTGGAAGTATGTCATGAGTAAAGATGGCTATACTAAGATCACGGTTGAACATGCCAATGATGCCAAGAAAATGCTCAATGTTTGCTTTGGAAAAGACTCTAATCCACGTAAGGCCCTTCTCTTAGATGATGCCAGTGAAGGGGCGGAGAAAATCTCCCTCAGCACTGGCCTTGGTGGTCCTTCAACGAGTTCTGCCAGTCGCATAACAAAGAAGAAGGTAGCTAAAAAGACGGCTAAAAAAGTGGCAAAGAAAAAAGTGACTAAAAAAGCAGCTAAGAAAAAAGTGACTAAAAAAGCGACTAAGAAAAAAGTGACTAAAAAAGCGACTAAGAAAAAAGTAGCAAAGAAGAAAACTACGAAAAAGGCAACAAAGAAAACGACCAAAAAGAAGGCTTCTAAAAAGAAGAAGGCCGGTATCCTTGGTCACCTCGAGTATTAAATAGCAGTTTAGGAAGAACAGAAGATGGAAGAAAATCTATTACACGCTCTTGAATCCGTACCTCTCTCAGAAGTTGTTAAAGAGGAGTATCGCACCTACCAAATTTACACTCTTATGGACCGGGCGATTCCCTATCTCCAAGACGGTCTAAAGCCGGGACAGAGGCGTATTCTTTACACTCTCTATCGCAATCAAAGTAAGGGCTTAACGAAGGTTTCTTCTGCTACTGGTTTGGTCCTGACGTTGCACCCCCATGGTCCTGCCTCTATTGAAACGGCTATCGTCAATATGGCCCAAGACTTTACCTTCTCAAATAACTATCCCCTTATTGATAAGAAAGGATATTTCGGGGAGAGGATGGAACAACAGCCTGCGGCTTCTCGTTATATTGAATGTCGCCTCGGCAAGGTTTCTCAAATTCTTCTCTTTGATGACATGAATCAAGTGGAAATGGTTCCTAATTACGACGAAACAGTTAATGAACCAGTCCACCTGCTTCCCAAACTCCCCATTATGCTCCTCAACGGTTCAGAAGGGATTGGTACCGGCTTTTCTTCGGTTATTCCAAGTTTTAATCACGGTGATATCTGTGACTCGATGATACAGTATGTAGAAACCGGTAAACCCAAGAGGTTACGCCCTTGGGTCAATTACTACTCTGAAAAAATAGTTGATGAAAAGACCAAATACACCTTTCCTATGCGCATTGAGC
>JAUIBX010000341.1 GCA_030427595.1 Bacteriovoracia bacterium | reverse complement strand
TAAGAAATAATAAAATTTTTAAATATATATATAGTATTTCATTTTGGGATCTTTTGGTTTTGAGCAATGGATCATCTGATCCCATTAAGCCCATCCTCCCTAGTAAGGACCTTTACTAGGGAGGTTTCTTGGGGCTTTTTCTTTGATACAATATTGCTATGCAATTTGTAACAATCTCCGATGTCCACATAAAAGAACCTGGTGACCAACAAGAAAAACTCTTTATGGAGTTTCTTAGGTCAGAAGAGGTGTCTCAATCTGAAATAATCTTCTTACTAGGTGATATTTTTGACTTGGTTGTTGGTGGGCATGTGGACTACTTAAAAAAATACGAAAGTGTATTTGATGAATTAGCGAAACTTTGTGGAAAAGGTAAGAAAATAATTCATTTCGAAGGGAATCATGACTTTCATTTTCTAGGTTTAATTGAGCACATAAAACAGAAATATTCTCTTAATGAGGGGAGTTGGATTTACTTAAAAGAGCCCTTGAAAAAAGAGATTGCAGGTAGATCAATTCTCTTTGCTCATGGAGACGAAATTGAAATCGAAAATCTAAGTTATAACATCTACAAAGTCTTTATCAGGTCCTGGCCGATAAAGTTTTTAGCAAATAATGTTGTGCCCTTTTCTGTTGTTGATGGAATTGGCCAATACCTCTCTCGTCAATCACGAAAAAGAAATAATAAGCGCTACTCAGATGAACTCAACGAATACATAAAAGAAAAATTTAGAAGGACCTATAAGAAGGCACAAAAAGATTTCGGAGTGACGGATGTTTTATGTGGCCACAGTCATTGCCAAGACTTTTACGAAAATGATGGTTTTTACTTAAATAATGGCTTTTTTCCAATCACAAAAACATTTAACTTATTTGATGGAAAAGCCTATCAGCAGGTTAAACTAGGCCAGCAAGCTGCTGAATAACCTGGTCTCTATCGTCACCAGTTTTATTTTCAACAAAACTAATGGTTCTTACACTATTGTCTGACTTGAGGCTTTTCTTATCGACATAAATAATTTCGTCTACCATTTTAGCAATTTGAGGAAGATGAGTAATTGCGAGGACCTGGCTCTTTTGGCTAACCTTTTTAAGGGCTTCCGCCACCTTAGATGCGGTCTCACCACCAATCCCCGTATCAATTTCATCGAAGAAGAAAATACTTATGCTGTCTTCCGAAGCAACTATTTGTCTTAAGCATAATAAGATTCTTGAAAGCTCTCCACCACTGGCAATGTCTTTAATATTATAAAAGCCCTCTCCTGGATTGGTTTCAGCAGTAAAACTTAGCTGTGTGAGACCCGTTATATTTAGCTTTTGAGCCTTTTGAATATTGATTTTAAATGTTGAACCCTTCATGTTCAGTTCGCTTAAGCCTCTTGTAATAAGCCTTTCTAACTCTTGGGCTTTTTCTTGGCGAATTTTGTGAATTTCAGTGGCTTTCTTAAAAAGTTTGTCTTCAGTGGTGTGTATCTCAGATTGAACTTTCGCAAGTTCGCTGTCCATTTGGTTGAGGGCATTAAGTTCTTTTTGGAAGTTTTCTGTTATCTTTATGAGTTCTTCTGTCGTGACATTAAACTTTCTTTTTACCTTTTGATAAGAGTCAAGCTCGTCGAGAACAGAATCTAGCCCCTCTTCGTCCTCACCGTTGAGGTCTATTCGAGAGACATCATAAGACAAGTCTTCAAGCAAGCCGCTTACAGTATTAATTTTATCTTCTATTTCTGAATTAAAAAGTCCTGATGTATTAGAGACAAATTTTTGTATAAGTTTAATTTGTTGAAGGGTGTTGTTATCACCCTCAGAAAGAATTTCTTGAATACTTTGAAGGGCAAGAGCATTCTCTTCTTTGTTAAGAAGCATGGCCTTCTTTTCAACCAGTTCATTCTCACGTTCTGTCGAAGGATTCAAGGCCTCTAGCTCACTTAGCTGAAACCTTAGATAATCTTCCCTTTGTTCTTTTTCGCGAACCTTTATTTGTAGGCCTTCAAATATCTTGGTTAGATCCTGATAGTGACCAAATAGTTCTTGGTAGTCTTTTAGTTTCTCTTCGTTTTTTGAAAATTGATCGAGAAGATAAAGTTGATATTCATGTGAACCAAGCTTTTGATTTTCAAATTGTCCGACCAGATCCACAAAGCTTTTGCTAAATTTACTTAATGTAGAAATAGGACAACTAAGGTGATTTAAGAATGCTTTGGACTTTCCATTTTGGTAAATGACTCTTTTTATAACGATTTCATTTTCTTCGACAGGAAATCCTTCTTCATCAAAGTAGCTCTTTATTTCAGAACTTCTCGCTTTGAAGACACCTTCAACAATGGCACACTCAGAGTTTTTTCGCACGAGCTTCTTGTCTGAACGGGCTCCAAGAAGCAACTGAAAGGCATCGA
>JAUIBX010000099.1 GCA_030427595.1 Bacteriovoracia bacterium | reverse complement strand
ACTATCAAGTTGAGCGTATAAACCAGAAAAACCACCCATTTTATCAACGCCCATAAAGAAGAGAAGACCCATGGCCAGCATCATGACAAAGGACTGGGCTGCATCTGTCCAGATGGAGGCGCGAATACCGCCAGAAAGACAATAAGCAAAAACAATAATGGCGCCGATAATAGCACCCGTATTGTAATTCCAATCAAAGAGAACATGGAGGGCCTTAGAGCCTGCTTTGAATTGAGCCGCAGCATAAACACCGAGGAAGGTCACCGTAATAATTCCAACTAACAGGCGCAGTTTACGATAATCTGTTCCATGCCAGCGTGACAGAACACCCCCAAAACTTAATAGGCTTTGTTTTTCTGTATTGGCACGCAACTTTTGATGAACATATCTGGCCATAATAAGGTCACCTAGAATCCAACCCACCATCAACCAGATCGATTGAAGTCCACTGGTGTAAGTAAAGCCAATGAGACCAATGAACATATAACCAGAGTTATTGGTGGCCACTGCAGACAAGGCCGCCAGCCAAGGTTGAATATCATGACCGGCCAGCAGATAGTCAGAGTTACTTCCCTTACTCACCAGAGAAGAGGAAACACCAATAAGAACAAAAACACCTAAGAAGCATAGAAAGCTAATGACAACAGTAGACATAAGTCCCCCAAATTTTATGGATGGTTAAATTTAAACTGGAAGCCTAAGCGGTGTCATAATTAAGCTGAGCACTTCGGCTTTTCCTAACTAGTCAAAAGATAGATATTGAGACCAAGCGCGCCAAACCTTCAAAAATTTTCACCTGAAGCTACATTTCTCCTATCACCACTAGAAAAAGTCGACTCAGTGGTGATAGGTTTTGCCAAATTACCAAGAATATCCAAAGGATAAGAAAATGAACTCAGATGCTGTGAAATCTCTCGTCTCACAAGAATTCATTAATGGCGTGCCTAATTACCTAGGTGCCCTACTCTTTCTTGCCATCGGTTGGGTGGTAATCAATATTGTGGTTAGCTTTATCAAAAACTCTCTCGTCAAAAGAGGAGCCGACGCGACCCTCATCCCCTTTGTTGGTAGTCTTTCTAACTCCCTTCTTAAAGTTGCCTTAATCATTTCCCTTCTTGGCCAAGTTGGAATTAAGACGACAAGCTTTGTCGCCATTTTAGGTACAGTTGGCCTTGCCGTAGGCTTTGCCCTAAGAGACTCTCTTGGTAACTTCGCAGCAGGTGTTATCGTCCTCATTTTTAAACCTATTAAGGTAGGGGATTTCATTGAGGCCGGTAGCTTAAGTGGGACTGTAAAAGAGATTCAAATCTTTTCCACCATCATGACGACGACTGATAACAAAACCATTACCCTCCCCAATTCACTTGTGGCCAACAACGCCGTAGTGAACTACAGCACTCAAACCACTCGTCGTGTAGAGTGGATTTTTGGTATTGGCTATAATGATGACTTTGAAAAGGCGAAGAAAATCATCATGGAATACCTTGAAAAAGACGAGCGTGTCCTTAAAGACCCGGAGCCCTTTGTGCGAGTTTCAAGTCTTGGTGCCAGCTCTGTGGACATCACGGCCCGAGCTTGGGTAGTAAAAGAAAACTACTGGCCACTCTTTCATGATGTCATTGAAGACATCAAAGGTGAATTTGACCGCCAGGGCATCAGCTTCCCTTTCCCTCAAAGAGAAGTCACTGTTATTAACGGCACATTAAACTAAAAAAGGAATAAAGAAATGGCCTTCACACTTTATCACAACCCCCGCTGCAGCAAGAGTCGCCAAGCTTTGGCCCTCATGGAAGAAAAGGGTATTGAATTTAAAGTCAAGGAATACTTAAAGGAAGGCTTGATCTCTGATGAGGTTGCCGGCATTCTCGATAAGCTGGGAGGCGACCGCCCCGCCATCATTAGAACAAAGGAAGACCTCTACAAGGAAAATCCTTTCGCGCTTGAAAGTGACGAAGAGGTTATCGCCCACTTGGTAAAAAAGCCCAAGCTTCTTGAGCGCCCTCTCCTTGTCTCAGATGAAGCCGCCATCATTGGTCGTCCAGTAGAGAAAATCGCACAGGCCCTTTAAAGTTTAGGCTCGCCACAGGTCTGTCCTTTTGAGTGATGCGTATGATGCTTCTTAAGGCCAGACGCCTGCCTGCACACCTGATCAACTCCATCTTTTCACGCCAGTCCGCTTCCGAGAAATAGGAGCGAGCAAAATAAGAGGGGCAAATACTCTTAGGAGCACGCTCTTTGATCATCTCTAAAAGAGCCTCCTCAAGCTTTTTATCCTTTTCATATTTTTTTGAACGACAACCTTTTGAACAGTATTTGATGATATTGCCATCCCCTGCTCTACGATGATCAAGGTCAAAGGGTCGTCCACAGGAAAAGCAATGAGGCCCCGAGTAGAGGCCTCCATGATGACTTTTCATTTGAAACTGAGGTTACCTGCGAAAGTAGTAGCTTCCATAGCTGCCACCAACACAGTAAGGAACGGAAGTATGCATGTGATTCTGATGATTACGATCTTCCCAACCAATACTTCCCGTTCTCTCTACACTACCACCATAGTAGGGGCAGCCATTATTTTCAGAAACCTTTTGGCCCCAACACTGACGAAAAGCGCGATAGAACTCTCTATTAGTCGTTCCTTTAAAAACATAAGTTTTTTCACGCCCGTCATAGAAACGAACTCTAAAGCTTCTGATATCAATTGCTCTATTTTCTGCGTGAAGGCTTCGCGGAGAATGTCTACGATCCCCTAAAACACCATCATGGATGATATGAAGTTGATCAAGTTCACCATCCCCGACCTTATCAAGGGCTTCTTGCACACATTCAGGCATATACTGATCCATAAAGTCTTTTAAAATGACAGAGACCTGTCTTCTGTTGGCGCAGTTATAACCACTATAGTTACCAGTGACCACATCAGTACATTCGCGCCAACTTGTTTGGGGAAAGCGAAAATTTAAAATATCCAGCTGATCCTTTTGAAAGGCCTCTTCATAGAACCTCTTCTCCTCTTCGGGAGTCAACGTGTGAGCATGGTGATGCTCTCCTTCATGATCGTGATGATCTTGAAGGGCTTCTGTCGCCAGTTCCTCTTCAGTAAAGAAAACTTGGGGCTCTGCTGAAATTGATGGTGAAATTAAACTTACTAAGAGTGTAGTCCCTACTAGACCCTTCAGATACTTGCCGCTCATATCCAGTCCTTGGTTAAAAATTTTTCTATGCCTTCCCTTCGGACTAGAAAGAAATCCTTAAAAAACAGGAGTGAGACAAAAACTGGAGAGGAAAAATTTTCGCAATTTAAGGATGTTACGAGGGGTTATAAAACCCTCAAGGTCATAGGAAGAACTATTTAAGAAGAGAAGAAAGCTCGGGAAAGACGTCTCGAAAAGACTGACCTCTTACCTGATCAAAGCGCTTTGTCATCTGTTGAAAGGCCTTGAGGTTCTTGATGTCATTAGGACGATTAATGAGATTGGCCACTGCCTCAACTCTTTCTTTGAGTGGAGAAGAGAGATGAGTAGAGGCCTCAATTAAAGTTTTTAAAACCTTATCTTTTAGGTCAGCAGTGAGGTTATTAAGAGCATAATAAGCGGGATCACTAACAGGATTAAAGTAAATGCGCCCTTCAGATGCACCAAGCTCATTCTTGAGATGTCTGACCATCTCCGGAAGGTAGAGTCCATTAAAGTTAGAGACCGTTATATTATAGAAGAGTTCAAGTCCTGAAACATTTTCTTTGAAGTATTTCACATTGTCTTTGAAGTGGTCCCAATTGAAACCATCTCTAATATAGGCTCCTTTTTCGTAAGTTCCATCAATACTCAGACTTAAGGAAATACGAGGAAACCTCTTCCAATATTCCACAAGGTCATGCTTACCAAAGCCCCTTACACTCAAGTTGGTATTATAAAAAAGCTCCACTTGGGAAGAGCGTTTACTTTTAATTAGCTCTTCTAAAATTAAATAATGCTCAACTTGTAAGAAGGGTTCACCTCCTGCGAAGTAGACCTTTTCTAATTGAGACCAAACAGGAGAAAGGTAGCTTCTCAATTCTTCATTGCTTTCAAAGGCCTTACGATTGATCTCCACATTCTTTTCTTTGCTAATAAAGACCCAATCTTTGGCCAAAGCAGAACTCGCGGCCGGAGTACAGGTCCGACAACGAAAATTACAGGTATTGGAAACCCTAAAATCAAGAGACTTGAGAAACTCTATAGGCAATTAGCCTTGAGCACTTGTTTTTTCCACATGAGAAAAGGCATCGGGATACAATGCATTGGCCTTAAGACGATCACTCTCATGCCCAAGCTCTTCTTTCATAAAACAGCTCAAGCATTGTTCTGGAATTTCTCCAGCAAGAAAAGTCTTTCTCAGCTTTCGAAGAGGGGCCCCGTTCCAAATATCAGAAAGACCATCCTCTTTGACATTGCCGAGGCTCGCACTGAGAGGAACCTCACAACAGCTAACAAAGCTGCCATCAATGTCCACCTGACCATGAACCCATGGGTAAATGCAAAATGTCCTAGTAGGAAGCTTCGTCATATTGGGCCGGCTCCCTTTGTTTCTCATTTTTCATATTTTGTAAGTAATGACGATCACGATAAAGAGGAGAGCTTATAATATCCTCAATTAACTGCCTTAGGGATTGATGGTCTTGAAGCCTTAAAGCAAGTTTTTGATTAAACTGCCACAAGACCCTCTCATGCCCTGATGACAAATCCTTTCCATCCAAGTCTAAATTAATACCTGTGAGAAAGTACAGGTAGCGCTTACTCATACATTGATAGAAGTCAGAGCTTTCAGCAATAAAATCACCTAATTCCTCAAGAGAGGCTACCTCTCTTTCATAATAGAGACCTGAACGACTTTGAAAGGCCAATAACCCCCGGGCAGGCTCTAAAGAGTACTTCTCATCACCATCTCCCAGTATAGGTGTGGCAGAAGTCTTTGTGCTTTTGCGTGCCCTAATATGAGAGGTTTGAATATAACGGCCAAGGCCTGAATCAACAGAATAATTCACCTCGAAATTTCTAATAAGGCCAGCAATCCCATCCATACTCATATGACACTGCACACAGCTCGCCTTTTGCCTGAAACTCAAAGGAGAATCTTTTCTGATATATTTCTTTGCCCTAGGGATAGGTACAACCGGTAAATCCCTACACATAAAATCTTTAAAAATAGATGTGGCCCACTTTCGAGGTATTCGCTTGCCTCCATCACTTGCCTTACCAATTTCCATCTTCATATTGAGAAGAAGAAAGAGAGGATCGCCTAGAATTCCCCCTCCTCGCCCTAAACGAATGTCTTGGTTTAGGTGATAAACCCGTTGGCCATGAAACTCTTTTTGGCCTTTTCTCGTATCAACCATAGTGGGTAAAATATCTCTTTTCTTGGGAGCTGGGCGGATACCAACAATTTCACCAGTAGGAATGGGTCTAATCTTCCATGGAGGATAGACATCCTCCCCTTTCTCCTCTCCACTCCCAAAGGAAAAGTTTTTCAGTTTTAGAGGCTTTGCACTGGTCTCTTGATAAGGAAAAATAAAATATTCTCTTCTCGCATCGGATTTCCTTATTAATTCATATGAGGTCTTACCCCTAAAAATACTGGCGAGGTCTTTCTTAGAGTGAAACAAAGAATAAGTAAAATAGGCTGCCAGATTACCGGGGTCATAGATCTCAAAGTTACCCCACTGTTCATCTGTGTTATAGAGGTTGAGTTCTGAAAACCAACTGCGATGAAGGCTTTGAAAGGTTTGTATGAGCTTGCGGCCTTCATCACTATTTACAATAGCTTCTTTTTCTAACGAAGCTTTATTCAAAAGCACTTTACATGCTTGGACACCACTGAGCTTACCTTCTTCGATTTTCTTAAGAAGGGTATGATGGCGAGGTAGCGGTGACCTTAACCATTGACCATAACACCTAGAAAAGATTTCGGCCTCAGAGAGAAGGTCACCACCTTTGCTAAAGGTCTCAAGCTCCACAACTTTAACTTCTGGTACCTTAATCTTCTCAATCCACTTCTTTAGGGCCAACACCTCTTCGGGACTTAAAGGATCTCCCGCTTCCTTGGGGGGCATTGTCTGCTCAGCACCAGAATCAGAATTTCGAAGTGAAGCGTAGAGAAATGACGACTGAGGCTTGCCTGGAACCACTAAGCCCCTTTTGATAAAGTCTTCATCCTTAAAATTTTGATAATCACGATGACAATCGAGACAACGGTTTTTTAAGACTTTAGCCGCATCAACTGAGGAGATAGAGGGTGTTTTTTGAGGAAGCTCCTGACAGCCTACAAGGCCTAGCAATATTAAAGTAAGGAAGGCAGCTAAAGTGCGTCTCATAGGATTTGCCACTCCTCGCTTTGACAAAAGAGCTTCAAAAGAAATTTATGATCAATACTTTTCTTTCGAGAAACGTCCTCAAACGCCATTTTAAATTCACCTAAAAGGCGCTCATGACCAATAGGATAGAAGAGGCGAAAAATTTCTTCGATGGAGTCTTTCTCCTTATCAATGCCCTTGAGGGCATGATTTAAGCACGCCTTCTTTTGGGAAAGGCTCTGACAGACTTTGGCTATCGCCCCACTTCTAAGAGGAGAATTTTCTACAATAAGATCAGCACGATATTGAGAGAAGAAGCTTTCACTACATTTTTCTCGTGGGCCCACTGTCTTGTACCCCTCTTTGACTTTTACCAGTCGTTGAGAGTAAGGGTCGCAAGGCCCGCCAAAAATATGGGGTTTGTTGAAAACTTCCTTCTCTACAATCGTTTTACAATCTGGCCCAAAAACTCGCAGGAGAAGTTCGCCGACGAAGAGACGGTCACCATAACGTGTTTGAACTTGGGTCTGACTCCAAAGGACATGGTTAAAAAAGAGCATCATCAAAGTAAAAACTGTTCTTAGCGCCCTCATGCAATCACATTCTCACATTCTTCGGTTAGGGTCTCAATTTGACCTTGAGCCACCTTAACAAGAGGGGGATCTTTCGGAGTAGGGCTCGGAATTCCCAGCATGGCACAAATGGACGAAGCAATATTGCCATAGACCAAGGGCCGCTTAAAGAAATCAAGAGGAGCGCCCTCCCCCCAGGTACCAATGTCATAGTAAGTCGCAGGAGTCCCTTTATTGGTATCAAAAATATTACCGATAATTTTGAAGTCTCTTATGGCCCCACTGAGAAAGGTATTGAGTTGACCATTGAAACCATGCTCTGAACCCATGAGATCAGGTCTTGGTTCACGGCCAAACTCCGAAGCAAGATGAATGAGAGTCTTTTGATAAAGATTTTTGCCACCCTTATCCTTCGCTTCTTTAAATGTTTCGGTCATTTCAATCAGGCAGTTGGCAAAGGTATAATAGAAAATCCCACTAAAGAGGTGGTGAGCAATGAGTCCTGAGCCATGAGAGTCAAAAGTAAAAGTTTTAGGCTTACCCTCTTTAATTTTTACTTGGCGAGTCTTGTGATGAAAGGACTTTTTCTTGATATCAAAATCATCTAAATGGTAACCACTATCTAAATTAAGCTTCGTGGGATTGGCCAAATCAATCGTGATCGTTTGAGAAAGGCCATTGACCACCAAAAACTCTGTTAAGGCCATCTGCTGGGCCAGCCCCTGTAACTCCATAGATAAGAGGGCATCTCTCAGGTCTCGATCTCCAAGAAAGTAATCATCCAGAAGGAAGAAACTCGCATTATCCTGATCACTATGGGTAAGTCTTTCTTTTTCAAAGCCAGGGATGGCTTTATCAGTAAGCCCCTTGAGGTCGCGTCGCAACTTACTTTCTAAAATAATTTTTTCATATTTTGCAAAGCGCTTCTTATATTGTGCCTTGAGTTTTTCAAGGTCTTTCTTGAGAAGGCCTTTCACCTGAGAGCGCGCCTTTACTGTTTGAGGTCTAAGAATATCGCGACGACTTAAAATCGCCTCCACTAGCTCCTCTTCGGCTTGTGAGCCTTTCGCTCCCTCTAAGAAACTATGAAAGAGCTCTTGAAAGTAGTCTGGAGATTTCTTACTTATAAGAATTAATGAATTTGCCTTTTGAGAGCGAAAAGCACCAAGAGACGTCACATGAACAGGATACTGAGAACCCGTCATTCCTACTGCTGGAAGGTCTTTTTTAGAGCGATCAGCAAGAAGACCTGTGATACTAGGACCATTGGGGTTAGGGGCAACCAACCGCCTGCCGTTGATGGAGTGGCCATCAACACCCATGCGAGTGCCTCGGATAATGAGGGCGTGATCTAAAAGCTTAGAGAGCTGACCTTGATAAGTTACTGAAGAAGAAGTGGGGAGGGACCACAAATGGGGCATAAGATACTTTCCCACCTGAGTGCTACGGTACTCGAACTCCACATCACGGGAGCTATTAAATTCTTTCTCTGAAAATGTAGTGACAATCATTGGGTTGGCAACTCTTTTATCACTCTTTCTTGGCTGCAATGGACTATCAAATAACCAGCGTGGAGGTGCCCCCGCTAGATGAAAGAGAAGATAATTTTCTACTCCTTCACTCTCATCACAAAAACTTTCACTTAAAGAACATAGATTTCTTGCTAAGAAATCAACGGGGTTAAAGGCAAAGAAGCCCGCCCCCATATGAAGAAAATCTCTACGGTCTTTTTTCATGACCAAAGGTCCCTAGAAGCTTTGAGTTTTACCGAGAAAGTTAGTCAACATTTAATACTTTCAAGACCTTATAATGATAACATAAGTGTCTTCATAAGCTGATGGGTCATTCTAAAGTCATCAATTAGGCTAACTCGAACTCTTATTAGGTGCTATTTTAGAATCATGGCGAAGAAGAATTTTTTCATATTCACTTTTCTGGTAGGAGCCCTGTTCTTTGTTAAGGTAATTTATAACTCAATGAAATCTGATGAAACCTCTTCAGAACACCCCTCACGCTATGACCTAAGAACTGAGAATCATGTACCACAAGTGAAAGAACAGGCCTGGGGCACATGCTGGGCCTTTGCCTCTGCCCTTTCACTAGGGAGCGCCCTTCTTAAAGAAAAAAGCTATTCCCACCTCTTCCCCAATGGCATAGTAGAGCTCTCGCCCTACTTCATGGATAAAAATAGTAGCTTTACTCAAAAAGGCAGCAAGGAGCATGTCAACAATACTTGGCATTCTGGCCAAGGAGAGAGCTCCCCCAGCTCAAAAAGCAATGATCTTGAAAGTGGATTAATCGTTCACCTCGGAGGTGACTTTCAAATGGCCACGGCCTTTCTCACCAATGGTTTAGGCACTGTCCCTCAACATCAGGTTCCTACCATTTCTCGCACAGGAGATCACAAGGCCTTTGGAGACCTGCCCACCCAAGGGGTTTTAAAAGAGAATAACTATCAAACTTACTTTGCTAAAGACATCAAGTGGTTAAGCTTAACAGGTTCCACTTTTGAAAAACGCACCAAAATTAAAAGAGCGATTATAGAATTTGGCGCTGTGGCCAGTAGCGAACATATGAAAGAAAATCCTTTAGCTAGGGCTTCAGATGGCATGCTTATTTTTGGAAACTTCTCGTTAGATGAAAAACCTAATCATGCTATTAACCTTATTGGCCGGGATGACTCTATTACTCACAAAGGTCATAAAGGCGCTTGGATTGTTCAAGATAGTGACCACCGCACCAAAGAAGAAAAACCCCTTGGTCACTACTACCTCCTCTATGATGACATCCATGCTGCAAAAGACCGTTTAATGGGTGGTGTCAGTTTTCAAAATATTGAACCCACACCATTTAAGAAAGTTTATCAGCATGCACTTCACGGCTTTCGATACGCCACCACAATCAAAGATAGGGTCTCTCGTGTTGCCAATAAATTCAAGGCCCAAAAAGATCACCGCTTAAAGGGAATTGGCTTTTACACCTTAAGTGACCATGTTTCTTATAAAGTCTCCCTTCATAAGAATATTAACCTCGGTGCCTTCTTAGAAAGGAGTGGACAGGAAGTTTACCCGGGCTTTCATTATCTCGATTTGTCACAAGAAAAAGTAAACTGGCAAAAAGGCGAAAACCTCGTCATTATTCTAGAACTCAGTGACCACCAATACGCCTATGACGCTACCTTTACTATGCCCGTCATCCTTGGTGCCCCCCTTCCTCCTGCGGGACCCCCCATGCTCGTCAAATCTAAAGCCTCCACTGACCAAGGCCACTTTCAACGAAAGGGCAAAGTTAAATGGCGAGACTTTTCAAAATTCATTTCAAAGAATAACCCGCAAGCGACTCACCCAATAGGTGTCGAGGATCGAAGCGCCAATTTGGCCATCAACCTCTATGTTGATTGAGCTTGAGACTCTTTGGCCAACAACCTCGTAAGCTTTTCTACTCGAATAACTTGGGTTGCCTTGGGTAGCTCCTTAAAAATCTTATGACAAATGAGGGCCAAGGAGGGATGTGGCTCGGCCTTATGATGCTCAAGAAGGTAATCAAATAAATCTAGAAGACGATCCGATGGCCAATCAAAAATTGAATAATCGTCTGGGTCACGCAAAAGAATAGGATAAGGGACAACTGACTTTTTCAAGCAAAAATCAATAAAAGACGGCAACTCATAAGCATTGTCTTTTTGAATAACAAAATTGACGACAATTTTTAAGGGTTTATCAGCAGGACGACTTTGAGAGTAGTCTACCCAATCATCTAAAGTTTTAAGAACCAAATCAAGGCGAGCTCCTGCTCTAATTTGAGAAAAGGTATCTTGCTTGAGGCTATCTACACTCACCGCCAAAGATTCAAATTTCATTTTATCGGCAGCTTTTTTAAACCTTTCATTAAATTGATAATGGGCATTGGTCGTCACCCGCCACAAGCAATCGGGGTTATGCTTCGTCACCAAATCAATCAAGCGAAAGGTGTTATCGAGAATAAAGGGTTCCCCCCCAATAATCTCAAGCTCCTTTACATGGGGAAATATATGTTGAGCACAATGATCCCAAAATTCATCATGATCATAGCCACCATTGTCCTCAAGAACATTGGTGCACATCACACATTTCAAATTACAAAAAGAGTCCACCATAAAATCTAAGCGAATAGGCGGATATTGAAGTGAAGTATCAAACTTAGCATATTGCTCTAAATGACCATGGTGGAGATGACAAGCGTGGTCCTTTTGACTGCGCGAGCATTGACTCTGAAGACCGGCTAAATGCTCCCTTCGAAAGGACTCCATCTCAGGGCCGTGCCAAATTTCCGTTAAACTCTTCTCTTTCACATTTCCTAGTGGATGGTTTTGCGCAAAGCTACAAGGATAGACATCTCCAGTAGAATGGAGATAGAGCTGAGTAAAGGGAAGTGGACAGCGCTTGTGGGAAGTCATTGCTTTTATTTTAAACCAATTCCCATCAATTTTCCCAATAGATCACAATTTTGATAGAATACCGAAATCAAAGGAGATTGACCTGAATCTGCCACAGCGCTCTGTTCATGCTTACACTGAGTGGGGACCTCTTAAAGAGGTCATTGTTGGCAATTGTGTTCACTTGACCCGCAAAAATATCGATATCTCCTTTAAACTCTTCTATGCGGACAACCTCAAAGATCAGCTCATTGAAAATAGTATCGTCTTGCAAGAGAGGATTATCTCCCAACGCATGGAAGACCTTGACCTCATGGCAAAAACTCTTCAAGAGCAAGGAATCACCGTTCACCGTCCTCTTGAAATTGAAGAGGTTATTCCCTTTGAGACTCCTCATTTTAAAAGCCATACCACCCCTTCCGATAATCCGCGCGACCAGGTCCTTATTTGGGGTGAGCATATTATTGAGACCTCGCCACTTTTAAGAACTCGCTACTTTGAAAATGATCTCTTTAAGCCACTCTTTAGTAGTTACTTTCGTCATGGCTCTCACTGGTTGTGTGCCCCCAGACCGATGATGAAAGACAGCTCTTTTGACGGCGCCGAAAATCAGGAGCCAAAAGAAGAGCAATTTGAAATTATGTTTGATGGCGCTCAATGCCTACGCTTTGGAAAAGATATTCTCATGAATATCTCAAATAAAAATCACGAGCTAGGTTATCAATGGCTAAAGCGGGAGCTTAATGGCAAGGCGAATATCCATCCTGTTAGCATTACCGATCACCATATCGACTCCATGCTCATGCCCCTAAGACCTGGTCTTCTTT
>JAUIBX010000340.1 GCA_030427595.1 Bacteriovoracia bacterium | reverse complement strand
ACAAATTTTCTATACGAACCCCAAAAGATCCATCCTCATAGTATCCTGGCTCATTAGAGCAAACCATATCTGGCAATAAAGCCTGAGTATTTCCAAATCGAGCAGAAATGGATTGAGGTCCTTCATGAACATTCAATGCTGCTCCTACACCATGACCTGTGCCATGGGCATAATTAAGTCCATGTTCTTTTAATGGAGCACGGGCCATTTCATCCAGCACCTTACCGGGAGTTCCTACAGGCACCGAGGCCTTAAGAATTGAAATCAATCCTTTAAGAACCAGTGTGTACTCAAGTTTTTGCTTCTTAGTCGCTCGCCCCATGGGGATAATAGTTCGGGTGCAGTCTGTCGCTAGACCTTGCTCGTAGATACCACCAGAGTCGAGAAGAACTAATTCTCCTGTTTGGTACATTTTTTCAGCACTCGGCTTTCCAAAGTGAATGATACTCCCATGGGAACCAAAGCCTGCAATAGTTCTAAAGCTCTGGCACTTAGCGCCCATCTTGGCGTAACATTCATTTACTTTATCTCTAAAAGAAAGCTCACTGACTTCATGGCCTGCGCGCACATTTTCGATAAGCCAGCAAAGCCCTTGATAAATGGCCTCGTCACTCTTTTCAAAGCTTTCTCGAAAGGCCTGAATTTCAGCAGAAGTTTTGGGTGCTTGCCATTTGGCGTGAAAGCCTGGGCTTATCTCCTGCAAGAGCCCAGGGAAAACTTTAGAGATAATTTTAAAGTTGGCCGCATTGGTATAGGCAGGATCCCACCACAGTTTCTTAGGCTTAGGAAGTTCTTTCAAAACCTCCTCCATTTGTGACATAGGATAAATATGGCGAATGGGATTGGTCCATTTCTTGGCACTTGAAAAGAGCACATCATCAACAAAGACAAAGACCTTTTCATGGGTCACAAGGCCAAGGCCTCGAAAAGTTCCTTGATAGGGCAAATGATGAGCCCGTAAACCGCTCACCCACGCCAAAGTATCGAGGGCATTGATAAAGGCCGCCTCACCATCTGCGAGGACTCTTTGCCACTTAGTGGTAAGACCAGTCTGTTCATACTCGGGTTCAAAAAGCTCCCCCTTAAATATGGGTGCCTTGAAACCACAGAGCTTATGAAAGTCTTCCTCTTTAAATTCTATTGTTTGTGTTTGGGTAGAAAATTTTTTAAGAGATTGATAAGGGGTACGCTCTGGGAAAAAGCCTAAATTTTGATCCTTACCAATATCTTTAAGTAGGGCCTCAAAGAGACTCTCACCATAGGGAACTTTGACGACTTCAATAAGATTGAGGTCACATTCATCATCGGCCTGCTCATGGTAACGGCCATCGACATAGATCTTAACTTTGCCTTGGGCAGGAATAAGCACCTCGGCCACGGAGCCTGTAAAATTTGTGAGGTGTCGACGTAGGGAATCGTCACTTGGGACGTACTCACTCAAAAAATGGTCAAAACTGGGAAGATAAAAGAGTGGCGTGTTTTTCTCCACCATGTGATTTTGCCAGTTTTTAATCGCTTCTTGAGTGTCCACTAAAACTCCTCTTTTCTTAATATTTCCAATAGGTTAGCTATTGAAGGACCTTCACTAATCTTGAATTTTCCAAGACTTAGGTCATAAAATCCTAAAGTATTTGACCTCTTTTGTCGAAAATAGTGTTGAATATGCGAAACAGTTTAAAGGGACAAGATTTCCAGACAACAATAACGAGTTTTGACCACCCCAAGGTTAGTACTTAAAAGAGGACTTATGAAAATTAACATTCGCCACCTCGTACTGCTCTTTCTTGGGCTCTTCTTGGCAAAAATTGTCATTGCCGATCCCTTTCGCTTTAAAGAGACGAAGGCCAAACCTAGTGTTCAACCTACACGCATTAGTGTTTCTCAAGTCCGTTAATTTTTAACAAGCGCTTTAAAGGCTCGCCCTCGTTCCACATAATTTTTAAATTGATCAAAACTAGGAAAAGCAGGAGAAAAGAGAACTAACCCTTCTTGGAGTTCTTCGTTCTTTAGTAATTTCATGACGTCATTTAGAGATTCATAATATTCAAAGTTGTGGCCCTTCTCTTTTAAAAAGGCTCCTGATTCTCCTATAGAGAGAACTCGCACCTTGGAGAGCTCTGCGATCATCTCTTTTGGCGGTTCATCGTTATGCCCTCTCAACTGACCACCAAGAATAAGAGTAACGGGAAGGGCACGCTCTTTGACGGCCTCTAATGCAGTCCTTGTCGCTAACCAATTGGTGCTCTTGGCATCGTTATAAACCTCAAGCCCTTTCATCTTTCCGATGTATTCCAAACGATGCTCAACACCCCTAAATTCATTGAGTACTTTTTGAAAGGCACTCTTGATGCTCTCTTCTTGAAGGTTAAGTTTTACAATCGCCTCTTTTAGAAAGAGCCAACAAAAA
>JAUIBX010000339.1 GCA_030427595.1 Bacteriovoracia bacterium | reverse complement strand
AGGCGCCGCGGTCAAAAATGCCCGGTGGGCATTTAATTGACGCGAGCGCAGCTCCCCCCTGCAAGCGATACAGGAGGAGCGAAGCGACGACGCCCTATCGCGAGCCGGTTGTATCGGTACGAATAAAGGGCACAAATTCCAGAATAAAAAACAGGCCACCACAAGGTGGCCTGTTTTATTCCAGCGCGCCCTTGCGAAGCAAGGCAGCTCAAAATAACAGCTCAAAAAAAAGGGCTCAAAATTTTGTTTTCAAGAAGCCACCTTCGGGTGGCTTTTTTTATGCCCACATTCCACAAACGCGAAAGTTAACGCAAATCAAATGCATCAGAGAATAGTCCATTGTTAAAATTCACAAAAAACGAACTTGGAGTCTTTATGAAAACTATTTTCACGATTTTAACTCTTTTATTCTCACTTCAACTCTTTGCTCAAACTGATAGCTGCATCACTGACAAAGTGACAGTGGCGATGGCCACTAATGCTGACTCATTTCCGGGTGGAGCTATCGACAACTCTTTTGACTTCACGAGAATCAACGACAAAATGATTCATGCAGTAGCGGCCATGTATTATTTCCCTGACTTCGAAAATAGAGTCGAGACTATCTTAGAGAAAACGGGGAATTTAACGGACTCACCCGCTACAAGGATATAGCCCATGGAGTTCAATACCTATTTGATTGCAACAAAGGCTTTATCTATACCATTGGTGTGAATGCCTCCATTGAAAGACTTGCCATTCAATAGCCTCATGGCCCGCCAAGCGGGCCTTTTTTTAATTAATTAAAGAGGAAACCCAACCATGAAATTCATTATTGCTTTAATAGTATGCCTACTCACTCTCAATACCTTTGCTAACATCACCACCTGTGACCAGCCTGACCTTGGTCTTGAGGTAATAGTTGATGAATCAAGTGCTCTCTTTAAAATTAAGGTTATAGGACCCCCAACACCACCTCCCCAACTTTCTTTTGAAGAAGTCGTCGCCCATATTTCGGTACGTCAACTCGTCTTAATTGATATCTTTGGTGAACCTCTATTTGTAGACGCCTTTGTTTATCAAAGCCAATTTGGAACTTCTGTGTCTCTTTATGAGCTTCCCGATGGTCGTATCGAAGGTTTCTATGAAGGAATGTTCGATCAAGGACAAGAAAGAGAGCTTAAAACCTGTGTTGTTGCTGTAGCTCCCTAGGAAAAAGTAACCAAGTAAAGTGCTTTAGTGGGGAGCTTCCTGCAAGAACTTCCCCCTAGAGCCAGTAAATAAATCTCCTACAATGGGTCCATTCACTTTCTTTTTAGATTTCATTAGGAGGACCCATAATGAAAAAATTGAACGCACTACTTTGCGTAGCTTTAGTTGTATTACTTAATGCCTGTGGCACCTTTGGCCCTAAGCCTGAAGTTGTTTATCACCGTCCTGACGTCAAGATTCCTGCTGAATCAAGACTCATTGTCTTTCCTGCGATGACCTTCGCCGGCAAAACAGATATCGATAAAGGCCTTAAAGGCTCAATCGCCTCTGGCTGGTCTGACTTCTATGGTTCAAAAGCGATCCCTGCTGGGGATGTTGTTATTCAAGTGGCCAAGAAGGCCAAGTTTGACCTCAACAAGCTTGTTCAGGCCATGGACAATGCTAGCTACCTTGAGCAAAACCTTAAGAAAGATCGTCGTTTTAAAAAGTTCATCAAGCTTCTCACTCAGAAACTTGGTAACTACGACCTCGCTATGACTCTCGTTCATGGAAATGAGGCCATCTACAATGCTGGAAACAACATCCGTCTTCACCTAGGTTACTTCAACACTAAAACCCTTACTTGGAAGTGGATCACTAAGATTCAAGACAAGAAAGGAACTCTTGGTAACTGGACTGCCGCTTACGGTGCTCTCGTTTCAAACAGCTTTGGTTCACTTGAAGAAGTGCACACTGCTGAAAGAAACCTCGCTTCAGAAAGTAAGTAAGCTCACCTAATAAAGGTTAAGTAAATTATTCGCATAAAAAAGGCCTGCTTAATGCAGGCCTTTTCTTTTTTCATTTTTTCAATTCTTTACTTAGGTGAGATCTCTTCAATCGCTCTTTTCATCACCTGAGAAATCACCATCAGCATATGCTGATCATTTTGGGGAAGTTCAGGAGCGTGAGCAAGCTCATCCATCTGAGAAAGAGCACTTCCAGTCGTCTTATTAATTTCATCTTCTAGCTCAACTAAGAAAAAAGCTGATGTGGTCGCCTCTGACTTTAGCTCTTTATCGATGACATTAACGGCCTTATCAACTTGTGAACATAGGCTTTGCGAGTGACTCATTAAAGCGCGAATCATACCGACGACTCGATCACTCACCTCTTTTGAGATATGACCGCTTTCAACCCCTTGAGCCATTTCTGATTCTAGGTTTACAAGAAAGGGATCGCTTCCT
>JAUIBX010000338.1 GCA_030427595.1 Bacteriovoracia bacterium | reverse complement strand
TTGCGCGATCAACGTTCAAAAGAAATAACCAGACTATAAATTTGATAAAAAGAAAGGAGGCTTTAAGCCTCCTTTTTTTTTGATTTTTTTACTGGCGAAGACTGACTTCAATCTTCTTAAGACGACCATCTCCTAGAGATGTGGTTTGAACCTCTGGATCTTCGCTAAGGTGCTGATGCACAGTTCTTCTATCTCTGGGGTCTAGGGGCTTTAAAGTGTAGGGCTCTTTTGTTTCAAGAACCTTCTCTTTGGCCTCTTGGGCGAGCTTAATAATTTTTTCTTCTCTTTCTTGGTCACGTTCAGTGTTTCTCCCTCTATTTTGAGTTCGTCCACCTTTACCATTTCTACCGCGATCACGACCATTTCCTCTTGAACGGTTTTCACCATCGCGTCCTTCACGGTTGTCACGACTTTGCTTTTTGCCCGCGACTTTCACATTCCATTTTAGTTTTGAAGGGAGAGTAATCTTATTGGCCAGGTAGAGGCGCATGAGTTGCTCAAGACCTTGGAGCATTTCTCCACGGTTTCTCAGAAGGAGTCCCTCATCAGGACCATTAAAAGAAACATCAACTGTATCACCCTTAAGACCTACCTTCACGCGCACATCAAGGTGGCTAAGGGTGAGGATCTCAATGATAAAGGGCAGAAGAAGGCGCTTGTAATGGGCATCAAGGGAATAACGATAAGTCGTTTTCCTTGGACCAAAGAAGAAGTAGCGCTTAGGACCCTGATTGATGATTTCCTTTTGAAGGAGTTTTTCATCGGTGATCATGTAGTAACCAAGAGCGGCCCTATCTGCATCTTCCTCATTACTTGTTGTCACAACAAAGAAACGACGGTCGCGTTTTTCATCTTCGCTGGCCACGAATTTCTTTAAGGGTGTGGGGAGGGCACGTTCAAGGGGGGCATCATACTTATTACTTTCTTTACTCATATTCTGTTTATTGTTGCGGTCTTTTGAACCTTTGCTATTGCGGTCGCCGCGAGAGTCTTTGCCGTCTCCTCTCTTATCTCTTTTGTTGTCACGACCGTTGTTACGATTATTTCGATCAACCACCTGAAGGGTTTTTCCGTCGATATAAGGCTTAGGGGCAATATCGGCCTTTACATCTTCATCAGTCAGGTCAACTTTGGGAATTTTTCCATCAATATACTTATAAATATCGTCTAGAAACTCACAATCTTCGTGGGCACAGAAGCTGATGGCACGCCCTGATTTGCCGGCCCTTCCTGTTCGACCAATACGGTGAACATAATTGGCAGCTTCTTGAGGCAGATCGTAGTTGATAACCAGATTCACATCTTTAACATCAAGACCGCGAGCGGCCACATCTGTACAGACGAGGATAGTTACGTCTTTGTTGCGGAACTCTTCCATTAGGCGAGTTCTCTTATTTTGTGGCAAGCGACCTGAAATGGGCTTGGCCTTAAAGTTCATTAAGCGCAGCCATTCTGCCACTAGGTGGGTCTGTAATTGAGTATTACAAAAGACAATGGCGTAGGTGTCTTCATTCTCACGCAAAATATTAACGAGGTAGGGCATCTTCTCGTCTTTACTAAGCATGGCAAGGGAGTGGTTGATGTTGTCCACCAGAAGAGAGTCCTCATTGAGTTTAAGCTCTAGTGGGTGAGATTTAAATTTGTAACAGGTTTTAAGCACTTCCATATTTGAAGTGGCACTGACGAGGATAAGTTGTCTTTCTTGATTCACTTTTGAAAGGATGAATTCAATATCTTTTTGAAAGCCCATATCAAAAAGGCGGTCGGCCTCATCAAAAACGACGGCCTTGACCTGGTCGAGTTTGACAGCCTTTTGTTTGATAAGGTCCACGAGGCGGCCTGGGGTGGCGACTAGAACTCTGGTGCCTTTCTTAAGAACCGTTTTTTGCTTATCGATAGATTCACCACCAATAAGACAGGCGGCATGAATACCCAGACCATTTCCAAGAGCATCGAAAACCTTGTGCGTTTGCTGAGCCAATTCTCTTGTTGGGCTAAGAGTGACATATTGAATGAGTTTGTCTTCAGGTGCTTGGGCCTCTTCGCCTTCTTCTCTTAGGATTTGCTCAATGATGGGGATAGCGAAAGCTCCGGTTTTACCGGAACCCGTCTCCGCTTGAGCAAATATATCTTTGCCTTCGAGGATAGGTTTGAGCGTCATTTCTTGAATAGGGGAGGCGTTTTTAAAGCCGACTTGATCGAGTGAACTAATTAATGCGTCGTTTAAATTAAACTCGCTAAAAGATACTGTTGTTTCCATAGGGACATGTATACCTGAGAGAACTGGAAACGAATAGGTTTTATCAAGTACTTCACCCTTATTGGTGCTTCGCGCATGCGAATTCAGGCCAGTTTTTCACCACCTTAGAGCAATCTCCCTTACAATAAGCAAAATACAACATATTCGAGGTCTCCCTATGCGT
>JAUIBX010000098.1 GCA_030427595.1 Bacteriovoracia bacterium | reverse complement strand
TTCACTTGGCAAGAAAGCGCCACGTCGCTTACCTCAATGGTGAGAAACCTAAATTTAAGTTGAGAGAAGAAAGTGACCTGGTGGAGCAGATTGAAAACCACCTACCCTATGTGGCGAATTATACCTTTCCCCACCTTGATGACGCTGGAAATATTATTCAACAACGTGGTGAAGTGAAAAAAGAAAAGAATCGTTTCACCCTAGCGATTGGTCGCATTGATCATCCTATGTATAAGGAATTCGTCTACGAGTCTCAACGCTACAATGAATTTGCCTCACCTCTTTTCATGTGGCTTCTTAAGCAAAAAGACTTCTCTGTAAGCCCAGAAAAGCTTTATGAAAAGTCCCTTGAAATTTATGGCAATCCCCTAGTGGCCTTTGGCGTAATCCCCTGGCTCTTTAGCGGCGATGCCTTAACGGTTAACCGTGGCACTTCTTCTGTGATTTCCTACAAGATGGAAAGAATGCTTGAAGGAAATGATATTCCAGGTTTTCAATACCACTTTTGGGGTTACCTCATTCAAAGTATGATGGGTAATCGCTTTCGTGTGGGTGCCCTCGCCTATATCTATGAGAAGCTCTATCAAAAGGACTACCCTGATTGGGAAATCGATAAGGTTGCCCTAAGAACAGGAAAGCTCTTTCGTAAGGCCTTCAAAAAGCCAGAGCGTTGCCAATGAAAGCGGTAACCCTCACTCTATGCTTCCTTTTTACTTCTCTTGCCTTTGCAAACATTCAAGATTTTGCTGAGTATATTGAAGAGGCCCAAACTCTCGTTGAAGCCCGTGACTATCTTAAAGAGGTCAAAGAAGACCTGTCCCAGGGACGTGGTCTCAACAGAAATGAACTCAGAACTTTTGAAGACAATTCCATTCTTCAGCGTCTGGCCGATCAATTAGAAAAGCTTTAATCGCTTAAAGTATTCGGTAAGAAGACCTCATCAACCGGATTTTCATCCAGATACTTAAAGAGGTCCTTAAAGAAGCCACTGTAGTAATCATTATCCTTTTGAAAGAAATCATAATTGCCATCGGTGACATTAAAGAGATTAACAGTGTTGTAAGTGAAGTTCTCGCGAGGACCAAAGCGAGAGGCTTGGCTCACAAAGAACATCAGTTCTTTATTGGTATTCTTATAGGTTTTAAGGGAAGAGATCCATTGATCGGCCTTCACAAGACCTGTGACATTATCGATGACCCACCAAGAACCATCATCCGCGCGAATCATATGGGCAACGTGATGACCCCAATCCCCACGCATCGGTCCCACGACCCAAATCTTCTTCATGGCTTGAGGCTCTACTCCACGGCGAATCGCATGCATGTGTGATGTGATCGCACGACCAAAGCAATAACCAATGGCAACTCCAGGCCTTTGGTAAGGACCATCATGGCGCACACAAGGCGTGTTCACCATATCGTCATAAATGGTTTGTGCCTGTTCGCGATCAAGTCGGGTAACTTTATCGCTTTCAAGATCTGGCTCTTTTTTAAGAAGCTCTGAAACTCGCTTATTATTAAGCTGAATATCTTTGTTGCTAAGGCGACCATGAATACTAAAGAATCCTTCAGAGCCATAGCCTAGTTCTAGGTCATCAAGACTACCGGCCAGATGGAAATCGACATTGCCAAAACCATCGGCAAGTTGCTTGTGAAAAACAATGGCATTGAGATCTTCAAAACAGCTATACCAAGAAGCGGGAGTGCGCTCTATTCGTGACACTCTCCCGGAATGAGAACACCCGATCAAAATGGTAAGACAAATAAGATATAAGGAACGCTTAAACATAGGTCCCCATCGGATTTTAATTATCAATTCTTAGAGGAAAAGGATTGAGACTTAACAAGAGATTTTCTACTTGTGTAGACTTAAACAATGATAAACCAAGACTTTAAAAATCCACTAGGCAATGTCGTTTTTAATAATGATGGCACTATGATTAACAGCCTCTCAAACTTCTTTGAGTGAGGCATCAAGCTTATTCCTAAGCACCTCAAAAGAGAAGTCACGCCAGAAGAGCTTAAGGCCGCTTATGTTCCCGATTGGGTGCAAATCTTTGTGGATCTTGGTATCGAAAATCCAACGGAGGAATTCATTCAGGCCGTGATCGATGACCTCAATGAAATGAATAAAGATTATGTGCCTGATCTTATTCCTGGCACTAAAGAGTTCATCAGCACCCTTCATTCTCTTAAACTCAACACCTATGTGTGGACCGGCAGAGATCAGGAATCTGGTCTACAAGTCTTTTAAGGCCTTAGGTCTCATGGATTACTTTAAGGAAATGCAATTTCGGGATACCTCAAAGGCCAAACCAGACCCTGAGGGTCTAAAGGTGATGTTTCCTAATACGCCAAAAGAAAAGACTCTCCTCATTGGCGATTCCATTGTCGACATCAAAGGAGTAAATGCTTTTGGCATCGACTGCCTTATTATTGATTGATTTAGTCAGGAAACTCACGAAGAGCTCATGGACGCTGGTGCTGCCAAAAACGTAACAACCCACGAGGAAGCGCTAGAGTTTATTCACTCCAAATTTGCCAGCAAATAACAGACTGGTCATATCCTAAATATAAGAAGATTAGCTTTTTCCTTAAAGAATGTTAGGACCTCTATAGCCAAATTACGTGATATAATTGCGAAATTACCATAATCAAGCCCACCATAGTTCTCCTTGAGCACAGACTTGAGTATCAGGCCATTTATGGCATGAACCTCACGCTCTATTTAGGTGCAGAAGTTAAAGTAGCGACGACTATTAAGGCGGCAGTTGATCAAACGGTAGAATCAGATCCCGTCCTCGTCTTTGTGAATAATGAAGCTTACTCCCAAGATATGGGTGCAGAGCTATGGCAAATTTTTGATAACAAAAGAATTAAGACTCCCCTCTTTGTTTTAGGTCAGGCGAAAGTTCCTCTAGACGATGTGATAGTATTTGACCCTAATATCCAGCTGCGTGATGTTTTGCGTTCCATGGCCAAGATTATGAATATCACGGCGAAAATTATGGCCGAACAAGATATGCCCGATTACTTTCCCCTACCGATGGATTTTGTTATTCCTGGCTGGCAAACCAGTGTTGAAATTTTTATAAAGAAATTTGGCCGTTACGAAATATACTTTGATATTGAAGACATCATAACCGCTGATGAACTTGAAAAGCTTGAGCGCCAAAAGAACTTTCAACTCTATGTCGAAAAGCATGAGCGCCTAAAGTTTGTAAATTCTCTTTCTGGACAAATTAGTGCCAAGCTCAACGATCCTAACCTTAGCCCCGAAGAAAGAATTGAAGTCACGGCCACGGGCTATCAAATGGTCATGGAACAATCGCGAAAGATAGGTATTGGCGAAGGAACAATGGAGCTTGCCAACTCCTGCATTGAATCCATGACCAAGACAGTTGAAGATATTCCTCAACTCGATGATCTCTTGGCGCGCCTCTTGGCCGATAACTCCTCTCTTCGCTACAAGCACAGTCTTCTCATCAATTACATTGGCAGTCATATTATTAAGAAGACCCCTTGGGGTAGTCGGGAACAACAAGAGAAGTTTGCCTTCATTTGCTTCTTTCAAAATATTGCTCTCACTAAGGACGAGCACGTTATGATTAGAAGTGATAAAGAGCTTAAGGAATCAGATCTTAGTAACAAAGAGAAGAACCTTATTAAAAACCATGCTCTTCTAGCGGCCAAGCTGGTCTCAACGATTGATAAAATTCCCTTTGGCGCGGCCACTATTATAAAGCAGCATCATGGTTCGAATAAAGGGGTTGGCCTCTCTACCCTCTCTTTAAACATTTCTCCGCTAGCGATCACCTTCCTCTTCGCTCAGGAGTGGGCAAATCTCGTTTTTAAGTTCGAAACAGAAAGCTCTCGCCCCAGCAAGAAAGAAGTCATCAAGATGCTCCACCACAAGTACAACAAGCCCGGCTTCAACAAAATCCTTCCCATCCTCCATACCTTGGAGTTTTAGTTTCAAAATTCTTGATACAGATTAATTAAGATGGCGCTAATTATTTGGGTCGATAGCTTACTTCAATATTATTACCGTCGGGATCTAAAACATAAGCAGCATAGTAGCGATTTCCCCTTGGCCCAGCTTTTCCATTACATCTTCCACCATTGGCCATAGCGGCTTTATAAAATTGATTTACTACCGCTTCATTCGCTGCTTTAAAGCACCAATGCACAGGACTTTTTCCTGCTTGGCAATCACTACCCCAAAAAGATGGGGTGGCCGTTCCAATCCAGATAAATGGAAACTCATCTGCTGCCGACTTTGCAAAGATGACCGCCCCATAATCATGTCTTTCAATTATTTGCAACCCTAATGGTGCCAGACTATTTTCGTAAAACCTGACGGCCTTTTCCAAATCAGAAACGACTAAACCAAAGTGATCTAGCATTTTATTCTCCAGACTAATGCCCTTCCCGTTTCCGGTTTTTCTCTTACAAGAGATATGTCCTGTTCTAAAGATTTAGTCCACTCTGGACATAGATTTTTATAGGGCAGAGACAGCTGCTCCTTTAACTCCCGCCAAGTCATCCCATCGTTATTACTTTCTAGGCAATTTTTTATTTGTCTTTTAATTTCAATGTATTTCATGTCATTGTTTTAAATGAAGAAATAAAGAAAAGCATCACTCAGCAAGTCGTCGTAGAGTTAATGGCGGCCGCACAATAATCAAACCAAAGAAAGAGAACTTCAAATACCTTGTTGGTCTTTCTATATGAAATAATGCATCCTTAGATGAAATAGCCTAAAATAACATCATGGATGCGTTAACCTTAAAAGCCTACTCTGAAAATTCAGACACCTTTCTTGAGCGCTATGCTGGACTTGACCCATATCGCATACATGAGCTCATCGACCTTTATTTTTTAAAGGGTAAAAAAACTGTTGATATAGGGTGTGCTTCCGGCAGAGACCTAAAAGTCCTAAAAGAAAAAGGCTTTAAAATTACAGGTGTCGACATAGTCCCAGAGTTTGTTGATTATTGTCGAAAGGCCCTACCAAACACACCTATCATTAAAGATAGCCTGCCCAAACTAGCAAAGCTTAAACCTAACTCATTCTCCAATGTTCTATTATGTGCTGTAATAATGCATATAACGTCTGAAGAACTTAATGAAGCAATAACCAACATTACCAGAGTCACACAAGAAAAAGGACGCATTATATTATCATATAGAGAGGCAATAGGAGATAATAAGCGAGAGGCTGATGGCCGCCTATTTAACTCTATTACAATGGAAAGACTTATAATTACCTTTAAAAATAATGGCGCAAGACTAGTCTTAAAAGAGAAAATGGACCAAGACTTTCATGGAAAAATTAAGGTCTGGCAAAATTTAGTTTTTGAGAAGGAGTAATCTATGATTGAGAAATTTATCAAGTGGTACTCTAATATTAATCAAGCCAAGGCCCTTGGTTCCTATGCTCCCCATAAGCCCTTAACGATTATGTATGCATTAGTAAATGCAATCAATGGTAAACGTTGGATAAGATATACGGAAGACAGAAAGAGTCTTGAAAAAATTATTGCTGAAAATACCAAATTCTCCTCACGCCCAAACTGCCTTCAACCCCTGTGGCGATTAACTAATGACTCTAAAAAAATCCCTTTATGGGAAGCTATTCCCAAGACCCCAAAGCTTAACAAGTCCGGCGACATAAGTTCTGGTGAAGCTGTTGCAATCAAGTTCAAAGCAGGTTTCTCAGAGGAGTTTTACAGTTGGATAACAGAGGACATATCAAGGGCGCAGTACCTCATAAGCGAGTTATTAAAAGATAACTTTCCAGAAAGCCTCCATAGTGGAATTTTGGAAATGCTAGGAGTATTTGACCTAATTGCCAACCCTAGCCCTCTAGACTTACAAAAAACTAAAGTGTCCCAAATAAAAAGAGACCCTAAGTTCCCTCCAAAAGTACTAGCTCTTTATGATAATAAATGTGCTTTTTGTGGTTTAAAAATAAGTTTTATAAACAATGAACACCTTTCCATGGAAGCCGCTCATATAAAGTGGAAAAAATATGGCGGTGAATGCTCCCCAGAGAATGGCATGGCTCTTTGCCCGACACATCACTACACCTTCGACAGAGGTATCTGGACTATCAAAGACGATTATCAAATCAAATTAAGTGAGAATATCATTTTGGATAAATCAAACGATGTTTTTTTTGAACCATACATCAATAAAGACATCACCCGCCACCTATTAGACAGCAGCTTTGCACCAGCACTTGAGAACCTCACTTGGCACAACAGCTATATTCTAAAGTAGAGATCTTTTTATGGAGGTGGCCTGGGCGGCCCCGCCTCGCCGGCCGCGCAATAATCGAAACCCGCAACGCGGATTCTCATCCACACCACTTCAACAAGATCTAATAATCAAACTTTTAAAGATAATTAGGTGAGCGACGTACTCTCCTAGAAAATGGTCGTGTACGGTTTTTCTAATCGTGAAGCCGCGCTACGCTAGCTTCACTTTAGTGACAGACATCCGCTCGTTAAAATTGTCCACTGGACAATTTTGAACGCGCGATGTGGTGGAGTCGGCACATCTTCATTCATTTTTAAGACTTAATAGTCAGAAAAGCCAAGATAAGCAGTCGCCTAGCAAGATAAAGAGAATAGTGATTCTATGGTCTGAACTTATACTTAGTTTGATTTTTCTCACCATCTTTTTCTATAAGTCCCTCATCAAGAGCAGTCTTTAGGTCCCTACTGGCGGTTGCCGAAGAAATATTCTTAAAGAGCTCCATATAGTCTTTTCTTGAAAATAGCTTATTCTCAAAATGAATCTTTGCTTTCTGGACACGATCTTCATAGGTATTGATAATAGCTTTTAAATCAGTTGAGAGTTCTTTTAATGAGCTCAAAATAACTTCGAGCATAAACTCTATAAATACTGTGCTTTCACCGGATTTATCAGAGACTTCTAAAGCGTCATAATATTTTTTCTGATTTTTCTCAATGAGACTTTCAATGGGAACATATTTAAAAAAGGGATCATTTTCTTTGAGGATGAGCGCCTGCCAAAAGCGTCCCATTCGCCCATTGCCATCTTCAAAGGGGTGAATAAACTCGATCTCATAATGGGCAATAGAGCTTAGTATTAAAAAGTGAACCTCTTTCTCACTTTTAAGCCAATTAAAAAACTTGCTCATAAGCTCAGGGACAAGATTAGGCTTTGGCGCAAGATGCTTTACCTTTGTCCCTGCTAGGATACCGACATTTTTTGAACGGTATTTTCCAGCATTTGCCAAAAGCTCTTTCATCAAAATGTGATGTCCTTTTAAAAAGTCTTTCGCGCTATTTGACTTAAACCCGTCAATTGAGTCGTATAACTCTATTGCATTTTGAACCTCAATAAGTTCCTTTTGAGTACCAGCAACCCTTTTGCTCTCCAGGACGGCCGTGATTTGTTCCTCTGTAAAAGTGTGTCCCTCAATTGCTAAAGTTGATTTGATCGTACGGATGCGATTTTTACGTCTTAGTTTTGGGTTTGGGACACTTAAGGTAGTGGCTTCCAAAAGGCCTAGAAGCTTTGAGATTTCTGCGACAAGATTATTGATTTTAGATGTAAGGGTAAAGGGTGGCTTCATCTTCAGATAATATCATATGATACTATCACAGTGTAGTCCCCAGGAAGCAGAAACATGTGTTTTCAATACCTTAAGCATTTTATTCTTTAAAGATATTTTTGATGGAGGTGGCCTGGGCGGCCCCGCGAGAATCGAAACACGCAACACATTTTCTCATCCACATCATCTCCGCAAAAATAAAAAAAGCAACCTCAGGTTGCTTTTTTTATTTGGTGGAGGTGGCCTGGGCGGCTCCGTGAGAATCGAACTCACGTTCAAGTTATCCTAAAACTCAACCTTATCCTTCTCGTATCCAGGAAGATATTCTCTAGCAAAGTTATGGAGCTCTACAATATCGACTTTTATAGGCAGTCGGCTCTCCTCAAAGATTTCGTTGATATTACTTAGAATTCCCTGAAATTCTCCCTTACCCTCAACCATTAGGTCGAGATCGGAAAACTCTTTATGATCCCCTCGTGCTCTTGAGCCGAAGCAATAGATTTTGGCTCCTTCCCTTTCGAGGGAGGAAAGCGTACTTTTTATGAATGAGTAATCGTTTGAATCAAGGCCGAATTTCATGGATTTTCTAGTTTTGAAATTAAGTTTTCAAATTCACTAAGAAAAGACTTAGCGAAGTTGTAAACCTCAATGGCGAGATCTTCATTATAGGTATGGGCAGAGAGATTTCGTTTTTCAATTGCATCAAGCCAAATTTGTGGGTCTTTTATCAAACCACTTTGGGCCATCTCTCTGACGATCATTTTGGGGGCTCCTGTTGATGAACCCATAACTTTTTTAGCATTTTTCCATGCTAGCTCGACACAGAATTCAAACCTTTGAATAGTCGCATCTCTAGTAAGGTCATTGAGTTCTGCTTCAAGGGCTTTTCTCAAAGAGGTGACTGCATTTTTATATTGAATGATTGAAACTGACATTTGAGGGCTCTTTGTTAACTGTAAACTAAAAATATTCTAGCATAACTGAGAGAGGAATCTCACCACCACCCCAATAATTAAACTTTCGCTTAATTACTCGGGTGGAGGTGGCGGGAATCGAACCCGCGTCCGGAACAACCTCGGAACCCGGCCTACGTGCGTAGTCTTCGATTATCGTCTGAAGACAGGACTGTCCGACTTACGTGCCGACGGCAAACCCCGGTGACTTTTTAACGAGATGACCCGGCAGGCTCGAAGCACAGTTAGCCTGGGTGCTTAACAGGGTTGCTAGATTCTGTTTCTTGGCACTAGCGCCTCATGCTTGGTTGTTGCCTAATTAGGCAGCCATAGCAACTGGCTCATAAGAGTCAGCATTCATAGTTTGGTCGGATTTTTACTGGGCCGTCCGACCAACCCAGGCACGCCCGAAAGCTCTTTGGTACTGCCCCGTCGAAACCAGGACACCCCCACATTTAGTGAATGGAAATATACAGCATTGCCGGTCGACCGCAAAATACTCAGCGCTATCGCTTTTCGTATTTTGGGCCATTCCTCTGCTTCAAAACTGTCCTCAGGACACTTTTGCCGCAGGCAATACCAGGACACCCCCATTAGAACTGTTGGAACGGGCATCCTAGCACGATTTTGGGTATTTAACCACTCTAGAAGATGATGCTTTTAGAAGAAGCTTGTGAAAAATTGAATATTTACCGAACTATTGGCCGGAGTAAAGTCTTCATCACTCGGAATATCAAAGCTCACATTAACCGCTTGCTTAGTACCAGAGATGCGAATATTTTCGATGAGACCATGGAAGCTCTTTGTCACTTTCTGATTCACCATCCAAGTGAGGTTGGTGACAGAAGCTTTCTGAAGCTGACAAAGAACAGTGGTATTTTCTAAATCAATCTGACAATCGTCCTTCTTAACAAAGAGTTCTAAACGATCACGCCAGCTCCATGTTGGAGCGGCCCCTTCAATCTGTTGACCCAAATTGATCTCAGAGCCTTTGAGCGTTATTTTCACTAAGTGGGGATTATGTTCATGAGAGCTCACAAGCAATTCATTGTAAGCAAATGAGCCATCCCAAAAGCGCAGATCAAATTCTTGATTCTCTGCCTGGAGAGCACCTAGTGTGACAAGATTTAAAAGAATAGTGGTAAATAATAATTTTCTTAGCATGACTTCCTCCTCATATGCGTTGGAGGATTTATGACATAGAATCAGATATAAATAAAATAAACTATCAACATATCTAGTATAAGCAACTCTTATCACATATTTGTGAACATCCTTCTTAAAGTCCTTTGATTACTGTAGCGGTGATCCTTTGATTGGGAGCCTCGTAGGGAGTAATCCTTATTTCTAAAGACTTGGCGTTTCTTATACTTTCTGTTCTGGTACTTTCGCTGACTTCGACGCTTCTTTTCCCGATGGAAAGCCCTTTCGATGGCCTCCATCGCCCCTCTGTGCTCGAGGTTGACCTCTTTGAGGGTTCGAGTAAACGCCAAAAATAGCGCCGCTATAACGTTCTTTATAAATTTTCGCATGGGTAATCACCAATGATGGGGGGTTGGTCTTGAAGCCTAAATTTTGGTGATTATCTATTCACGATGTAAGGAGCTTAACATAAATTGAGACTGCTCTCAAGCTAAGCTCCTAAGTCGTTACAACTATTAAAACAATCTGGCCTTAATTCATCTTAGCGCCACAATGGGGCATGCTCTTGGCCGCATAGGGATTGAGAACTTTCTCTGATTCACTGGTATTTTGAATCCAGTATTTCTTCACCATCGGGCAATAGTAACGAGCATACTTTTTAACAGGGATTTGTTTTTCTAGAACCACTAGCATTCCTTGAGAAATAACATTGAAGGCCTTATGGGCTTCCCTTAGTTGGGTTTCCTTTTGAAGTCCTTCAAGCTTCTTTTGAGTAAAGGCCAAGGTCTTCTTAACTTTCTCCCCCTCTAGTTTTGAAAGAGACGCAGCAAGCTCTTTTGCCTCTTTTTTAGCGGTCTTTAGGTCATCCTTAAAAAAAGCATTGTGAACTTTTTCGTAGCTCTGTAATGCCTCTTCAAAGACCTTGCTGTCATTATTCGCTTTCACTGAGAAAATCATAAGCGTGCATAGTGCTACTTTTAAAAACAATTTCATAAAATATCTCCTTTTTCATCACTGTGATTAAGTTGATGTTCATAAACAAAACTAAAAACTATGGGTACGACAAATAAACTAATGAGCGCAATGGACATGCCTCCTATAGTAGGGATCGCCATAGGCTTTATCACTTCACTACCGCGACCAGTGGCCCAAAGCACAGGCATAAGCGCGAGAAGTGTGGTTGCCGTAGTCATAATGAGGGGGCGAATTCTTCTGGAACCCGCTTCAATAATCACCTCTTTTAACTGAGAGAAGTTTTCTGGCTTTTCTTTGAGAAGCCCCTCTTTAAGAAAGGTCATCATGACCACTCCGTCATCTACAGCAATACCAAAGAGGGCAATAAAGCCCACCCACACGGCCACAGAAGTTTCAAAGCCAGTGACAGCTAAGAGCATGAGTCCACCACTTAGGGCGATGGGGATAGCACTGAAGACGATTGAACTTAAGCGAATGGAGCGAAAGTTCAAATAGAGAATCACCAAGTTAATAAGAAGAGAGAGGGGAATAAGAATCATCAGACGTTTTTGGGCACGCGCCTGATTTTCAAATTGGCCGGCCCACTCAAGAGAATAACCGGGGGGAAGTTCAAGATCCCTCTCCACTGCTTTTATCGCCTCTTCTACAAAACCAATAGTATCTCTACCACGAACATTCAATTGAACAGTTGAACGCAAGAGACCATTTTCCGATTGAATCATCGCCGGTCCCTCCACCACTCGAATATGGGCAAGTTGAGAAAGAGGAATATGCTGACCTGTAGGTGTCGCTACCAAGACACTCTTAAGTTGGGTCAAATCATCTCTTAAGGCCTTTTTGTAGCGTACACGAATGGGGTAGCGTTCCCTCCCCTCATACATTTGATCAATGGCCATGCCTCCCACTGCAGTTTGCAAAATGCTATTCACATCACCAGTGTTGACACCGTAGCGACTAGCAGCGACCCGGTCGATATCAAATTCAATATAGGGCTTGCCATTAATTCTCTCCGCATAAATTCCATGGGCTCCCTCAACATCCTCCAAAATTTTGGCAATCTTTTCACCGAGAGACTCGAGGGTATTCAAGTCGTCACCAAAAATTTTAACTGCAACTTGAGTTTTGATGCCCGTAGAAATCATGCCAATACGGGTTTGGATGGGAAAGTCCCAGGAATTGACGAGTCCTGGCACTTGAAGTCTTTCATCAAGTTCGCCCATAATATCGTAAATATCAGTACCACTAGGCCATTCAGACTCAGGCTTAAGTTTTATGAGAGTCTCAAACATGGCCACAGGCGCTGGATCAAGAGCGGTTTCAGCGCGCCCAAGCTTTCCGACAACAGATTCTACCAAAGGGTGCTTGGCAATCTCTTTATCGGTATAGGCCAACAGCTCACGCGCCTTAGTCATACTGACATCGGGAGTTGTTACAGGCATGTAGAGGATTTCTCCTTCATTAAGTGAAGGCATAAACTCTCGCCCTAGATTTTGATAAGCGATCACTCCCAAGGCCATACATATGAGAGGGAGCGCCAGAAACTTCATTCGATGCTCTAGGACCCACTTCAAAAGAGGACGGTAGCAATTCAGAATGACCTTACTCACTTTGTTTGACTCTATAGGTTTAAGTTCT
>JAUIBX010000097.1 GCA_030427595.1 Bacteriovoracia bacterium | reverse complement strand
AAGAGTTACATCTCGACCCGTGCTAAAGAGACCTTTAAAAGACTGCTCTACTGATTCAATATTTTCTCCCGCAATAAAACGCTTCGCCATAAAGCGAACAGAGTTTCTTACGAGATCAGCAAGCTGGCCTGCAGGAATAAGGTTGGCCACAAAGCCGCCTGCTTTTAAGAGAAAAACGAGATAGTTAGGTAAGGGTGCTTCTTGACCTTTTTTTCTTAGAAGCTTTGCCTTGGTAGAATCTGTAACCAGACGCCTAAAAGTTTCAAGGAGAATCCTCTTAACCTCAGTTCCCTTTTTGTCATGATCCAAGGAAGGGAGAATGGCCAAAAACTTGAGGAGGTGTACCCTCATTAAGGCAAAGCGGGCCGTAAGGTCGAGACCAAAGTCTGAAACCTTTTCAAAGGCCGAGGGACGATACTGCTTAAGGTAGCCCACTAGTTTTTGGGCCTTAGTATTTATCTCTAATTCAAGCTCCTGATAAAAGGGATCGTTTATGAGATCGGGCAAGTTATATCGACGAGTGGTGATGTCATAGGAACTTGGATAGGAATGAAGAGGTAAAGAGGCTACTCTCTCGGCATTACTCTTAAAGGTCTTATACTGTTCTTCCTGAACCAATTGTTCACAAGGTCCTTGATCTTTATTCAGTTGAATCTGTTCGATCAGAAAAAGTTCTCGCCCTAGTCGTGGTGAATAAACTCCAACCTGTCTTTCTTTTGGAAAAACTCCAAAGAGTAGTGGGGCGCCTTGAACGATAAGTTGCAGACGATGGGATTCGAAATCGTTATGACAATAGATTTCTAATTGTTTAACGAGGTCTTTCTTTAAGGCCTCTGATTCATCCTCATCCTTACCAAAAAGAATTTCTTTAAATTCTGGATAATATTTAATCTGCCATGACTCTCCATGAATGGTGAGAGATGTCTCTTCAATTTGAGGAATCACGGGCGCTTTGGCCATGAGGGGCTGATCATTATTTTCTGTCATAGTGTTCTCCATAAAACGCCCCTAAACTATCCTATTCAAGAGATTCTGTATTTAGCTCAATGCATAATTAAGGGGCTAATTCGGAACTTTTTTACAAGGTTAACGGCCTAGAGAATTTGACGCAAGGCCTTAAAAATTGTTGATTTAGTGGGTGGGAAATAACTGAGGGCTAAGAAGGTGACAAAAGTGAAAAGCAAAATAAAAAGGATAAAAATAATCAACTTATGAACCATACCCAATTTGTAGTAGTCCCTACGAATGAGCATCTGTTCCTGAAGGTACTGGCGATGACCCTGAAGGCGCTCCTCACGCTCTCTCATCTCCTGCTCTCTCACCTTTTGACGATAGGCCTCTTTCTCGGCCTTTGTGTCTAGCTTGGGTTTGGGAGAGGCCTGTCCTTGACTCATTAAATTAACTTTCCTTGTGAAGACCACTTGAAGGTTAGGTTTCTTCGGAACATCTTAATGGTTTTTAAGAGAAAAAGAGCATGCATAGAATCTTTGTATATGTGGGTGCGATCTCATCTCTTGGGGTGATTTAAAAGGCCGATTGTTTGACGATAGGTTTCATAAACACCTAAAATAAAACCAAGCGATAAAAAAACACGGATGTTTTTAATGGTCTTTTTTAATCAGGCAATTCTTACCCTCACTCTCCAGATAAATTTTGTCTTTTTTGCCATCTTCACAAGTACATTTGCATCAGCAAAAACAATTTACTACACCAAGGCCGACCTTGAAGTTCTTCAACAAGGAAGAAACTACGAAGAGTTTTTTAAACACGCCAAAGATATCATTCCCACCCAAAGAGATAAGAGCTGGTTTGATATGGTCACCTCGATGGCCTCTCAACTAGTTGACGACTACAGAAAAAACGAAAGTTATCAAAAACGTCATCATCAAACGATAGAGACTCTTGCCAACTGGCCTGAACTTAAAAGAGATGAATTTTTTCAAGTGAAGAGAAATGCCTACAGCGTTGAGTACTTCAAGCGCTGCCTTCTTCAAGTGGAAAAGGCTCAATGTGCGGCCCAAATGAATCTCTTTTGGAAGAACGCAAGAAGAGATCCAGACCTAGGTTACAAACTCTTCGTTTTAGCAGAAGGCTTCTTTCCCACGGCCGACCATTGGAAGTACCTTGAGAAGTCCGTCACCACAGAGTTTTCTAAATTCTATTGTCAGCGCCCTGTCATCAAAAGGGCCTTTGAAAAGAAAATTAATCAACTCGTCATTAATCCAAATCTCAAGGCAAAGGAAAAGGCCCGCCTCTACTTATTGGCCAATAAAGAGTGTTGGAAGAAAGTCGCCTCCCACCTTAACGAGCGCCTGCTTGAAGGACAGGCCCAAAAGAGACAAACAGTTTTTGAACTTCTAGAAGTCCTCGATCTGATTGAAACTCCCAAGCGAGATGCCTACCTCGTAAAATACTTTCTAGAAGGACCAAATCCAGGCAGACTTCTGAATCTGGCCTGGACCACTTTAGAGAAGATCTCTCAGGACTTCAAAAGAAGAGAAAAGGTTCTCGCACAAATCAACTCTCTCGATCCCTTGCCAGGAAAAATCTTTGAAATACCCATAAGCAGAGAAGAAAAGGAAATTCAGGCCAATAAAGTTCTTAATGATCACCTGATGAGAAACTTCCCTGAGTACATCAGCCACTACAGTAAAGTCTGCATGGATTACCTATCTGGAGAAAAGAGCTTCCCTTATGGAAACCCTACTCTTCAATGTCACGATCTCTTTAAAAGAGACAATAAGAAGGCACTTTCGCAAAGAATGATTTCCCAACAGATAAAAATTCGCTACTCATCCCTAATGAAACAAGTTAGGCCACAAAGCTCTTCAGGAAAATCAGAGAAGAAATAATTCTTAGATTGATTTTTCCCATTCAACGACCTGGCCATCTTCTAGCTTTTCACTATTTTTCACATAGCCATGACTTTCATTGAGGGAATACATACGGAAGTTATCAATGCGACAGTAATGCTTGATTGACTTTGCCCCTAATTCTTTCGCTTTTTCTTCAAAGAACTCTTTAATCTCATGATTGTAACCAGCACCTTGGTGGTTGATTTTAAGACCAGTGTTCTTGGTTAGGAGGGCGCCGTTATCGAGACGAAAAAAAACAGCAGCGACAATTTCATCCTCTTCATTGGAAACACCATAAAGGGACCAGCCATCTTTTACTTCTTGCTGAATCTCTTCAAGATTCCAATTAAAATCAGGTGAATCGGAAAAGGCGTCTATGGTGTATTCATAGACCTTTTTCATATCTTTGGCCTTATTGGCATTGAAAAACTGGAGACTCATGCCGTCCTTCCTTGGTCGCTAAAATTGGGTTACTTCATTTGGCTGATATAAGCAGCGAGGTCAGCAATGTCCTGGTCAGAGAGGTTTTGAATATAGGGCAACATCTTAGGGTTCTTGCGCTCAACACCGGCCTTAAACTGATTAATACTAGAGATAATATACCAATCGTATTGACCAGCGATGCGAGGAGCTTCCTCAGTAGGGTTTCCTCTGCCATCTTCACCATGGCACTGGATGCAAGCTTTATAAAGTGTCTGGCCTTTGGCAGCATCTCCAGCGGCCAGGGCGTTTTGTGGAATACTAAGGGCAGCTAAGGTAGCAATAGAAAATAGTAGATACTTCAACGCATCCTCCCAAAAATGTCACTTAAGTTGCTAATAATGTATCTTTTATTCAATATTACGGCAACAATTATACTCAAGCACTTCTTGGACCCTTTTAGACCAACGCTTAAAAAACCAAGAGAGAAAAGATTCATGCAGAAGATCTTTATTTATGGACCACTAGATACAGTCCTCACAGGCGATCAACCAAATATCTGCTTTTATGTTGATGCGGGTTGGCGCCACAAAGACCTTGTAAGACAGCTTCTCGGCCAAGACTCACCTACTCTTCCTATTTTTTGGATTGGTGATCATGATGGCCCCTATCCGGGACCTCTCCCAAAAGAAAGCAGTAAGACAGAGGAAGGTCTGCCACCGGAACAAATTTTTAAACTTAATCCTGAAAAGGATCACAGTGACCTCTATGCTTGCCTCAAAAAGCTTGAAGAAGTTGGTCATCTTGAAAAGGCCACCCAATTATCACTCTATGGTTTCATTGGAGGTCGTTTAGACCACCAGCTCGCTATCCTAGGTGATATTAGTCTCTGGCTAGAAGAACTCGAACCACGCCTTAGAGGCCATATAGAAGTCAACCTCTTTGATAGCTTAGGCCGTGAGGTGATCGTGATAGCGATGAATGGCCTTAAAAGTCACCATGTAGGAACGGTCAGCATTTTTACCCTCAAAAATATCCCCGTCACTCTAAAAGGCGACCTTAAGTATAAGGGAGAAAATTTACCAATTTCTCCCCTTTCCTCATATGGTCTAAGCAATGAGGCCAGCGGTACTTTTGAAGTTCAAGGTGAGGGTGTCCTCATCGCTTTTAAAAATTACTGAACATAGAAGGTTAAAGCCCCAAACACTTCCTCTTCTTTCAAAGGCCGCATCAACTGATCTCTATAGTCATTGCTCTTAAAGATATGCCACTGATTGGAAAAGAAAGGGCTTGCGTAGTGACCGCTATTTCCAAGAGGAAGAATGCCATAACTTTCCTCAGGGTTTTTAAAAGAAATAAGCCTTCTAGTAGAAGGGCCAGCTTTAATTTTCATGCCATTACGACAACCAACTGGACGCATATTATTGATCTGATTAAAACCTCCATCCATAGGACTAGGACCAATATCGAGGAAGAAGGCCAGGTGAGCACCTGCGCGACTTAAGGGATGAGAAAGTGTAAGGGTTTGTTCATTTGCAAGAGACCAATTCACCATCGGCCCATAGCTCTTAAAGAGGTCTTCAACACTTTTCTTAAAGGCAGAGATAACTCTCTTAGGCTTATCCCCACTGAGGAGGTTCCTCTTTGTGTGATGCCAAATATAGTTGGTGTCACAGTATTGAAGAAACTCTTCCTCATCAAGTTCAGGAAGTAGTTCCCGTTGCAATTGATTAAAGAAGCGATAAAAAACCAATGACTCACTACTCGAGCTAGGAGAATGACCTTGCCACTTCTTAAGTCTTTGCCACACTTTCTTTTCCTTCTCCCCCAAGGGCGCCTCATCTAAGACCTGCGCCATGGCCTTTTTGTAGGTAGGGAAGAAAATATTAACGGGTGCGGTCTGTACAACCTTCAACTCATCGAGAGTCCATTTAGTTTGCCCCGCAAGTATTTCATTAATGGTTTGGTAGCGGTCCATGGGTTGAAAGTAGCCACTCTTTAGGACTGCACTATTTTCTGGCTTTTGATTGGCCGAAACCACGACACCATTATCAGGGTTGATAAGATGATTCCTCTCTTCAAAAGGAATAACTTCATAGGCCTCTTGGAGGAGATCATCACTTAGCTTTTGGAAACGATCTCCACTATCTCCTCTGTAGCGTCGGTATTGAGTTCCAAAGAGGTAACGGGCAATATTTCCTAATTTATCGGCGTAAACCACATTGAGTCCAGGTGAGCGACCATAGGCCAATGCATCTTCAAATTCCCTTTGGTTATTGGCCATCAAAGCACCATAAAAGGCTTGATCTGGTCTATTGTCCCCTTCATGATGACCCCACTTCAAGGTGACATTCATGGTCTCACTTTCCTTAAGTCCCGTTAGAGGAAATTTTTCAAGAAGCTTACCTACAAGGGGACCATGGTCTGTTTGATAAACCTTAAACTTATAGTCCTGCTGGCCTTTGACCTTTATCACCTCTTCTCGCACCTTGAGTTCATGCCAAGCACCTTGAAAGCGGTACTGTCTTTCCTTTGTTTTAAGCTGAGTCCATAGGAAATCCATATCATCGATATAGGAAATGGTAACGGCCCATCCATGCTTTGCTGTATGGCCTAAAGCCGCAAAAGGTAGCAGAGGTACAAAGTGGCCATAGAACTCAAACTGATCCCTTATGAGACCTTTGTCCCACTTGAGATGGGCTTCATACCAAAGGCCTGGAATACTAAAAGAAACATGGGGGTCACTGGCCAAAAGGGCACTACCGTCACGGGACCTTTGGGGGGCGAGCGCCCAGGCATTGGAGCCACTAAAGAGTCCAATACGCTTTTCAAGAAATTCATGACCTCTTTGCCACAAAGCAGTCTTATGTTTCTTTTTGAGCAGGTCAGGATTACTCTTCTCTTTATTTAAAACCGTTCTTTCCCCACTTAAAACTTTAGGTTCTCTTCTTAACTCGTTAACTCTCTCCTTTCCTAATTTTTGATGGAGAAGCTCAATAAGAGGATCGGTTTTAAGACCCATGGCAAAGCTATAGGCCATATAACCCAAAATGCCGTAGCCATCCTCAACAACAAACTCTTCTGGTTCAAAACCAAGTAGAGTGTATTCAAAGGGCCAACTCTTTTTACTGATAAATTGATTAGCACCATCAAAGAAGGCCTGCATGACTTTCTTTGTCTCAGGGGCTTCCTTAAAGTTTGGTCCTTGAAAAGGGGCAAAGACGTTGAGGGTGCGAAAGAGTTCATCAGTTGCAAGGGCCTTTTGACCAAAGACTTCAGATAAACGGCCGCGCGCCACCCTTCGCAAAAGATCCATTTGAAAGAGACGGTCCTGGGCCATGAGATAGCCTAAGGTCTTAAAAGCATCTTCTTCATGAATAGCACTAATATGGGGAATCCCCTGCTGATCAAATTTAACCTGAACTGAGTCTCTAAGGTTTTTAAGAGCAACTTTCCCTTGATAGCGAGGTGCTCCCTTATTCTTTAAAAAGAGTAGGCCTGCGCCTGTGGACACAATCAAAAAAACCACCACCAGCAACACCCATTTAAGGGTGCGTTCTTGACCAGTAGAAGAAGATCCTGAAAGAGGAAGGGAGAATTTCATGAAGGGCCCTTTTCTGATAAAATAAATTATTAAGATTAATTTAGCCCATTTAGGTTAACGACTAGCGACTGAAATGTTGACTTCTTTTGTTAATAACTTTTTAAGACCTTTCTTCACTATTAAGCGGGAGTCACGCTACCCTGCTCTCGATATGCTGAGAGGCTTTGCTGTCCTCTTGATGATCATCTTTCATTTTTCCTTTGACCTGAAGGTCTTTGGCTACGCCAGTATTGATTTTCAAAATGATCCTTTCTGGTGGGCATTTCCCAGAGTCATTGTCTTTCTCTTCCTTTTTGCAATGGGTCAATCCTTGGAATTGGTTCATCAAAAGAGCATCGATACTAAGAAAGTCGCCAAAAGATTTCTCAAGCTGGCCTTCTTTGCAGCTCTTATCAGTATCTTCACCTATGCAGCATTTCCCGATCGCTGGATTTATTTCGGAACCCTCCATTGTATTGCTATATGCACAATTTTGGCCTTGCCCTTTGTGAAAAGACCATGGATCGCCTTTATAGTGGCCTTAGTCATCCTGGTACCTGTCATTTTTGGCTTTCGCTGGCCTTGGATTCGTATGGACCATGCCTCCATGGATTATATCCCCGCACTTCCCTGGCTAGGAGTTGTGCTCTTGGGACAATTCTCCTACCATCACAAGGCCCATCAACTCTCTATCCCCAATTTTCCGGGTAAGCGCCCTCTCCTGCACTTTGGTCAACATTCCTTATGGATTTACCTTATCCATCAGCCTCTTTTGTTTGGCCTGGTTAAATTATTTTATACATTGGCCCCACCAAACTCCTAATAAGCTCACCATTTCCTCATGGGCCCTAGACCCTGAAAATAAGCTCATGATAATTTCTAAAGTATTGGAAATATGGTGTTATACACGCTATATCAGAGGCACTCAGGAAAAGGAAAAATGTGAGCACAAAACAAGAAAGCGCCTCCATTCACCTCAACGACAGCAAGGCCAAATCTTCTACGAAAAAAGGAACTGGCTTTAATGTCACTAAGCTTGAGAAGACTCTCGGTGGTTTAAAGTTTGCGGTTATCCTCTTGAGTCTTTTTGCCCTGGCCATGGTCGTTGGTACCTTCTTTGAAAGTTACTTTGGGACAGACTTTGCTAACCGCACAGTTTATAAGACCTGGCCCTTTATGCTTTTGCAGTTTGGCATGTTTATTTCTATTACCTTTGCCGCTTTCTTGAGACTTCCGCCTAAAAAGCGCCTCTATGGTTTTTACACCATTCATGCAGGCCTAATTATCATCGGTGCCGGCTCGTTTATGACCTACTATGCAGGAGTCGATGGGAGTTTGGTCCTACCTCCCAATACACCCAATCGTGAGGTCATTCTTAGTGATGATGTTTTAAAAATTCGTTTTCCAGATGAAGGTCGTCTCGTCAGCTTTAAGCTACCCTATACAGGTTTTTCCACGAATATTGATGAAGTCTATCAGGACATCAAATTAGGCCGCTATCTCCCCTTTGCTGAAAAAGAGTTTCGCTGGCAAGAACCCCGTCAAAAGTATCAACCAAGTGAGCCCCTTCATTCTACTCAGTACACCTTGGCCAACGAAATGGTGGCACAAGACTTTACCCTATCCCTCCATCCTGAAAGCATAGAATTTGAATCAAACCTGACTTTGGGACCACTAACCATTCATTATTTGCCTGATTCTCTTGCTCAATGTTTTGGTCAAAATAATCCCTCAAAGCTTATTTTGTGGGATCGTTCTCAGGCCTCCTGCTACACCCCAGAAGATAAGAAAATAGCTATCAAGAAAGCTGATTCAGGACGTAGGTTTCTCGTTGTAGAGCATAAGGGAGACCTCTTAAGCTTCTTTCCTGATGTTAGCCCCTGGCCACTTGATCAGGAAATGAAAGTGAAGAGAGGGGCGGAGTTAAGAATTTTCTCAAAGAAGCTCTTTGAAGAAAAGCCCAATCTCTTTCTCTTTGGTCAGGCGACTGCCTTTTATGACAAAGACGAAGACCAATGGTTTCAAAAACCACTTAAGAGAAATCAGCCTGTGGAAATCCCTTGGATGGGTTTTGAATTAATTATGGAGAACCACCAAATTTCAAAGGTTCCCAGTCTGGTTCCAACTAAAGTCCTTCCCATTCAGAAAAATAACGAAATGATTAAAGGCTCAACCAGAGCACTAGAACTTATCGTTCAGGACCAGTCCTACTGGGTGACTAATGATCAGCCCGTACAACTGCTCATCAATGGTAAGAGGGTGGTCTTCCTTCTCCAAAAAGAATCCCTAAAGCTGCCCTTTGAGTTTGTTCTCACCCGCTTCAAAATGGAAAAGGACCCGGGAACCAATAGGGCCGCAAGCTACGAATCCTTTGTGCGCCTCTTCTCAGAGAATGGTCCGGAAAACCATCACATCTACATGAATAATCCTTTAAAGCATCAAGGTTTTACTTTCTATCAAGCCTCCTACTCTCAAGACCGTCAGGGTAATTACTCAAGTACTTTAAGTGTCAATGTTGATCCAGGTAGGCCTTTTAAATACGCAGGTTCACTTATGTTGGTTTTTGGAAGTATGTGGCACTACTGGCTCAACTTCCGCCGGCGTAAGAAGGGCAAGGTTTCGCCTCTAGTGGCAGGGCTTGAAGAGCCCCCTGTTTCTTAAATGTGGAGACATTATGTTAATGGCCAGGAACTTAAAATATCTTTTCACTTTTTTTGCCCTCTGCCTTTTTATGGCGAGCCCTCAGTCCCTTGCCGATGGCAACAGGGTCGAACAAACCTACTTTTGCCAAGACGAGCTTGGGGCCATACCTATTCGCCAAGGTGGCCGCGTTAAACCTCTTCTCGTTCATGCCAACGAAATTATTAAATATCTTAGTGGTAAAAAAAGCTATCAAAACCTTAGTGCCGTTCAAACCTTTTGCCTTCTCAGCCTACAAGGCATGGATTTGGCCAACACTATAAAGCTTAGCGCAAGAGTCGATCACGTTGATGCGCAAAAGTTTCTCGAGCTACCAGAAGGCACCAAGACAATTGCCTTTAAAGACCTCGTCGAGGAAATCCCACGCCTTCAGCGTGAAGTGAGAAAACAAAAAATTCAGGATTCGCGCACCAAGGCACTACAAACACTTCTATCTCAAGCGGCCCTCTACCGTGAAATTACAGGTGGCCAAAATTGGCTTCTACCTGCGGTTACAAACCAAAGGGTTGACTGGATACCAGTAACTAGCTTTCTTAGAGAAGATAAAATTCTTGAGGCCAAGAGAATATCTCAAGACCCTTTCACCAAGGTTATCTTTGATGAGGTTGAGCGCTATAAGAAAGTTGCTGGAGATAAACATGTAATGGAATACCACTTTGTGAAGGCCAAGCTTCCTCTAGTGAGTATGCTCCTGACCCTCCTTGCGCTGGCCTGCCTCACTCTCTTTAAGAAGTTTACCCTGGCCTTAGTCTTTTCCTTTTCCACCATTGCCGTGCAACTCGCTCTTATCACCGTTCGCATTCTTATCAGTGGCAGAGCCCCTATTACCAATATGTACGAAACGGTTATGTTTTCTGGCTTTGGTGCCCTCTTTTTGGCGATGATCGTTGGCCATTACAAAAAGGAGCGTGTCTATATTTATATGGGTCTGATGTATAATGCCTGCACCCTAATGATGATGAACTTTGCCACCGGAATGCTCTCTGAAAGTATCAGCCCTCTGGTGCCTGTCTTGCGAGATAATTTTTGGCTTTCTACCCATGTCACAACTATCATCATGTCTTATGGTGCTCTGGCCCTCAGCTGGATTCTTGCCAATACCATTCTGATTAAGAAGCGCTTTGGTGAATTAAGTCGCCAAGATGAGGTCTATTACTCTGACCATATTTACACCACACTGAAGTGGGGCACGATTATGTTGGGTGCAGGAATTATTCTTGGCGGGGTATGGGCCGACTACAGTTGGGGTCGCTTTTGGGGCTGGGACCCTAAGGAAACCTGGAGTCTCATTGCCTTTGTCATCTACATGGCCATTCTCCATGGTCGCTACACATCCTGGATTCCTCATAAGAGATTCATTCCTCTTGTTGCCGGAGCATTTATGTCAATTATGATGGCATGGTTCGGTGTCAACTATATCTTGGCGTCTGGTCTCCATAGCTATGGCTTTAGCGAGGGAGGCGCGCTATTCCTTGGAAGCTTCTTTCTTATTCAAACAGGAATCATTATAATAACCACTTTAGGACAAGGTGGGTCTATCGGGAGTGAGCAAACGTCCTCTTAGGCCATCAAGAAAGGACTGCTCCCATTATTAAGAATTGGCGTGACAAACCTCTATTTCGACGAACTCGCCTCGGCAAGAAACTGCTGGTAAGCATCCTCTTCTTTTCAACGATCATCACTCTTTTTCTGACAAGTATTCAAATTTATATCGATTATAAGAAAGGTGTTGATGGCATTTACACTACGGTCGATCAAATCAAGGCAACTCAACTCAAGTCCCTGGCCCAAAACTTGTGGAATATTAACAATGAACAGATCCAAATTCAGCTTAAGGGTCTCCTAGAAATTGAGACCATAAAGTCCCTCACCATCTTTCCAAAAGATGATGAACCTATTTCCTTGAGCAAGGGAAAACCTAGTCCCAATGACATTATCAAGACCTATCCCATTTTCTATGAAAGAAATGGGGTTAAAAATAATTTGGGAAGCCTAGAGATTATCTCTGACCTCAGTCCAGTCCTTGAGACTCTAAGAGCGCGGATCCTCATCATCTTGGCCACTCAAGGCGCTAAAACTTTTATCGTCTCCCTCTTCATTCTCTTCATTGTGAACACGCTTATTAGTCACAATCTCATGAAGATTAATACTTTTGCTCGCAAAATCAGCCTAGAGAATATGGGTATGCCCCTTGATCTAGAAAGGGGGCTTCATGAATCAAAGGATGAAATTGATGACCTGGCCGAAAGTTTAAATCTCATGCAGAAGAAAATTGCAGAGCAGCTAGAGGAAAATCACAAATACCAGGAACAGATTCTTCAATCACAAAAGATGGAGGCCCTTGGAACCTTGGCCAGTGGTGTTGCCCATGACTTTAATAATATTCTCCAAGGCCTCTATAACTCCCTCTTTATCCTAGAGGAGGAGGTTATTGATAATGCTGATGCCCTCGCCCATCTCAATGTTGCTGGAGACCTTCTTGACCGGGCCCGTGAGCTTGTTAAACAAATCCTCATTTACACCAAAGAGGAAACCTTAACATTTAAAAAGTTTGCCCCCATTCCCGCCATTCAAGACGCCATTAATATTTTAAGGGCCGCCAAAAACCAAGATACCCAAGTCAGCCTTTTCTTAGACTCTCCTGGTGGTTATCTTATTGGAAATGAAACTCAACTTAAGCAGGTTGTTCTCAACTTAGGAAATAATGCCCTCCCTGCGGTAGAAAATGTTAAAAATCCTCAGGTCTCCATTAAAGTGG